>DAOUIX010000184.1:0-17529 GCA_034423235.1 Chloroflexota bacterium | reverse complement strand
GATCTGCGGCGTGTAGACCTGCCCGGTCGTCACCGCCGTGGCCGCACTGAATGGGCTGAACTGTCGCCAAGCCCCGCCGGGGTACTTCTGGTTCCGCAAGTCGTCGCCCAGCAGCCGCAGCTTGACCGGGTCGTTGGAGTCCTGCGGGTGGTACTCCATCACGGCGGCCTGGAAATACTGCCGAATGAATCCCTGGGTCGCTGCCGCGATATGCACGGTACCCGGCGCGTTCGTATCGATTCGAGCCTCCGTCTTGGGAAACCCAAAGGCCTGCACACCGCCGAACGCGTTGAAGAAATCAAGGAATCCAACGTGCACGCCGCCGACCGAGAAGTTCGAGACCTTGTGATTCCACGGCCCCAGTTGCTCGCCACTGTTGTGGTTCTGTGTGCCGGGCTCCACGCCAAGGTCCGGACTGCCGCCCAGGCCGCCGCCGAAGTAATCCCAGGTGAGCCGGCGCTCGAGTACGTAGACGTCCCCCAGATCGGGCCGCCGGTGAAAGTCGATCACCCCGCGCTGGTAGTACTGCGTCAGCGTGCCGCTCTCCTCGATATGTACCTCGGACGTTGGGAAGCCCCAGCGCTGCAGGCCGCCGGTGCGGTCATAGAAGTCCTTGAAATCGGCCGTCAGGGTCTCGCTGCCCACCGTCACGCTCAGCCGCGGGATGTTGTGTTGGAGCAGGGCATTGCCCGGCGCGCTGAGGAACGTGTTGTCGAGAACGGTGATCTGCCCGAAGCCGGATGTGATTTGGGCGGTGAGGGCGGCGGGGCCAAGGGCCAGGGCCGCCAGCAAGGCGATGGCCGCTATTCGGAGCGAGACGCGTAGGCGGGGCAGCTGCGCGGCCTTTCCTCCGTCGCTACGGACAACTGCGCCGCCGCCTTCGCCACCCACCGGGTGTCGGCACCGGCGGCGCCTGATGGACGCTAACTATATCAACTGATATGTAAAGCTGCGCGCTTCCCCGCAGCCGCCTACCCGGTTACCACGCTGACGACGATCACCACCAACATCAGGCCCACGCCCAACGCCGCGCTGAGCATCAGATCCCGCCGCAGGTGGGGCAAGGACGGCAGCGACGGCACACGTCGGTTCGGGGCGGCGACCGGCGCGCGGGTCTCCGTCGCGGGGGTCCGCTGGGAGGTAGTCCCCGCCGCCGCTGGTGGCCGGCGCACGGCGCGTCGAATCGGTGCGCGGCGCCGCCGCCGGGTCGACCGTCGCCGGTTAGCCATTCATCCCTCCGTGGCGGCTGTTCGTGGGCCACGCGGCGCCCCTGCCGTGGGGCTCCGCCTTGCGGCGTCGCCGCCGACGCTCCCAGCGCAGGAGCAAGCCTCCCATGATGCCCGTTCCAAAGCCGGCAAGGTGAGCTTGCCACGCAACATCCGGGTCAAGGACCGCTGGCGCCTGGGCCACCGCGCCAACCACTTGCACGGACAACCAGAGGCCGCCGGCCAGCAGGCCGGCCCACCCGCCCACGGTCACGACGCCGATCAGCCCCGCCACGCCGGCGCTGGCGCCGATGGTGGGAATCATTGATCCGCTGTTGATCAGCGCATGAAAGGTTCCGCCAAACACCACCGCGGCCGTCCAGATGACGGCAAACCGCCACGATCCGATCGCTCGCTCAACCAGCGATCCGAGAGCCGCGATGAACGCCAGGTTGATGGCCAAGTGACCCAGGTTGCCGTGCAAAAACGACGATGTCAGCAGGGTTAGGGCGTACGGCGTCGGCGCCCCGGGAATCGAGAAGCGCTCGCCATTCACAAGCACCGCGGGTATCAGCCCGTAGCGCACGAACCAAGCCGGCGCGGCCGGCCCCTGGGAGAACTGGTACAGGAAGAGCGCGATGTTGGCCAGCAGCAGGCCGCCGGTCACCGGGCCGGGTCGCCAGAGGCTGCGTCGCCAGCGCATCACGGGGCCGGGTCACTCCGGCAGGAGCATCTCGAGCAGCACGTCCAGATCCTCCTCGTCGCGGTACTCGATCTGGATGCGCCCGCGCTTGCGGGTGCCCACAAAGCGCACGCGCGTTCCCAGTCTCCATTGCAGACGTTCGGCGACGTGCTCCAGTTCAACGTCTGGCGTTGGCCGCGGCTTCAGGGCCCGGCGCGCCGCCCGTTCGGCCTGCCGCAAGTTCAGGTGTCCGGTCAGCATGCGCAGAAAGAGTCGGCGCCGCGTCTCGTCGTCCGAGATTCCAACCAGCGTGCGCCCGTGGCTCTCCGAGATTCGCCCTTCAGCCAGGGCCTGTTGCATCTCCCCGTTCAGTTTCTGGAGCCGCAACGTGTTGGCCACCGCCGACCGGCTGACGCCCACGGCCTCCGCGACCTTTGCCTGCGTCAGACCGAAGTCGTCGATCATCGCCTGGTAGGCGCGCGCCCGTTCCAGCGCCCCCAGGTCGGACCGCTGCAGGTTCTCCACCAGCGCCAGTTCCAGGCGCCGCTGGCTATTGGCGGCAATGATCGTGACCGGCACCTCGTGCAGGCCCGCCGCGCGCGCCGCTCGCCAGCGGCGTTCGCCGGCAATCAGAATAAAGCGGCCGGGGTTCCCCGGTGATGGCGTAATCACCAATGGTTGCAGGACGCCGTGCTTGCGGATTGACTCGGCCAGCCCGGCCTCGTCCGCTGGGTCAAACCGCTGCCTCGGCTGCTCCGGGTTGGGTTCGATGAACTCCAGGGGTACGGTGCGTCGACCATCGACCGAACTGTCGATGCGGTCATCCGCGTCGTAGGCGGCAGCCTTCCGCAAGGGCGTCATCGTCTGTATCCTCCGGCACGTTGTATACGGAAAGATTACACATTCGATGCAATCCTGTCCAGTGGTCTCATCCAAGCCTCGTCTGTGTACGGGTCCCAGACCTGAGATAACAGAAAAAAGCCGAAGTCCCAGTCGGAGCGTTAGTTATGGGGAAAGAGGCTCGGTCCGCGCGGTGAGCCACCGAGTCTTGGGGTCCCGTGGGGGCTGTCGCTGGAATGTGAGCGGCTGTGGACAAGCCGAGCGAAGCCTCAACCCGTGGGACCGGATCGTCGCGGAATCGGCCCGGAACACCACGAACGACCGATGAGTATCCACACCGACGGGGTCTTATCCACAGAAGTGGGCCGGTTATCCACAGATCGGTCGCCGGGAGCTACTCGGCCAGGTGGGCGCGGATGGCCTCGACGTCAGCCTTGAGTTGGTCTTCGAGCTTCAAGCGGCGCTCAATCTTGTTGCAGCCGTGCAGCACCGTCGTATGGTCGCGACCGCCCAGCACGCGGCCGATTTCGGGCAACGTCTCCCGCCCATCGTTGCGCATCAGGTACATGGCCACCTGCCGGGCGCCGGCCGTGCGGGCGTCGCGCCGCCGGCTGAGGAGGTCGTCTTGCGGAAGGTCGAAGTGGTTGGCCGTGGCCGACAGAATGGCCGCTGCCCGGGGCGGGCGGTGGGCGGACGCCCGGCCGAGACCGGAGAGGGCGAGTTCCGCAGTGGCGGGCGTCAAGGGCAGCCCATGCAGTTCGGCATAAATCAGCGTGCGGGCCAGCGCGCCTTCCAGCTCGCGCACATTGCGGGTCACCCGGTCGGCCAGGCAGTCAATGGTGTCGTCAGGCACGGTGGCTGCGGCCGCAACGGCTTGCTGGTGCAGGATCATGCGCCGCAGGTCAAGATCCGGCGCCTGGATGTCCGCGACGAGGCCGACTTCAAAGCGGCTGCGCAGGCGAGCTTCCAGACGGGCGATCTCGCGCGGCGGTCGGTCGCTGGTCAGCACAATTTGGCCGCCCGCCTCGTAGATTGCATTAAACGTGTGGAACATCTCTTCCTGCGACGCCTCGGTACGCGACAGGAACTCGACGTCATCAACCATCAGCAGGTCAACGGTGCGGTAGCGCTCCCGGAAGCGGCGGCGGCGGTCACCGCGGCTCTCCGTACGGATCGCATGTAACAGATCGTTAACGAAGGTTTCGCAGGGGACGTAGCGCATGCGGGTGTCGGGGCGGCGGGCCAGCACCGCGTGCCCCACGGCGTGGAGCAAGTGGGTCTTGCCCAAACCGACGCCGCTGTAAAGAAACAGCGGGTTGTAGACATCGCCTGGGCGCTCGCTAACTCTAAGCGCCGCAGCATGCGCCAGGCGGTTCGAGGAGCCGACCATGAAGCGGTCAAAGGTGTAGCGCTGGTTCAGGCGAGCGTTCGGCGCGGCCGCCGGATCCGGCCTGGGCGTCGGGCTGGGCGGTGGATCCGCCAGCCAAGCCGGCGGGCCGGCGGGCTGCCCCGCCTGCACGACAAATGTAACGTCCACGTCACCGCCGTGAGCCTTCGAGACCGCGCGCGCAACCAGTTCACGGTAGCGGCGCGTCACGATCTCCTTGGCGAAGACGGTCGGGACGGCTACGACGATTTCGCGGCCGCCGGCGCGAACGAAGCGCGCATCCCGGAACCAGGCTGCAAAGTCTGCTTTCGGTACCTCGACTTGCAGCGCGCCGAGGGCGGCCTCCCAGGTCCTTTGGCTCAGCATCCCATCCCAATGTCCGCACTGCGCCTGTGGTGCGGGACGCAGAGGCTAGCAAAGAGCCCTGTGAAGCCGAAGACGCTCAGTCCTGTTAACAGACAACAACAGGTACGGCTGTGATGATTCTAGTGACGATATGGGCCGCGTGCGGCCTACGGGGCTTCCCGGCCAGGGCACGGCCGGCGGTGGCCACTTCAAGACACGCTCCAGGCAGTCGCCGCGTCGGCGTTACGCGCGACAATATCAACCGCATTGGCTTGAAGTAGAGTTAATCCATCTAGGCCTCATCCTTCGCGTCCTCAGCCTGCGCGGCGTGGTCCTGAACCTGAAATGCAGATACCGTTTTGAACCGACGATTACCCGGGTAACTAATTTTGTTGGTTTTTCGTGCACGCGGCGGCTGCGCGGGCATAGAATGCGTGGCTATTCCCGACATCGCGTCGGCGCACGCGCGAGGAGCCATGCGCATGCGCTTCATAACCGGAGCCCTGGCCGCCATCGGTCTGGCCGTCGTGCTGACCCTGGTGGTCGCGGTCGGCGTGTTCGCCTACGACGAGGCGAAGCGCCGGCTCGTGGGGGATGAACTGGCGCCCGACCCGCCAACCGGGGCGGCCACCGACTAACGGTCAGTGCGTGAGCCATCCCAGCAGTTGCAGCCCGGCGACCCCAGCCCAGGCGAAGGCAAGGTTCTTGATCACCAGGCCCGGCCACGACGCCAGCACGAACCGCAGCAGCCCAATGCGGGTGGCGCCGGCGACCATGCCGGCCACATCGAAGAACGGGTTGGGGATCGCGGCCATGACGAACAAGGTCACGACGCCGTAGCGCGCCATCCAGCCGCTGAGCCGCGCGTAGCCTTTCACGTGGCTCAACGCGCCTTTGCCGGACCAGCCCACGTAGTAGCCGCCCAGCTCGCCCACCATCTGGCCGGTCGCGGCCACCAGGCCAACGGCCCAGATGCTGTCCAGCGCCGCGGCAAAGGCGCCCACGCTCACGGCCGCGGGCGCCGGCAGAACCAGGGTCGCCGCGCCGACTGCGGTAATGACGAAGACCGCCGCGTACCCCGCGCCCGCCAGACGGTCGCGCAGCAAGTCCGCGTAAACGACCGCGAGAATCGCGATGGCGAATACGCCCAGCAAGCCAAGCGCCTGCGCGGCCAACCGCCAGCGCGAGCGCCGCGATGCCGCGGCGCGGCTGGGCGCGGCATCGCGTTGAGGCGATGCGGACCGCAAGCCGCCGGCCGCCTGATCAGACTTCGCCATGCGCAAGCCTAGTCGGCTGATCGCACGACCGCGTCGGCGTGGCGGCCGCATTTGGCTCTGGCTTGGTCTGGCGGCCGCCGGAGCGGCCGGCATCGGGGCCGTCTTGCTCGCCGCCGTCGTGGCCACGGGCGCGGCATTGGCCATCGCCCTCAACGTCGCCGCAACATTCCTGACCGATTTGCCGCCGGTTGACGCGATCGCAACGGTCGGCGGTGACCTCTTTCAGACCACCACGATCCACGATCGCCGCGGGCGGCCCCTTGGGGAATTGCTGGGCGAGGGCCGGCGACGCCTTGTGCCGCCGGAGGAGATTCCGCAGGTGGTCAAGATCGCCGTGGTCGCTGCCGAGGACGCCACCTTCTACGACAACCCCGGGGTGGAGGTTCGCGCAATTGCGCGCGCGCTCTGGAACAACTGGCGCGGCGGCGAGGTGGTGTCCGGCGCCAGCACCATTACCCAGCAACTGGTCAAGAACGCGCTGCTGACGCCCGAGGAGACCTACGAGCGCAAGCTCCGCGAGGCCGTATTGGCCTGGCAGATCAGCCAGCGGTTTTCCAAGGACGAGATTCTGGGCCTGTACCTGAACCAGAACCACTACGGCGGCCTGACCTACGGCGTGGCCGCGGCGGCCGAGACGTACTTCGACAAGGATCTGGCCGAGGTGACCCTGGCCGAGGCCGCGATGTTGGTGGGGCTGCTGCCGGCGCCCTCGCTGCACAACCCGCACGTGGACCCACAGGCGGCCCGGCGCGAGCAGTTGCGGGTGCTGGCGGCCATTGCCCGGCACGGCCTGGCGGCGCCCGGTGCGGTGGCGGCGGCGCGCGACGAAGAGGTGCGGATCGCGCCGCCGCGCGAGACGTCCTCGCCGGCCCCCCACTTCCTGGACTACGTCGTCAGCGACCTGCAGGAGCGCTACGGCCCCGAAATCAGCCGACAAGGCTGGGACGTCACCACCACCCTCGACCTGGACCTGCAGGCCGCGGCCGAAACAACGGTCCGCGAGCACGTGGCAACCCTGGCCGACCGCGAAGTCACCAACGGGGCCCTGGTCGCCATCCGGCCCGCCACCGGTGAAATCCTGGCCATGGTCGGCAGCCTGAATTTCAACGACGAGGCCATCGACGGCCAGGTGAACGTGACCACGTCGCTTCGACAGCCGGGCTCGTCGTTCAAGTTGTTCACCTATGCCAGCGCGTTGGAGCGGGGCTACAGCCCGGCCACCATGCTGCTGGACATCCCAACCACGGTGCCCATCGCGGGCCAGGAGCCGTACCGCCCGCGCAACTACGACCGGAAGTTCCGGGGTCCGGTCAGCCTGCGGACAGCGCTGGGCAGTTCGCTCAACATTCCGGCCGTCCGCACGCAGTTGTTCGCCGGCCTGGACGCGACAGTGGACCTGGCGGACCGGCTGGGCATCACGTCGCTAACGGATCGCTCGCGCATCGGCCCGGCGCTGTCGCTTGGGTCGAACGAGGTCGAGTTGCTTGAGTTGACCGGCGCCTACGCCACGGTCGCGAACCACGGGCGGCGCGTGACGCCCACGGCTGTGCTGTGCATTCGCGACGCGCGGGGGCTGATCGTGGAACAGCTTGGTGACGGCTGCGCGCTTGGCGCGGACAAATCACCGCTCGGCCTGGAGCGCGCGCCCCTGAGCGACCGCGTGCTGGCGCCGGAGATCGCCTACCTGATGACGTCCATTCTCTCGGACCGGGCCGCCCGCGAACCCGGCTTCGGGCGGGTTCGCGAGCTGCTGGACCTGGCCGACCGCCCGGCCGCGGTGAAGACCGGGACCACCGAAAACACGCGCGACGCGCTGACCGTGGGGTTCACCCCGCAGCTGGCCACGGGCGTATGGGTCGGCAACGCCGACGGGACACCGATGGACGACATCACGGGTGTGCGCGGCGCCGGCCCCATCTGGCAGCGGTTCATGGACCACGCGCACGCGGGCCTGGAGATCATCGACTGGACCCGGCCCCCCGCCCTGATCGAACAGGAAGTCGACGCGTTGTCCGGCCTGCTGCCCTCTCCGTTTACGCCCGAAACCAAGCAAGAGGAATTCGCGCCCGGAACCGTACCGACCCAGCGCGACGTGGTCCACCAGCCGTTTCGCATCCACGTGCCGACCGGGCTGCTGGCCACCCCGAGTACGCCGCCGGACGAGGTGGAAGAGCAGATCTTTGTCGTGCTGCCGACCGAGGCGGCCACCTGGCAGCGCGGCGTGGACGAGGACTCGCCGTTTCGGCTGCCGCCGGACGCCTTTGCGGGAGGCGTCGCCTCGCCCGTGGATACGGCCGCGGGACTTTCGGCGCAGATCACGTCGCCCGTCGAAGGACAGGCGGTTCGCACCATCCTCGAGATTCTGGGCACGGCGACTATCGGAGGTTTCGTTACCGCCGAACTGCACTACGGCGCCGGCCCGGCGCCGGGCGAGTGGACGCGGATCGGCTCGCCGCTGGACGCGCCCAGGGTCGACGACCAGATCGGAGCCGTCGACACCATCCAGTTGCCCGACGGCGCCTACACGCTGCGGCTGACGGTGCGGGCGGCGGACGGCGGCGCGGAGATGGCCTTCCGGCGATTCGTGGTCGACAACACGCCGCCGCTGGTGGAGGTCGTGGGGCTGGGCGCCGCGGCCTACCTGGCGGCCGGCGCCGTACCCCTCGGTGCGGACGTTCAGGACGCCGGCGGCGTGGCCAGCGTGGACTTCCGGGTGAACGGCGAATCAGTCGGAACGGCCCGCTTCGCGCCTTACCGGGTAACCTGGACCTCCGAGGCTGGCGAGCACGAGGTGGTGGCGGTCGCGACCGACCGGGCCGGCAACCAGAGCACCTCGGACCCGGTCACGTTTCGAGCCGGTTAAGGCCCCGCCCGGCGCTGGCATGGGCGGAAGCGCCCCCGCAGCGACGGGTCGTCGGACAGCGATTCAGCGCGTGTACAATGCGGCTACTGTTACTAGTCTGCAGCGCGCGTTCTTGGGCCCCAGGCGTAACAGGGGAGGCTCCGTGGCGCGAGACCGCCGGCAGTTGTTGGCCCAGGAGCGGCTTGAAAGAAGCGGCTTCGGGGATAGGGGGCTGCGGTGAGGAGCCTGCGACAGTATCGACTGTTCGTCACCCTTCTGGTTCTGCCGGTTCTTGCCATTGTCTTGATTGTGATTCTGGTCATGGCGCTGACTGGCGGTGGGGAGGAGCAACCGGCCGACGCCACGCCGACCGCGACGCCCACCTCGGTTGCCGGAGGGCCACTGCCCGCATCCACCGGCAGAGGCGTTACACCCATTGCGCCCCCGATCACCGTCGCGCCAACCCAACCGCCGGTCCCCCCGCCGACGCCCACACCGCCGCCGGCCACGCCCACACCCACCGAGCCGCCGGTACCGACACCCACGCCCACGCCTGAAGGGCCGATCGAATACGCCGTGCAGGAGGGCGACACGCTCTTCTCCATCGCCTCCGCCTACGGGGTCAGCGTGGCCGACGTGGTCGAATTCAATGATCTTCCCGACGAGAACTTCATCTTTGTCGGCCAGGTTCTTGAGGTTCCCACCGATCCGGCCCAGGTCATCGAGCGCCGCGAGTCGCGGCCGGTCGCGACCACGGCCGTGGTGGTGCCCAGCGACGGGTTGAACGTGCGCGCCGCGCCGAGCACCGAGACCGGCGAGATTCAGTACGTGGCGCCCGGCGGCACGGAACTGGCACTCACCGGCGTGACCGAGGTGATTGACGGCATCGAGTGGCGCGAGGTCGAGGGCGGCAACTGGGTGCAGGCCCAGTACCTGGAGATCGGCGTGCGCGCGGCGCCGACGGCAGTGCCCGAGGCGGCGCCCGCGCCCGAAGCGACGCAGGAGGCGACCCAAGCGCCCACGGGCGACACGGTGCGCGCCACCGTGGTTCCGACCGCCGGTCTGAACGTGCGGTCGACCGCCGACGCCAACGGTGCGGTGGCCTACGTGGCGCCCGGCGGGTCCGAACTTGAGCTCACCGGTGAGACCCAGGTCGTGGCCGGCGTCACCTGGTGGCAGCTGACCGACGGCAACTGGGTGCAGGGCCAGTTCCTGAAGTTCGGCTAGCCAAAAGAGCACTGATCAAAGGGGCGCTCCCCGAGGAGCGCCCCTTTTGCCACCCCTTAGGAAACGGCCGGGCTGCCCGGCGCCAGCCAGCGGTCCATGAAGTCCAGCGAGGCCTCCGCGCGGTACTCGTGCCCGCCGTCAAACTCGTCGCGTTCCAGCCGCTCGGGCACGCCCGCCGCCGCGTAGACCGCGGCCACACGCGCGTGCGCTTCCCGTGAAGCCTCGATCGGGAACCCCCGATCCATCCGCCCGGCCTCGATCAAGAGCGGGCGCGGGGCTATCAGTCCGTGCAGGTCCGGCACGTCGGCGTAGGCGTAGATGCCCGGCAGGAACTGCGAGCCGCAGAAGTTCCCTGTATCCAGCGCGTAGGCTCGAAACGTGGTGAGGTAACCGCTCACCACCGCCGCCCTGATCCGGGTGTCCAGCGCACCCAGGTACAGCGTGCGCGTCCCGCCGAACGACAGACCGGCGCAGCCCAGGCGCCGGGCGTCCACCTCCGGCAGCGCCGCCAGGATGTCCAGCCCGCGCCGGTCGTCCTGGATGTTCAACGCCATCAGGTTGACGCCAAACAGCAGGGCGCGCATGAAGTTGACGTTGCAGCCGTCACGCTGCCCGTAGCGGCGGAACTCCTCGGCGCGCTCGCCGAACCCGATCGCGTCCGGCGCCAGCACCACGTGCCCGCGCTCGGCGTAGCGCCGGGCGAAGCTGCGATAGACATTGCCGGGATCGTCGTCACGGGACACCAACTGGTCCTTGCCGTCGCCGTGGCCGTGCAACGCCAGGATTCCCGAGGCCGGCCGCTTCGCGGACGCGGTGGCGGGGACCAGCAACCAGGCAGGCACCCAGACATCGGCAATGGTCTCGTACACCAGCTTGTGCTGGACATAGGCGCCGCAGTCCGTCGACTCCAGGACCTTTGGCTCGGCCCCGGTCAACACGGGCAGGTCGCCCATCAGCCAGTGAACCCGCTCCAAGAGCGCAGCCCTCCAGGCACGGAAGTCCATGCCAGGATGAAACGCCAGCGAGGGTTCCCGTGCCTCGTCCAGACCGTCGATGAACCGGTCGAAGGCGTACGCGGGCGGAGACAGGGCCGTCATGACGCCGGAACGCGGGCCCGCAGGTAGTCCAGGGCGGGCCCGGCCTGGGCCGCGAAGTCGGTGAAGCGCTTGCCGTTGTCCTCCACGCTCATTCGCAGGTCATAGCCTGTGGCCAGCAGGGCGTCGAGGAATTCGTCGAACCCGGGGTCGGTCGGCTGTTCCGGCGCGCCGGGTATCGGAGGCACGGGTACGTGGATGTGACGCAGGCGCGGCGCGACCTCGTTCAGCGTCTCCAGCGGCTCGTCGTTGTGGAAGACGTGAAACCAGTCCGCCAGCGTCCACACACTCGGATGTCCGCTTTGTCGAGCGGCCACGAAGCCTTCGACTATCGTGTTGATCGTGTCGCAGACATCCCGCCACAGCGGTTCGATCACCAGGTCCATGTCGTGATCGGCCGCGATGCCGCCCGCCAGCAGCAGAAAGTCCTGCAGTTGCCCCGGCACCAGGTGATGGTCGAACCCCGGCGGCGTGGAACGGGCGCCGCCGCTGCCAAAGACCACCAGCCGCGTCCCGAGGTCGCGCATGCGGCCCATGGCCGTCGTCACGTAGGCGCGCAGGCCCTCCAGATCGCGCTCCGGCCCAACCACGGGGTGGTGCGGCGGGATGAACACGTTCAGGGCTTCCGGCGGAATCCCGGCGTCCTCGATCTGGCGCTTGATCGGGGCGTAGACCGTCTCGTCGTCGTCGGGCCGCAGGTCAACCACGCGCAGCTCGGCGTAGTCGTAGCCGGCCGCTCGCATGGCCGGCATGTTCTCGATAGGTCCGCAACAGCCGAATCGCATAGGGCGCGTATCCATCCTCAGGCCGGGCTGCCCGGCATGGTACGCGAGCGCTCGACCCAACCCGAGATGTCCGCCGCATGACCTACGACGACCAAAGCGAATTGCTGGAGGTCGTGACGCCGGACGGCCGGTCCACCGGCCGCTTGCTGCCGCGGCTGCAAATTCACCGGGAAGGCCACTGGCACCACACGCGCACGGTCTGGGTGGTCCTGACCGGCGAGCCGGAGGGCCCGGGCCTGGTGCTCCAGCAGCGCGGATTCACCAAGGACACCTGGGGCGGCCTGCTGGACGTCAGCAGCGCCGGCCATCTGGCGCCCAACGACCCGGATCCGTGGCGCGAGCTGGAAGAAGAACTGGGCGTGCGACCCACCGACGGACCGCTGATCCAACTCGGCAACCGGCGCGTCGAAGGTCTGCATATCGAGGACGGTCTGGTGGACCGCGAGTTGCAGGACCTCTGGCTCTGGCTGGCACCGCTGGCTCTGAAGGATCTGCGCCCGCAGGCTGGCGAGATTGAGGCTCTGCTTAGCTTGGATCTGGGCGTGGTGGCGGATCTGGAGAAAAGCGAGTCACGTACGCCGGCGCGGCGAATGAATGTCGTGACTCGAGAGATTGACTCGGCGGTCATCCTGTCACCGGAGCTGACCCCCGGCCTCGGTCCCTACACCGCGCACCTGGCCGAATTGGCCCGGCTTGCCCTGGCCGGCGAGCGCGACCTCCGCTACGACCCCCAATTCGATCTCCGCGCTGAAACCTGACGGGCCGGGCCGCTTTCGGCGACCCGGCCCGCTGGGGGAGGGAGGGGGATATGGATTAGCTGATGGTGATGTCGCTCACACCGGCTTCGATCTTGATCGTCACCCGGTTGGCGGCGCTCTCGAAGTCCGGCGAGACGTAGCGGTCGCCCACCTTCGGGAACCGCGACTCGTCGATATTCAGGCTTGAAATTCCGCCGTCGAAGTCGATTCGCGCCGCGACGCCGGCCGGAACCGTGATGTCCAGGTCCGCTGCGCCAATGCTGAACTCAGCGGTCGTTCGTCCCGCGTTGGCCGGCAGCACCACGTCAATGTCCGCGGCGCCGCCGTCGACGTTCAGGCTCTGCACGTTCAACTCCCGCAGGTCCAGATCAAGGTCCGATGCTCCCGTCTCTATACGGATATCGGTAGGAATGCCCTCGGCGTGACGCAGGATCCAGCGTCCCGACGATTCTGTGCGGCGCGGTGGAAACTCGAAGTTCCATTCGGAGTTAAGCCGCACATCCACCGTCCGTCGGCCATCCGATGTCCTGACGCTCACCCGCTGGTCCGTGACTTCGGCTACCGACCCTTGGGATCCGCCAGAAACCAGCAGGCCCGCCGGGGCGCCGCTCGTGAGCGTCAGATCACCGGCGGCCACGGTCAGGTTCAGGCGCGCCGACTGCGCACCATCGCTCTGCACCGAGATCGACTCGCTGTTGATGGACAAGCTATGCGAGGTCGAGGGGCTGGCCACCGCCAATACCCAGGCCGCGACCAGCGAGCCCGTCACAACCGCCAGTGCGGCCGCCGAGCCTAGCCAGGCGCGCTGCCGGGACAGCACCAGGTTTACGCCCACGGCCACCAGCAGCAGCGGCCACAGCGTCCAGAACTCGCCCCAGAAGCCGTCGGGCAGCACATTGAAGTTCCAGAGCAACCCGAACACGCCCAGCAGAATCAGGACGCCGGCGAAGCCGAAGCCTGACTGCCTGGCCAGGGTTCGTGAGTCGTTCATGAGGACCTCCTGGCGTCGGCGAGGTACGTGAAGATCATGACCAGGCCGATCCCGATCAGGATCACGGGCCAGAGATCTCCGAATTCGACCCAGCCGAGCTCATCCGCAAGGAAGACCGAGCCGAGCAGGACGAGAGCCGTGCCGCCCACCAGGGCGCCGTCCCCGCGTCGCCGCCGCCGTCGCTTGCGAGCCGGCGCCGGGCCGTCGTGCGTGTTGTTTCGAGCCATCACGACCCCCTAACGCATCCGGCCAAGGATCAGCGCGCCGCCGATCCCGATGAGAATGAGCGGCCAGAACTGCCAGAAGCTGAGCAGGCTGAACTGGTCCACCAGGGCCAGCGCGCCGATCACGATCAGGATGGCCCCAATCACGAACGCGCCCTGGCCACGGCGACGAGCGGCCGCCCGTCGGTGCCGGGCTCGCCGTCGCGAGCCCCGACGCGCCCGACGCGCCTCGCGCCTCCGCTGGCGGGAAGATTCGGCTAGCGGGGCGTCCGAGGCGGCCGCGGTCGAAGCGGCTGCGGCCGTTGCCGCGCCGCCCTCGGCCTTGGGCTCGGCCTCATCGTCGGCCGCTTCCTCGCCCTTATCGTCGGATGACCCCTCGGCGTCCGTCTCGTCGTCGGCAGACTCGGCCTCGTCCTCCTCGTCAGGATCGTCGTCCTCGTCGTCCTCATACTCGTCTTCGTCGTCGGGCGGCGCAGGCATGATGATGGCCATCACGAAGTAGACGACGAGCAGCACGCCGCCCGTGAAGACGGCGCCCAGGACCCAGAGCAGCCGGATGATGACCGGGTCGATGTCGAAGTACTCCGCCATCCCGCCGGCCACGCCCGTTAGCATTCGGTCCGAGTGGCTGCGGGTCAGCCGGTTGTCCATGAATGGCCCTTTCTGTGGTCGTGGATCGATTGCAGGACCACGTTAAGCCGTGAGCGACCGGCCGCCATCGCCCCAAGGCCATAATTTTCTGCCGGCCCAATCGGCCAAAAGGACTAGACGTTCAGGGCCGGATGGCCGCTCGCCGACTCAACTCGGGACCGTGCGCCTGCACGTGTTCCTGGCCCGTGCCGGCGCCGGCTCGCGCCGCGCGATGGAAGCGGCCATCCTCGCCGGCCGCGTCCAGGTCGACGGCAATGTTGTCCAAACCCTCGGCACGCGAATCAATCCGTCGCACGTTGACGTGCGCCTGGACGGTCAGCCGGTCAGCACGTTGCCCGACTGCCGCCTGGTGGTGGCCGTGCACAAGCCGCCCGGCGTCATCACCACGGCCCGCGATCCCCAGGGGCGCCCCACCGTCCTGGACCTGCTGCCGGCGGACTTGCGGGAGGTCCGGCTCTATCCGGTCGGCCGCCTGGACGCGCCGTCCGAGGGCCTGGTGCTCCTCACCAACGACGGCGACTTGACCGAGCGCCTGATGCACCCGCGCTACGGACACGAGCGCGAGTACTCGGCGGAGGTGCGCGGCAACCCGCCGCGCGACTTGCCCAGGCGCTTCGCCGATGGCATATCGATCGGTGACCCGCGTCCGGCCCGCGCGGAGGTGCGCAACCTGCGCCAGCACCGCGGCGGCGCCACGCTGCGCCTGCTCCTGCGCGAAGGCCGCTACCGCCAGATCCGACGCATGCTCACCGCCGTTGGGGTCAAGGTCGTGACCCTTCGCCGCCTGCGCATTGCCACCGTCCGCCTGGGCGCGCTGGCGCCCGGCGCGGTCCGCGTGCTCAACGCAGACCAGTGCGCCGAGCTGAAAGCCGCGGTCGCTAGTCCCCCGTCAGCCTCCGCCGCTGATTCGGCGTAAGCGACCAGCCCACCGCGCCCACGGCTTCGTCCACCCGGTCCACCCGGTCGGTCTTGGGAATCGCCATCACGCCGGGCCGGTCGATCACCCAGTTCAGCAGCACCTGCGCCGGCGTCTTGCCCACCTCCGCCGCCACCTCGTCCAGCCGCTCCAGCGCCGGATCTCCGAACTCCCCCTTAACCAGCGGGCTGAAGCCGATTACGGTGATCCCGTGTTCCTGGCAATACGGCAGCACCGCGTCCTCGATCTGGCGGGCGGCCAGGCTGTAGCGCACCTGGTTGGCCACCAGCGGAACGTCGCCCAGCGCGTCCTGCGACTCCTTCATGTCGTCGACCGAGTAATTGCTCACACCCACAAAGCGAACCTTGCCGTCGCTCACCAGCTGCCGCATCGCCCGCATCGTCTCCGGGATCGGAATGTCGGGATTCGGGTGATGCACCTGGTAGAGGTCGATCCGGTCCGTCTCCAGCCGCTCCAGGCTGGCGTCGGCGTGGGACAGCACGTCGTCATACGCCAGGTTGGCGGGCGAGACCTTGGTGGCGATGAAGTACTCGTCGCGCAATTCGCCGATGTCCCGCGCCACCTGGGCTTCGGACCCGTAGGCCTCGGCCGTATCCACGAAGGCCGCGCCCAGCTCGTGCGCCCGGCGTAGCACGCCCGCGCCGCCCCGGTACTGCCAGGCGCCAAAACCGATCTTGGGGATCTGGGTCGTCGTTCGTCCGAGTGGCAGGTATTCCATGTCGCGCTCGCGTGCGGGCTGTCCCGTAGGACTATGGCGGCGACCGCCAGCCCTGTCGAGTGCCTGACGGACCTGTGGGAGACTGCCCGCCCACGCTTCCCGCTGGACTGCCCATGCCGCCGCGCGCGCCGATTGGCGGGGTGCCCCTGTTCGACTCGGCTGAGGGCGTCACGCTCCTGAGCCCCGAGGTCGACGCTCCCGGCTACTGGGTCGGCGCGCCCGCCCTCTGGCTGGACGAGGACGCCCTCTACCTGAGCGTCCGCTGGCGGCGGCCGCTGGATCAGGGTCGCGGCTGGAAGTCCGAGATCTTCCGGCTACGCGATATCGCCACCCTCGAACCCGTCTGGGCCTGCACCGCCGACCAGTTCGAGACCGAGTCCCTCGAACGCTCGGCCCTCGTCCGCATCCCCGGCGGGGCCTGGCGCTACTACGTGAGCTACCTCGACCCCGCGGACCGCCGCTGGCGCATCGACCTGCTCGAGGCCGACGAGCTCACCGACCTCGACCCCGCCCAACGCATCCCGGTGCTCGACGCCGCCAACACCTTTTCGGAAGGCGTCAAGGACCCCGTGGTGCTCCTGCTGGACGGCCTGTTCTACCTGTTCGCCGGCTACGGCCCGCGCGACCGCGTGGCCGACGGCGCCACGCCGGAGCAGCTGCACGGTACCGGCAACGTCTTCACCACCGGGCTGGTGGAGCACCCCACCGGCCTCTGGGTCTCGGCCGACGGCCGCCGCTTCGGATTCGAGCGCGACGTTGTAAACCCCGGCAAAGGCTGGGACGCCAACGTCACCCGCGTCAGCACCGTCATGCCCACCGACGCCGGCTTCCTCATCTACTACGACGGGCGCACCACCGAAGGCGACGTGTACGAGGACCGCACCGGCATGGTCTTTTCCCAGGATCTCAGCGCCACCGTGCGCCATTCCGACGACGGTCCCCTGCTACAGGGCCACGCCGGCGCCCGCTGCCTGCGCTACCTGGACTACGCCGTGCTGGGCGACTCGCTGTTCTACGTCTACGAAACCTCCACCGCCAGCGGCGCCCACGAACTGCGCGCCAGCCGGGCGCGGCTCCAGTAGACGACATCGAGTGATCCCGGCCCGGCCACGGATCGGGCTGGCCCACGTAAACTAGCCGCGCTTTGTGCCGGCCGCGGACGGCGTCCCGGCCCTCACGAATAGCTAAAGAAGACGTGCTGCAGGTGAATCGGACCGGGCGGGCCTGATGGACATCGGCCAAATCGTCCAGGACATCGTCAAGGACCCGGCCGCGCTCGGGCAGATCATCCTCTTCGACCTGATTCTCAGCGGCGACAACGCCGTGGTCATTGGCGTGGTCGCCAGCCGTTTGCAGGGACGCCAGCGGCGCTGGGCCATCATCATCGGGGCCGGCGGCGCCGTGGTCCTGCGCATCGCGCTGGCCTCCATCGCCACCCTCCTCCTGCAGGCGCCCGCCATTTCCATGATCGGGGGCCTGGCCCTGTTCTGGGTCGCCTGGCGGCTGCTCAAGCCCGAGGGTGACGAAGAGCACGACGCCGCGACCTCGTTCCCCGAGGCCATCCGC
>DAOUIX010000183.1:0-17872 GCA_034423235.1 Chloroflexota bacterium | reverse complement strand
GCCATCGGCATTTACGCGTTCATCATCGGGATCCTGCTGGCATTCGGATAACCCCGACGCGTCGGACGGCTACGGAGATCTGGGTATGAGTGAGCCTGCGCCGCTGGGCATCAGCTTCCCGAACATCCTGTTTCAGGTTGCCAACTTCCTGATTTTCCTATGGGTACTGCACCGTCTGCTCTTCAAGCCGCTGGTCGCCATGCTGGAGCGTCGGCGACAGCGGATTGCGGAGAGCCTGGACGAGGCCGAGAACCTGCGGCAGCAGGTGGAGACGGAACGTGCCGAGTTCCAGGCCGAGCTGGCAACGGCGCGGGCCGAGGCGCAGCGCATCCGCGAGGATGCCAGCCGTGCCGCGGAAACGCTGCGCGCGCGCGAGTTGGAACAGGCGCGAATTGAGGCGGAACGCTTGCGCAGCGAGGCGGCGGCCGAAGTTGACCGCAATCGTGCGCGCGTTGCCGCTGAGCTTCGCTCGCAGACGGCCGATCTCGTCGTCGGCGCCACTGCCCGCGTTTTGGGTCGGTCCATCGACGATCCTGAACACCGGCGGCTGGTCCAGGAGGCGATTTCCGAGGTCTCCGGAGGCTCAAGCTAGCGATGCGCGGCAGCCGGCGCCGCCGCGCCGCGCGCTATGTGGAGGCCGTGGTGGCCGACGCCCGGGCCGGGCAGGCATGGAACGTCTGGGAGGCTGATCTCGAAGTCTTGAGCGCCATCGCGGACGACGACGCGACGCGACGCTTCCTACAGAGCACCTCGATCGGGCTGGACGAGCGCATGCAGGCCGTGCAACGCACGGCCGGAGAGGCGATCTCCGCCCGCGGGCTTGGCCTGTTGCGGCTGCTGGCCGACCAGCGCGAGGTTGACCTGACCCAGGAAGTCGCCCAACGCTTTCGCGACGCCGCCGACGAGGCGCAGAACATCGACCGTGTCCACGTCACCACGGCCGCGGCCTTGGACGACGCGGAGCTGGATGACCTGCGCGATCGCCTTACGGCACCGGGCCGCATGCTGCGCCTCACGACTGATATCGATCCCGCCCTCTTGGGCGGATTTGTCGTCCGACGCGGCGACGACGTACTTGACCTGAGCGTCCGCGCCAGGCTGCAGGCCTTGGCGTCCACTTTGCGCTAGCGGGAGCCCCGAATGGCTATCAGCCCACAAGAGATCGCAGACGCCCTTCGGCAGCAGATCGAAGGCTTTCAGGCCCAGGCCGAACAGGCCAACGTCGGGCACGTCCTGGAGGTCAGCGACGGTGTTGCACGGCTGTCCGGCCTGTCGCAGGCCATGGCCGGCGAACTGCTGGCCTTTCCGCATGACGTGACGGGCATGGCCCTGAACCTGGAAGAAGACACCATCGGCGCGGTGATCCTGGGCGACTACCTGAGCATCGAGGAAGGCGACGAAGCCCGAACCACGGGCCGAGTGGCCCAGGTTCCAGTCGGACCGGAACTCCTGGGGCGCGTAGTGAACGCCATCGGCGAACCGGTGGATGGCAAGGGGCCGATCAACGCCGCGCAGTCCGACGTGATCGAGAAGGTCGCGCCCGGCGTGGCGCAGCGTCAGAACGTGGACACGCCCGTCCAGACCGGGTTGAAGGCCATCGACTCCATGACGCCGATTGGCCGCGGGCAGCGCGAACTGATTATTGGCGACCGGCAGATCGGCAAGACTGCCATTGCATTGGACACGATCATCAATCAGCGCGGTGGCGACCTCGTCTGCATCTACTGCGCCATCGGCCAGAAGGAAAGCGCCGTGGCGCAGGTCGTGGCCACCTTGCAGGAAGCCGGCGCCATGGAGCACACCATTGTGGTCCTGGCATCCGCCAGCGAACCCGCCGCCCTGCAATACATGGCGCCGTTCGCCGCCTGCACCATCGGCGAGTACTTCCGTGACAACGGCCAGGACGCCGTGGTCATTTATGACGACCTGACCAAGCACGCCTGGGCCTACCGACAGGTTTCGCTGGTGCTGCGGCGCCCACCGGGCCGCGAGGCCTACCCCGGCGACGTGTTCTATCTGCACTCGCGCCTGCTCGAACGCGCGGCCCGCTTATCGGATGACCATGGCGGCGGCAGCCTGACGGCGCTGCCGATCATCGAGACGCAGGAAGGCGACGTTACGACCTACATTCCCACCAATGTCATCTCGATTACGGACGGCCAGATCTATCTCGAAGCCGACCTCTTCAACGCGGGCATCCGCCCCGCCATTAACCCCGGCATTTCAGTCTCGCGCGTCGGCGGCGACGCCCAGATTCGCGCCATGAAGTCCGTGTCCGGCGGCCTGCGCCTGGACCTTTCGCAGTACCGCGACGTAGCGGCCTTCGCGCAGTTTGCGTCGGACCTCGACCAGGCGACGCGCAACCAGCTTGAACGCGGCCAGCGAGTGACCGAGCTGCTCAAACAGGGCCAGTTCGCCCCGATGGACGTCGTTGACCAGGTATGCGTGATCTACGCGGGGACCGAGGGCCTGCTGGACCAGGTTCCCCTGGCAGACGTCGGGCGGTTTGAGCAGGAGATGCTGAATTACCTGCGTGACGCCCATCCAGCCCTGGTTCAGGGCATTCGCGACAGCGCCGACCTTGACGATGACGCCGAAGCGAACCTGCGTTCGGCGATCGAGGACTTCACGACCAACGTGTTCGCCGCCAGCGACGGCGCGGCCGGCTGACGCGTGGCCAGCCCGCTCGAGCTTCGACGCCGCATCCGCAGCGTCGACAACACGCGCCAGATCACCAGGGCCATGCAACTGGTGGCGGCGTCGCGCATGCGTCGCGCCCAGGAAGCGGTCCAGGCGGCGCGGCCCTATGCCACGCACATTGCGGGCATGATCGAGCGGCTGGTGCTTGCGACGGGCAACGACCGGCTGCCGCCGATTCTTCAGCCACGGCCGATCGGGCGCACCGCGTTCCTGGTGCTCACCACCAATCGCGGCCTGGCCGGCCCTCTCAACACCAATATCGTCAGGACCACGGTCAGCGAGATCGACGCGACGGACGACGCCATTGAAATCAGCGTCGTGGTTGTGGGAAAGAAAGGCCACCTGGCCCTGCGCGGGCTGTACACGCTTGCGGCCGTCTTTACCGACATCAGCGACCAGCCAACCGTCAACGACATCTCGCCACTGACGCGGCTGCTCATCGATGGGTACGAGCAGGGTGAGTTCGACGAAGTCCGCATGGTGTACCCCGAATTCGTCAACATCCTCACGCAGCAGCCGCGCGTCGTCCGGCTGTTCCCCGTCGTGCTGCCCGAAGCGCAAGACCAGGCCCAGGAAACGGACATCATCTTCGAACCCGACCCGGCGTCGGTGCTGGAAGCTCTGATCCCGCGTTTTGTTGAGATGACGGTATACCGGGCGATGCTGGAACTGTGCGCCAGTGAGCAGAGCGCCCGAATGGTTGCCATGCGCGCGGCCACTGACAACGCGACGGAACTGATCGAGGGGCTGCGTTTGGCTTACAACAAGCTGCGGCAGGCCCGAATTACCAGCGAGATCATCGACATTGCCTCCGGCGCGAATGCGCTGGCGGACGCCTAGGGCGTAGGGGAGTTAACTGATGGCTGAAGGCCGTATCGTCCAGATCGTAGGCGCGGTTGTCGACGTGGAGTTCCCGGCGGACGACCTGCCTCCCCTGTACAACGCGCTGGAACTGAACACCGACGGCGGCGACTTGGTCGTGCTCGAAGTCGAACAGCATATCGGCGACAGCACCGTCCGCTGCGTGTCCATGCGCCCCACGGAGGGTCTGCGCCGCGGAACCGAGGTCCGCGATACGGGTGGGCCGATCCGTGTTCCCGTAGGGTCTGAGACCCTCGGCCGCGTGTTCGATGTCACCGGCGAGCCGGTCGACGGCAAGGGGCCAGTCGAAGTCAACGCGACCTATCCGATCCACCGGCGTCCCCCGGCGTTCACGGACCAGAGCACCTCGGCCGAGGTCTTCGCCACCGGACTCAAGGTCATTGATCTGATCGCGCCGTTCACGCGCGGCGGCAAGACGGGCGTGTTTGGCGGAGCCGGCGTGGGCAAGACCGTGATCATCATGGAGATGATCAACAACATTGCCGTGCAGTACGGCGGGTACTCGATTTTCTGCGGCGTCGGCGAACGAACCCGCGAAGGCACGCAACTCATCGGTGAGATGACCGAGGCCGGCGTGCTGGGCAACACCACCATGGTCTTCGGGCAGATGAACGAGTCACCCGGCGCCCGCCTGCGCGTGGCCCTGGCTGGAATGGCGATGGCCGAGTATTTCCGCGATGAGGAAGAGCGCGACCTGCTGGTGTTTATCGATAACATTTTTCGGTTCACCCAAGCTGGCTCTGAAGTCTCGGCGCTGCTGGGGCGTATGCCGTCAGCGGTCGGATATCAGCCGTCGCTCGGCACGGAAATGGGCGAGTTGCAGGAGCGCATCACGTCTACCACCCGCGGATCCATTACGTCGCTCGAAGCGATCTACGTTCCAGCGGACGACTACACGGACCCCGCGCCGGTGACGACCTTTGCGCACCTGGACGCCACCGTGCGTTTGGAACGGTCCGTCTCCGACCGTGGCATCTATCCGGCGGTGGATCCGCTCACCAGCACCTCCAAGATTCTCGACCCCCGAGTCGTCGGCGAGCGACACTACAACGTGGCTCGCGGCGTCCAGCAGGTACTACAGCGCTACAAGGATCTGCAGGACATCATCGCGATTCTGGGCATTGAAGAGTTGTCGGAAGAAGACCGGCTCACCGTATCCAGGGCGCGCAAGATCGAGCGCTTCCTCTCGCAGCCAATGAACGTGGCCGAAGTCTTTACCGGCACCCCCGGCGAAATCGTCCCGCTGGAAGAAACCGTGGCCGGCTTCGAGGCAATCCTGAACGGCGAGTATGACGAGTTGCCGGAACAGGCGTTCCTGATGGTGGGCAACATCGAACAGGCCGCCGCCAAGGCCAAAGCCCTTGAAGTGGCTGCCTAAGCTGTCCGGCAAGGCTCCCAGACACCCTCTGATAGACTTGACTTGGAGGTCGTGGTGGCTGCTTTGACCCTCACGGTCGTATCCCCCGAGCGCGAAGTCCTGCGGGAAGACGGCGTGACGCTGATTCTGGCGCCGTCAGTCGACGGGCAACTTGGCATCCTGCCTCGTCATGCTCCTCTCATCACGCAACTGGCCCCCGGCACGCTGGAGCTTCGGCGCGGTACTGAAACCCAGCATTTCTCAATCACCGGCGGGTTCCTGGAAGTGATGAACGACACCGTGACCGTGCTGGCGGACGCGTCGGAGAACGTGGCTGAAATCAATCGCGAGCGTGCCGAAGCCGCTCGCGAGGCTGCTCTGCGCGACCTGGAAGCGGCTCGCCGCACGCATGACGACGTGTTGACCACACAGGCTCGGCTGGCGCTGTTGCGTGCGCTGGCTCGCCTCCGAACCGTCGAGCGGGCCCAGCGAGGCTAGCGACCGCCGTGGATCCCGAAGCCGCACGGGTCGCCCACGACGAGCAACGAATACGCGCGACAATCGTAGGCGGCCGTCCGCTGCGCGGCAGCTACCGGACCCCCGGCGCCAAGAATGCCGTCTTGCCGATGATGGCGGCCTGCCTGCTCACGGACGAGACGTGCGTGATCCAGAACGTCCCGATTATTGCCGACGTTCTGGTGATGTCGGATCTCTTGCGGCAACTCGGCGCCGAGGTCCTGGTGGACGCCGACGCCCATACCGTGACCGTCACCGCCGCGGGCGTCGACTCCAGCGCCCCGAATCCCCAACTCGTGCAGCTCATGCGCGCCTCGTTTCAGGTGGTTGGCCCGCTCCTCGCCCGCTTTGGCCACTTCCAGTGCGCGGCGCCCGGCGGTTGTCAGCTTGGGGCCCGGCCGGTCAGCGTGGATATCGCCGGCTTTCAGCGCATGGGCGCCACGATCGCCCTGGCCGAAGGCGTATTTCACGCTGAAGCCGATGCCCTCTACGGCGAGCGAATCTACCTGGATTACCCCAGCCATACCGGCACGCAGAACCTGCTGATGGCCGCGACTCTCGCTAACGGATACACGACGATTGTGCATGCCTCCCGTGAGCCCGAGGTCGTGGCCCTGGTGCAGTTTCTGCGCAGTATGGGCGCGGAAATTCACGGCGAGGGCACCAGCTTGATCGGCGTGCAGGGCCGCAGCCATCTCTACGGCACCGTGGCCCGGGCCATACCCGACCGCATGGTCGGCGGAACCATGGCCGTCGCCGCTGCCTTGACCGGGGGTGACGTTGAGTTGCTCAACGTGCGTCCGGATCACCTGGAACCGGTAACCGTGCAGCTCCGGGAGATGGGTGTCGACGTCGTCGAAACGAATCGCTCCGTCCGCGTGAGGGCCCCCGAGTCGCTTGGGGCGACCGACGTGCAAGTGATGCCGTTTCCGGGCTTTCCCACCGACGTGCAAGCACCCATGGGCGTGCTGCTGACACAGGCCCACGGCGAAAGCACGATTGTGGAGCGGGTGTTCGACGGCAGCATGGGCTACATGGAGAGCCTGGCCGAGATGGGCGCGGACGTTACCGTGGATGGCACGCGCGCCATCGTGCGCGGACCGCGCGGGCTGCGCGGCCGCCGCATTGACCTGGAGCCGAGCATCCGCGGCATGACGGCCCTGGCCCTGGCCGGCCTGGTGGCCGAGGGCGAAACCGTGCTTGACGGGTTTGAGTTTGTACGGCGCGGGTACGAAGACTTCGCCGCCGACTTACGGGAACTTGGCGCTTCCATTACCACTGAGCCACAGGGCGCGCCAATGCGTCGCGCGGCTGCGGCGGTCTAAGTGCCCTTCGGCTTCAATCCGCCGCGGTTGGGGATTGACCTGGGAACGGTCAATGTCGTCGTCAACCGCATCGGTCAGGGCATTACGATCAACGAACCATCGGTCGTTGCCGTCAGTATGGACCGGCGCATCCAGGCCATTGGTCACGCCGCCCACGCCATGGTCGGACGGACACCGGGAAGTCTGCGGATTATCCGCCCGATGCAAGACGGCGTGATTGCCGACTATCTGGTTACCGAGGCCATGCTGCGCTATTTCATCGACCGGTCCTGTGGCAGGTTTCGCGTCGTTCGGCCCGAAATCATGGTCGCCGTGCCGTCGGGAGTTACGACGGTGGAGCGAAGAGCGGTGCTGGACGCCGGCCTGGCGGCTGGAGCGCGTCGCGTGCATCTCGTCCCGGAGTCATTGGCCGCGGCCATCGGCGCACAGGTGCCGGTGTCGGAGCCGTCGGGCAGCATGATCGTGAATGTCGGCGGCGGAACCACCGAGATCTCCGTAATCTCGCTCAACGATGTCGTTGCCGACTGCTCCACCTCGCTTCGCGTTGGCGGCAACCGTATCGACGATGCGATCGCGTCGTACATCAGGCGCAAGTACAACCTGATGATCGGCGATCACACCGCCGAACAGATCAAGATTGGCATCGGGAGCGCCATCGTGCTCGACCCCGCCGAGACCCTGGAAGTTCGCGGACGCGACCACGTGCAGGGGCTGCCGCGCACCGTGACCGTGACCTCGGACGAGATCACGGAGGCCATCACCGAGCCCTTGGGCCAGATCGTTCGCGGCGTGCGCATGGTGCTGGAGAGCACGCCGCCCGAACTGTCGGCGGATATCATCGACAAGGGCATCGTCATGAGCGGCGGCACTTCGTTGCTGCGAAACCTTGATCAGTTGCTCGCTCAGGAGATTGGCATCGCGGTGCATGTGGCCGACCAACCGTTGATGTGTGTGGCCTTTGGCTGCGGCATTGCGATCGAGCACACTGAAGTTCTTCAAAAAGCCCTGACATCGAGCCCCTGACCCACGACCGCCTGGTGGAACCCATGGACACAGTGCTGCAGACGTTTCCGATACCCGAAGCCGTGGAACAGAAACTCCGTGACCACTGCGACGTCCGACAGGCGTTCTTCGCGGAAGGCGACGAACTTGTCGACGCAGCCCGGGGCTGCCGCGGCGTGGTGGCGGGAACGGAGTTGTGGCCGCGGGAAGCGCTTGCGGCCGTTGCCGGCGACCTGCGGGCCATCTCGCGAGTGGGAACCGGCGTAGACAGCGTGGACATCGCGGCGGCCACGGAACTCGGTATCGCCGTGCTCAACGCGCCGGGAGAAAACGCCCAGACCATCGCCGAACTGAGCGTGGGGCTGATGTGGACCCTGGCCCGACGGATGGTGCTGGCCGATCAGGCGGTCCGCACCACCGGCTTCAAGATGCGCACCGAACTCGATGGGATCGAACTGACCGGCAAAACCGTCGGCATCATTGGCTTCGGCGAAATTGGCCGCCGCGTCGCCGCAATCTGTCGGCACGGCTTCCAGATGCGGGTGCTCATTGTGACGGCCCGCCCCGACCCCGCACGGCTGGTCGCGGCGGGCATCGAGGGGCGATTCGTTGCGTTGAACGAGCTACTCGCCGAGTCGGACTTCGTGGCACTGCACGCGGCCGTGACGCCGCAGACCGAGCGCATGATTGGAGCCTCGCAGTTGCAGGCCATGAAGTCAGGCGCCTACCTGGTCAACACGGCCCGCGGGCAACTCGTGGACGAGGAGGCGCTGGTGGCCGCGCTGACGTCCGGCGAGATTGCCGGCTATGGCGCCGACGTATACGAAGTCGAGCCGCCACCATCCGATCACCCACTCTTTGCCCTGCCGAACACCGTGCTCGGACCGCACTTTGGCAGCGGAACCTTTGAGGCGATGACGCGGATGGGCGGTCGCGCCGTTGACAATCTGATTGAGTTTCTGGCTGGCGGTAGGCCCGAACGAACTGTCAACCCCGAGGTCTATCCCAGGGATTAAACGCGCGAAACCCGCACCAAACCTGGTGCGGGTTTCGCAGCGATACATGGTTGAATCGCTCGGCCGTCACGGTTCGGCTACTCGAGCCCGGGCCTGCTGACGCCTGGCAGTCGTCAAGCTGGCTCGCCGGCTGTCGTTGAGTGCCGCGAATCCGCGCGGCCTGGTGCCCCGTCGGCCTGTCAGGCCGCGGGGCGCGACCTGTCGACTTGCCAGCGCCCTATGAGCACGCGAATGTTCCGTCGGCGTGCTCCATTCTGTCGGCGCCGACGGTAAGCAAGCGCAACGTCGCGCATGGAAGTACCTCCAGCCGCCGAAACTCCAAGCACCACTGCTTGAAGCTGATTGATCCTATATGATTTTTGCAGCCACGTCAACCTTGTCCTGACGCTTCGCCCGTCGGCTCCAGCGCCGCGCTGCGGGCGATGCCGGCGCGTTGCAAATGGTCTCGGAGCAGCGTCTCGACCGCGCGGGTATCGCCTCGCTCAACCGCTGCGACGATGGCGTGGTGCTCGAGTTGGGATGCTCGACCGCGAGCGCGGGCGGCATAGGCGGTTCGCAAGCGCTCCTTTGTCGCCCAGAGCTGCTCAACAAGCATCAGCAAGTGTGCCGATGGGCAGCGCGCGTATAGCGTGCGATGTAATTGCTGGTCCAGTCGAGCCAGACCCTTCACATCGTTTGCTATGACCGCAGTGTCGAGTTCATCCAGCGTCCGTTGTAGATGCGCACGATCGCCGTCGGTTATGTGCGGAACAGCCAACGCGGCTGCCGCCCCCTCCACGATGGCACTGGCCAAATAGACGTCACGAACTTCGACTGGGTCCAAGCCGGCCACCGTTGCGCCGACATGCGGCTCGCTGTGGATCAGGCCTTCGGCCTCCAGCTGAAACAGCGCTTCGCGAACCGGTACGTCGCTCACACCGAGTTCCGAACTGATGCGGCTGATGACCAGACGGTCTCCGGCCCGCAAGCGCCCGGTCTGAATGGCGTCGCGCAGGGCGCGGTAGACCAACTCGCGCTTCGTACGGTAGGCCCCAACGGGCCGCAGGCTTCCGGGGGGCGGCCGTCTTCGCCGGGAGCGCGGCGCGGTGTCCGGCTCCGGCGTCACGGCGATGGGCCTACTTGCGCTGTACCGCGTCGAAGAATTCGGCGCGGGTGGCGGGGTTTTTGCGAAAGGCGCCGCGCGTGATGGAAGTGACCATCTGGCTGCCCGGTTTCTTCACGCCACGCATGGTCATACAGGTGTGCTCGGCCTCGATGGTCACCGCCACGCCGACTGGGTCCAGCACCTGCTCAATGTGGTCGGCCACCTGGCAGGTCAGGCGTTCCTGCACCTGCGGACGACGCGCCAGGTGTTCAACGACACGCGCCAGTTTGCTGAGCCCGACGATGCGTTCGTTTGGGATGTAGCCCACGGTCGCGCGCCCAAAGAACGGCAGCAGATGGTGCTCGCACATCGAGTAGAAGGGAATGTCCCGCACCACGATCATCTCGTCGTGGGCATGCTCGAACGTTGTCTCCAGGTACTCGTTCGGCTCGCCCGCGAGTCCGACAAAGAGTTCTTCGTACATGCGCGCCACGCGCGCCGGCGTTTTCACCAGCCCGTCGCGTTCGGGATCCTCGCCGATGGCGATCAGGATCTCCCGAATGGCGGCCTCGATTCGCTCGCGGTCGGTCCGCAGCGCGCCATTGGGCGAAACCTGCGGAGCGTCAGTTGCGGGCGCGACGGAGCGGGTTTCCGGTGCGTCGGGCGGCGAAGTTGAACTCATGCGTGAAGCTCGTTCCTTCAAGGTGAGGGGGTCGTCAGACCGGTGTTTGGGTCGGTTCCAGCCGCTCGACGCAGGCCTTGTCATCGGGGTCTTCGCCCAGTGGTGTGTCAAACCAGGCCGTCAAGATCTCGTCGGCCAGCGCTGGCGTGGTGAGTCGCAGGCTCAGCGCCAGCACGTTCGCACGGTTCCACAGTCGAGCGCCCCGCGCGGTCTCTGCGTCCGCGCACAGGGCGGCGCGGACTCCGGCCACTTTGTTGGCCGCGATGCTGACGCCGGTGCCGGTCCAGCACAGCACGATGCCCTGGTCCACCGACCCGTCGGCTACCGCCTCACCAACGTTGCGTCCGGCTTCCGGCCACTGCTCGTTCAGCCCCGCCAACGGACCAAACGGCGACAGCACGTGCCCACGGTCGCGCAGGCTCGCCATGATGTGATCCGTCACGTCCGTTCGTTCGTCGCTCGCGATGGCAATACGCATGGTTGGCGTGGGGGAAGACCGGCTAGCCGAGTATACGAACGGTTTCCTGCCGAATCGTAAGCGTTCGTACACGGTCGCCTGCAAGGCATGGGGGAACTCGCGCAGTCGTGCCGCCGTACTGGTCGGGTACGCTATTGATCGTTACCGAGGTGTTTGAGTTACCGCGCGTCGTGGTTCCGGGTCGTTCTCTGCGTGTCGCCAATGTCGAGCA
Source organism: Chloroflexota bacterium (assembly GCA_034423235.1). GTDB lineage: Bacteria > Chloroflexota > UBA11872 > UBA11872 > UBA11872 > UBA11872. Next base: position 6,619 of record DAOUIX010000183.1, on the reverse strand, counting down.
TGCAGTGGGCCGGTAGCTATTGACCGAATCCAGCCATGAACAACGCCACCGGGTCCAACGCTCCGCAAGACTTGCCCGGTCGGCTGTTCATCGTGGAGGGAATCGACGGGTCCGGAAAGAGCACCCAGCTGGACCTGCTCCACAAGTGGCTGGTCAGCCAGGGCTACCTGGTGATCTTTACCGAGTGGAACTCATCGAGGATCGTCCGCCGCACCACCAGGCGTGGGAAGCGCCGACGCATCCTGACCCCCCTGACCTTCAGCCTGATCCATGCCGCCGACTTCTCCAGCCGGGTGCACGAGCAGATCATTCCGGCGCTGCAGGCGGGCGCCATCGTCCTGGCCGATCGGTACGTCTACACCGCGTTTGCCCGCGACGCGGCGCGCGGCGTCAGCGCGGGCTGGTTGCGACGTCTGTACGCGTTCGCCCCAGATCCCACGCTGGCCTTCTACTTTGACGTGCCGCTGGATGAGGCGATTCGCAGAATTGAACTTGGCCGGGACGAGCTCAACTTCTACGAAGCTGGCCTGGACCTTGGTCTAAGCCAGAACCCCGCCAAGTCGTTCCGACTGTTTCAGGGCATCATCCGCGAAGAGTATGGCCGTCTGGTCGATGAGTTCAGCCTCGCCCGCATCGACGCCACCGACACCCTGGTGAATCAACAGGAACAGATGCGCGCGCTTGTGCGGCCGCATCTCGACGGCGCAATGCGGGCTGAGGATTCGGGGTTGCAAGAGGCGCTGGCGGCGACCGGCCTGAGTGGCCGGTACCTGGCCGACATGTGGCGGGCGCTATGAGCTTGCCGGTTAACCGCCCCTTGCGGTTTTATGGCGATCCGCCGCCGGGGATCGACCTGCGACCACTCCCAGGCCGCCTGATCGTGGTGGAGGGACAGGACGGTTCAGGGCGATCGACCCAGATACGCTTGATGAAGGAATGGCTTGAGGATCATGGATTTGGTGTCGTAGATACCGGGTTGACGCGTTCCGAACTTGCCGGCCCGGGCATTCGGCGTGCGAAATCCGGCCACGACCTCGACCCGATCACGCTCAATCTGTTCTACGCCACCGACTTCTTTGACCGCCTGGAACGGCTGATCATTCCGTCGCTGCGGGCCGGCATGGTGGTGCTGGCCGACCGCTACATCTTCTCGATGATCGCGCGCGCTGCCACGCGCGGCATCGACCCCGCCTGGCTAACCGATGTCTACAGCTTTGCGCCGGTTCCGGATGCGGTGGTCTATCTCGACGTGGATATCGAGCACCTGTTGCCGCGCATACTGATCAATGGCGGCTTTGACTTCTGGGAGTCGGGCCTGGACGTGATGCGGGGGCAAGACGTCTTCGATAGTTTTCTGAGCTATCAGGCTCGCATTAGTGCGAACTTCCGCGAACTCGCGCAACAGCACGACTTCACCGTGATCAATGCGCGCGGACCGATCAAGCAGACGTTCGGCGCTATCCTGATCGAGGTTCAGCGCGTGATGGAGGATATGCGCTCACACTAATTCCAGCGGAATAGTAACTGTGATTTCCAACTTCACGTATAGGTTGACTTAGAGATACAATTATACCCCGTTTAATATGGACCGAGGATCTGCTTTAGAGTTCGACGCGGATTCCAGGCTACCTCAGCAGCCGGTCGATCAAGTCCTCATCCAGTTCCATCCGCTCGTCGGCCGTCTTAAACAACTCGAACGAGTATGTCGGATACCCATGATTGCCTTGTGGCGGGCCATGAATTAACCAGACGATGATTCCCTCGTTCTTCAGGACCCGGACTGCCGGTACAAAGTCGCCGTCACCGGCAACCAGCGCGATATGCTGAACTTGACCCTTTCCCGCCAGCAATGCCATGTCCAGACCCAGCAGAAGATCCACTTGCTTTTGCTCGAAGATCGGAACACCCGATTCATCCACGCCCGACATCCGTAGGTGCCCCAGGCGGACCTCGAAACGCGGTAGGTAGCGAAGCGCGTCCTCGAACCGACGCGAGTTTGAGTAGCGGTCCATCTCGTCCTGGGTGGGCGGATCGCTGCGATACGGCCGGCAGTGGTAGTAGTAGGCGCGCAGCAGCTCCACTTCGTCCGCGCTTCCTTCTTCAACATACTGCCGAACCTCATCAACGAGCTTCTTGACGTCGAGTCGAACGTCGAACTCGTGCTTCTGCAGAGCTTCGAGATAACCGCCGTCGATAAAGACTGCCAGATTCCCCATATCGAACCTCTCAATCAGAGAAATATGTTGGCGCGTCCTTGCCGATCGTTGAACTGATTCCAGACTGTGCGCCGATGGCGCGGAAGCGCTATTTGAAACCCTTTAAAGCCGCCCACTTGGGGCATGATGAAACCATTCGTGGTGTACGTCAAGCAGGAAACGTAAGAAATATCACCTAACCGACGGCAGTGGACGGTCGTTTACTGCGAGCCAAAAACTCGGTTCGCGTGCGATTGATGGTGACCGCCGCTTCATGGAGAACCGACCCCGCGATGGCCACGCCAGGCTTGGCGATGCGGATGCGCGTTCGCTCGATCTGAGGAAAGCGCTCGAACACGGACCGCGCGATTTGCCCGGCCAACGTCTCCAGCAGGTTGACCGGCTCGCCTTCCACAATCTCGGCCACCAGAGCGTAGACCTCGCTGTAGTTGACCGTGGCCTCCAGGGCGTCGGTTGCGGCCGCGTCATGCAGGTCGACGTCCACGTCCACGTCTACGACAAAGCGTTGGCCCAACGTGCGCTCCTCGGGTCGCGCGCCGTGATAGCCATACAGCGTAATCCCGACGAGGCTGATCGTGTCAGTCGTCACCACGACCCGCCTGTCCGCGCGAGCGCACCGCGTGATACATCACCAGGGCGCCGGCCACCGACACGTTCAGCGAGCCTACGCCGCCGTACATGGGTATTCGCAGCGCCGCGTCGCAGGCCTTTCGCACCGCCGGCCGGACGCCGCGAGATTCGCCGCCCACGACCAGGCAGGTCGGGCGGCCGTAGTCCACGTCGGTGAAGTCGGTGTCACCGCCCTGGTCCAGCGCGTAGACCCAGGCGCCGGCCTCGCGCAATTGGTCCAGGGCCCGCGAGATGTTGGCAACCTGGACCAGCGGCGTCCGAAGGCTGGCGCCGGCGGACGCACGAGCCAGGCCGCCGGTCAATGCGGCCGAGCGTCGCGTCGGCACGATCGCGCCAGCGCCGTCCACCGCTTCCAGCGTCCGCAGCAGCCCGCCCAGGTTGCCCACGTCCTGTACTTGATCGGCCGCCAGAATCAGTGGAGGCCCCCCCGCACTGGCGCCCCCAAGGAGATCCTCAATCGCCGCGGGCGGTGGCGGGCGAACGGCGGCGACCACTCCCTGGTGCTGCCCGCCAAAGCTCAGTTGATCCAATTCCGAGGCATCGGTGAACGTGACGGCAACGGCTGCGTTTGCCGCCAGCGAACGCAGGTCGGCCATCGCCTCGGCCTGAGGTCGTGCAATGAACACGCGTTCGACGCTCGCGCCGCGGCTCAAGGCTTCCGTCACGGCATGGCGTCCCCAAACGCTGGCCTCGGCCGGAAGCTGCGGACGGCCTACCCGCGACGCCAGACCGTGCCGTCGGGCGTGTCCTCGATTACCACGTCGAGTGCGCCCAGGTCGTCGCGGATTCTGTCGGCGAGCTCCCATTGCCTGGCCTCTCGCAGTTGCTGGCGCAAACGCACCAGCAGGTCGATGAACGGCGTCGCGTCGTCGGACGCCGAGTCTGGTTCACGAAGTTCAATGCCGAGTACGCCCAATAGGCTGGCAAAGACGGTCTGCGCGCTCGCAACGTTGGGCGCCGCGGAGGTGGGCGAAAGGCGGTTGATGGCGCGTCCTAGGTCGAATAGCGCGCCGATCGCCCGTGGCGCGTTGAAATCGTCGTCCATGGCGGCTTCAAATGCCTGCCGCGCTACCGACAGTTCGACGTCCAGTTCGTTACCGCCGCCGTTGACGCTTCCGCCCGTGGCGCGCATCACCGCCAGCAGCCGCTCGTAGCCCGCCCGCGTCTGCTCGATCGCAGCCGGCGAGAATTGCAGCGTCGAGCGGTAGTGCACGCTCAGCAAGTAGAGTCGCAGCACGTCCGGCGGCACGTCGGTCAGCACGTCCGCCGCGGTGGTGAAGTTTCCCAGTGAGTGCGCCATCTTCTCGCCGTCGGTCAGCACCAGGCCCGTGTGCGTCCAGTACGACACGAACGGATGGCACTCAGTGGCCGCTTCGGCCTGAGCAAGCTCGTTTTCGTGGTGCGGAAACAAGAGGTCCGCGCCCCCGCCGTGAATGTCGATCTGTTCGCCCAGCGTGCGCCGGATCATCGTCGAGCATTCGATGTGCCAGCCTGGACGCCCGCGTCCCCAGGGGCTTTCCCAGGCCACCGAACTCTCGTCGTCCAGCTTCCACAGCGCCCAGTCGCGCGGATCGCGCTTCTCTTCGTCAACCGCGATTCGGGCGCCAGCCGCGCCGTCTTCCTCGGTTCGGCCGCTGAGCGCGCCGTAGTCCTCAAATGTCGCGGCGTCGAAGTACACCCCGGTGGACGTCGGATAGGCGTGGCCTCTGTCAATTAGCTCCTGCACGTCCTGAATGATTCCCTGGATGTTGCCGGTCACCAGCGGATACTCGTGCGCGCGCTGTACGTGCAGCCGGTCCATGACCTCGAAATAGGCCTCGGTGTATTCGCGCGCCCAATCCAGCGGGTCGCGGCCCGCTGCACGCGCCCGGTCGATAATCTTGTCGTCGATATCGGTGAAGTTCTGGATGTGCCTCACGGCGTAGCCGCGGTATTCCAGGTATCGCCGGATCACGTCCATATGCACGAACATGAACGCGTGTCCCAGGTGCGGCCGGTCCTTGGGCGTCATGCCGCAGACGTACATCGTGACGGGATCGCCCAGCGGCTTGAACGGCTCTTTTTCCCCGGTGAGGGAGTTGGTAATCGCGAGCGTCAAACGACGTGCCCCAGGCTTGGGAGCTGCAACGGCATTCTACGCAGGGGCCTGGGCGACGCCGCGTGTCACCAGCACAACCGCATGACAGGCCACCGCCTCGCCGGCGCCCACCGCGTCGACGCCCTCGTTGGTCTTGGCTTTCAGGCTGATGCGCTCGGCATCGGTTCCCAGCGCCGCCGCCAGTCGCTCCCGCATGGCGTCCGCGAACGGCGAGACTTTCGGGCGTTCGAGCACGATGGTGAGGTCGGCGTTTACCAGCTCCCATCCACGGTCACGCAGGTCCGAGATGATCTCGGCCACGAAACGCGAACTGTCGGCGTCGCGGTTGGCCGGATCGGTGTTGGGAAAGCGTCGGCCAATGTCACCGCCGCCCGTTGCCCCCAGGAGCGCGTCCACCAGCGCGTGCATCGCCACGTCGGCGTCCGAGTGACCAACCGCGCCGCCGTCCCGCGCAATGTCTACACCGGCAATCCGCAGCGGCCGGTCGGCGCCCAGCCGGTGTAGGTCATAGCCGGCGCCGACCCGGAACTCCGGAATCGACCGCTCGCCCGGTCGGGACCCCGACACGCCGTGATCCCCTACCAATAGTCCTCGGTAATGACCTGGGACTCTCGGCCTTCGGTCTCGAATCCCTGCGCGGCCAATACGGGCTTGGCGTCCGCGATCATCTCGGGGTTGCCGCACAGGTAGACGGCCGAACCTTCCGGCGTCAGACGCTCCTGTAGAGCGGCCAGCGGCTCGTCGGGCAGCCAGGGTTCCACTCGTCCGCTCATCTCCTGGCCGCAGATCAGGCGTACGGTGTCGTTGGCGCGTCCGCGGCCCATGCCCTCCGCGAAGTTGGGGTCGCTGTCCGGGCGGCTGACGGTCGGGATGTAGACCAGCCCGAAACCGGGATCCGCCGCCATTCGCTCCAACTCGGCCTTGTATCCCAGCTGATCCGCGTATGAAACCCCGTGCACGATGGTCAGTCGCCGGTCCACCTGGCCGGTTTCCTGGTACTCGTGCCAGGCCGTGCGCGCCATGGAAACGAACGGCGCCAGGCCCGTTCCGGTGGCCACGCACACCGCGTCGAGCTGGCTGGTGCGGGACAACGTGAAGCGACCGGCCGGCCGCGGCATGTAGAGAATCTCGTCGCCCGGCTTGTGGCGCCACAACGTGCCCGTGAAGACGCCGGGGACGTTGGAGCCGTCTTCCCGCGCGTCCCGCACCAGGATCACGTAAAACTCCAGGTGATCCAGGTCCAGCGGCGTCGAGCCAATGGAAAGTTGACGCGGTCGCGGGTCGTCGGTGGGCTGGTCCCAAAAGGCCAGCATGGTGTACTGGCCGGCCTCGAACGTCGCAAAGTCGCCGCCGTCCGGCCGACGGATGGTGAAGATCGCGATGTCTTCGTCGTCCAGCAACTCCCAGCGGTCCAACACGGCCCGTTCCATCCGTTCGCGAATGTCGCGGCGCTTGCGCGTGGTACGGCGCGGCTTGGTCGGAGCGGATCGAGCGTCGGACACGCGGAACTCCAGTGCGGGGCAGGTGAGGTAGGCGCCGCAGCGGCCAATGCCGCGCAGCGAGGACGACTTCATGATACGTGGCGTTGGCGGCACAGGCGGCGGGCGAGCCGCCGCGCCCCCAGGCGCGGTCGCTCCGGGAGGCCGGCCCCTTCTTAGGGGCCGGCCTCCCGGAG
>DAOUIX010000182.1:0-3037 GCA_034423235.1 Chloroflexota bacterium | reverse complement strand
GGGCAAGTGACGTATCGGGGGGAGCGGACGCTGCGGGTTGCGCCACGGACACCGGAAGACGTGGGCGCGGAGCGGGTGGGATGAGAGCCCAGGCGCCAGGGCCATCCGATTTCAGCCAATTGCAGGTAGGTCCAGCGGGTAATTGGCTGGTGGATTGTTGACCCTGGCAGTCCAAATCCGGCCGTAGCTAAGACTCACGGTCTTCGCCGTTGGCGAGTATCGACCTCACGAGGCCGACGGCGGTGAAGGCGATCGGCGCAACAATAGGGACGATGCCGACGGGGGTGTGACCCAACAGCACAAGTACGGTGCCGAGGATCGGTCCCATGATTGTGGATGCCACCAAGGCGTACTGAACGATGTGTTCCTTGGTCTGCTCGCGCTCGACCAGGCGGAAGATGCGGTTTGCCGATCCGGGGAGCAGTTTCTCGTAGCCGCGAAGGATCTCAGGGTGCGGCAGGGGGCCCTGATGGATCTCCAACTGGGCGTGCTCTCGAGCGACGGGCTCCCGCGGCGCACGAGCTGGAACGACCTCCGAGTTGGGGGATTCGTCAGTCGGGCGGCTGGGGGGCGGCATACGGTCGATCAGTGCGGGCAGATTCGTCATCCGAATAGCGCGTGATCGTGCGCCGGATACGACTGCCGACTGATCGCCAGTGTCCTTCTACCGCCCGTAGTTCGGACTCGAGAAATCGACCTGTTGCCCGAGGTGTCACAGTTGACGGTCGAACGACCTGTCCGCTTGGAAGGTACAGCGGCGCCACCCAATGAAGTCCGAGCCTGATGTGTCGCCAAAAACCCGGGGGCGGCATTTCGTCTCCCGTTCGACCGACGCGTCGCAACTGCACTCAGGAGCTACGACGGACCGTGACTGCATCTCCTCAGCCATCACCGTACAACGGGGTTGCCCTCACGTAAATCGGGCGCCACAGATCACGCCGACACGTTGAATCCGCGTTGTTGGGGATGCAGTCGGGTGTACCCGCGACGTGCAGGTTTCCCCGGGGTGGCATGCGGCCAGGACAGTCTCGCGGTCAATGCCGGTCACGCAGTCGGCGCGAGTGAAGATTGTCATGGATCGGCTAGCCTGCCGTATGGATCGACAACGTTTAGTGGCGGCGGCGGTGGCACTGGCGGCGGTGGTGCTGGGTGGGTGCGGTAGCGAGACGGCGCCCAGCCATTCCCTGGGTGCAGTGCCGGACTCGACGCCTCGAACGGTCGCGACCGTTGCGCCCGGTTCGCCGGCTGTCAGCGCTGCCGTGGCATTTCTCGAGTCGCTGAGCAGTGAGCAGCGGGTGACGGCGGTGTTGGAACCGGGGAATTCGCGTCGGTCGAACTGGTCGAATCTTCCGCCGGGTTCGGTGCGATTTGAGCGGAACGGGGTGCGGATCGGGGACCTGGACCTGGAGCAGACGGACGCGTTGGACCACTTCCTGGCGGTGGCCCTGAGCCCGGCGGGATACGCGGTGGTCACGGGGATCGTGCGGGCGGAAGACGCCCTGGCGGAGTCGCGCGGCGGGGACCGCTCGCGGTTCAGCGCCGAGAACTACTGGCTGGCATTTTTTGGCGAGCCATCAGACCAGTCGCCGTGGGGCTGGCAGTTCGGGGGCCATCACCTGGCGGTGAACGTGACGGTGGCGGACGGGCGGAGCTACCTGTCGCCGACCTTCCTGGGAATCGAGCCGGCGACCTTTGTGGATGGCAACGCGACTGTGGCGCCGCTGAATCCGTTTGCGGATGCCGGACGCGCGGCGATTAGCTCGCTGGATGCGGGCACCCGTGCCGAGGCCACGCTTGCGAGCCGGCCGAACGGCGTGCAGACGGGGGCCGGGCGCGACGGCGTCGTTCCCGAGATCCAGGGCGCCGCCGCGGGAGACTGGAGCGCGGAGCAGCAGCAGGTGCTGCTGGACGCCGTTGGCCTGTGGGTGGGTGTGCTGGATGCGGCGAGCGCGCAGGCCCGGATGGATGAGATTCAGAGCGAACTCGAAGAGCTTTACTTTGCCTGGCATGGCGAGGTGGACGATGGGCCGATTTACTTCCGGATCCAAGGACCTTCGCTGATCATCGAGTTTTCCACCGAGGGACGGCTGGGCGGCGCGGGGCCGCACTACCACTCGATGTACCGGGATCCGAGCAACGAGTATGGACAGGCGGCGGTTGCGGCGGTCTGATTGAAGCCCCTATGCGCCGCGGGGGCGGCGTTGGCAGGACGAGCAGAAATGGGTGCTGCGCTGGCCGACGACGATGCGGCGGATGGGGCGGGCGCAGCGGGGGCAGGGTTGGCCGGTGCGGCGGAAGACCTGGAGATGGTCCTGGTGGCCGCCGGGGGTGCCGCGGCTGGTTTCGAAGGTGCTGAACGAGGTTCCGTGGTTGGCGATGCCTGATTCGAGAGCGTCGACGATGCCCGTGGCGAGGGCCTTGAGCTTGGGGATGGAGATGCGGTCGACGGGGGCCTCGGGGTGGATGCGGGCGCTGAAGAGGGCCTCGTCGGCGTAGATGTTGCCGACGCCGGCAACGGTGCGCTGGTCGAGCAGGGCGGACTTGACGGCCACCTGGCGGTTGCGGAAGGCGTCACGGAGGGTGCGCCAGTCGAAGGCGTCGCCCAGGGGTTCGGGGCCAAGGCTGCCAATGACGGTGGGCAGGTCGGCTTCGTCCAACGCCCAGGCGCGGCCGAAGCGGCGAACGTCGACGAAGTGCAGGGCAGGATCGCGATCAAGGGCCAGGACCAGTCGGGTATGGGGCTGAATAGCGTCGGCGGGGCGGAGGTGAACGCGTCCGCTCATCATGAGGTGCAGGACCAGGACCCGGTCGGTGAGGCGTAGCAGGAGGTACTTGCCGCGGCGGTCCACGCCCTCGATACGCTGGCCGATGAGGCGGAATTCGAACTCCTGGAGCGGCAGGTCGAGGGTGAGTTTGGGGTCCAGGACTGTCGCACGCCGGACGTTTCGTCCTACGATGTAGGTATCCAGCTCGCGGCGGATCGTTTCAACTTCCGGCAACTCAGGCATAACCGCGAGACTATGGGACTGGCGCGTGC
>DAOUIX010000181.1:0-7422 GCA_034423235.1 Chloroflexota bacterium | reverse complement strand
GGCGCTGCGATCCTGATGCCAACCATGCCTGGGCAGTGCTCGACCGCGAACGCTCATTCGGGGTTGCCCACCAGTGGTTGCCGCTGGGGACCTGGGTTGAAATCCGGCTCGTTGAGCCTCAGCCAGCCACCGGCAAGTGGCTGGCATCAGGGCGATCGGTTCTGGCGCCCGTGACCGACCGCGGCCCCTATGCGCCGTGGGGCGACGAGGGGGGATTCGACTTGCAGGCGCCGTTGGTCCAGGCGATGGATTGGTCGGTGGAAGTGAGCTGGTACAAGGTGCGGGTGCTCGACATCCCGCGCTACTGTCCCGCCGCGGGCGCCGAGATGCCGGACTGGCAGTTGCTGACGAGACAGATGGACGCCGACGACCCGCGAACGTCGGCTCTCTTTGCCGCCGCCACCGAATGGCTCGGCGCCTCGCTCCTTCCGCAGAGTTAGCCGCCGCTCGCCGTGCCAGGCCCGCGGCTTTCGGGCGTCAGGCGAACGAGTCGAAGAAGCTAAGCCCCTGCCCGAAGTTGTCCATGGCCACCACCTGATCGCCACGCGGGCGGACGCGAATGTCGCGCGTGCGATGCCTCAACAGAAGCTCGCTGGTGGGCGGCTTGAGCGTGTAGGTGAGCGGGGTGCCAACGGGCGGGTTCGCAAGCAACAGGTAGCGCCCCGTTCGCAGCGGTCGCTCAGGACAGCCGGATACCGTCGGCGCGGAAGCATCGGCCCAGGCTGGAATCCGTACGAACAGCGGCCCTGGCTGCTTCAACGTCACGCCGAGTTGATTCCCGCTGTACGGCGAGTCGACCTTGATGTCGTCAGTCTCGTGGTCGAACAGCAAGCTGACCCAATGTCCCGCGGCGTCCCGGCGCGTCGCCTCACGGTACGCCTCGCACAATGACGCCACCGCGCCGCCGACAATGTCCATGTTGAACGCGATACGCGGCAGTCCGACCGGGCGATGGCCGTACGGCGCCGGGAATCCAAAGGCGCCCCAATGGCGCTTCGCCACGTCGCGACGCCCGTCTTCGCTTCCTGGATTGGCCGGCTCCTCGATCCACGAGATATCGCGCAACTGGCTGGGCAGCAGGTGCCCTCTCAGGATGCGCTCGACGTCGTCGTAGGCCTCCGGGTAGCCCCAGCGACCCAGGATCAGGGCGGTCTCCAGGATGTCCCCCGTGTTGTTGGCCTCGCCCCGGTCGGGCGGAGCGTCAGGCGCACTGCTCTCGATTACCCACCCGAGTTCGTCGCGGATTTCCCAGAGACCGCGCGTGTAAAACGAATGGACCCGCTCCATCAGCGGCGCGTCCGTAAGCAGGTCCGCCAGCTGCGCCAGCGACGACATCACGCACGTGGTGGAGTGCGTGTGACTGCCGAACCGATCCGTGTCGTAGCTGCCGTCGGCGAGGAAGTAGTCCGCGACGGCCCTTTCCTTCAGAAGGTTCGCCAGCTCAAGCGCCGGTCCGGAACCAGTCGCCCGGTAGTACTTGACCAACGGACCGATGGCCCGCCCAAGCCCGGTGATGAACGTGCCCTGGTGGTGAAAGTTGACGCCGTGCGTCCGGGCAATTCGATCCTCCACCCAACCTCGCTCCGGGTCCCACAGCCGGTTGATGGCGGCGATGCTCGTTTCGGCGACTTCGCGCGCCCGTTCGGAGTCGCGGAACCGCGCCAGCGCGTACAGCGCGTGAAACCCCTCGCGCACGTTGTGCGGGCGAAAGTTCTCCAGCGGTCCGTCGATCCGTTCGCGATTCAGGGGCAGCGGCAACGGACCGCCGTACGAGAAGAACGCCGCACGAGCGTGCTTCTCCACCGCCTCCTCGTCGATCGAAAACCCCCGCGACTCCGCCGTCAACAGCGCGTTCAAGTGCCGCCCCGGCACGTGCGACTCCGAATGCACCGAACTGAAGGCCAAATGCGGGTCCGGCCAGACCTGCGACCCAAAGAAGGGAACGTCGTCATCGTCCGCGTTGAACACGCTGGCCATCGTCCGGCAGCCGGCCCGAATGGCGCTGCCGATGTCCGTCGTGTTGACGTCACGCAGCTTCATGGCTTGCCGGTGGGGGCGCCGGATGGCGCGCGAGTATAGGCGCGCCAAATCGCCCGGCAGCACCTGCCACGGCGTTGACGTATCGTTCGAGTGCGCCGTCAAACCGTAGCTGCGTCCTCGGCGAAAGGACTATCAAGTGCTCACCCAATCAACCCTCTGGCGCAGCGGCCAGGACGGCTATCACACCTACCGAGTCCCGGCGCTTGTGACGACAACGGCTGGCACCGTGCTGGCCTTCTGCGAGGGCCGCCGAGACAGCCGCCACGACCACGGCGACATCAACCTCCTGGTTCGACGCAGCGAGGACAACGGCGAGACCTGGTCGGAGCCACGCGTCGCGGTAGCGGGCGGCGGTGAAACGGCAGGGAATCCCGCCCCTGTCGTCGATCGCACGACCGGCCGCGTGTGGCTGCCCTTCGTGCGCAACGATCCGCTGGGGACGGTAGAGCGCGTCGTCCGCCGCGAGTCCTGGCGGCACCCCTACATGACCTACAGCGACGACGACGGCCTCATCTGGGCCGACCCGATCGATGTGAAGGACCAGGTCATGGATCCCGCCTGGACCTGGTACGCCTTCGGCCCGGGGCACTCGATTCAGCTGGCCTCGGGCCGTCTCCTGATCCCCTGCAACCACATGCCGCGATCGGGGCGCTCGCGCGACGACGTGCCGTTCCGGTCTGTCGTGGTCTACAGCGACGACGCCGGAGCGTCCTGGCACATCGGGGGCGCGGCCGCGGACGGTACCGACGAGTCCATAGCCGTGGAACTGGACGACGGCTCGCTCTACCTCAACAGCCGCAACGAACTCGACACCAAGCGCCGCGTCGCCACCCGCAGTAGCGACGGCGGCCAGACCTTCGGCCCCAGCGAGATCGACCAGGCCCTGATCGAACCGCGCTGCCAGGGCAGCGCCCTGCGCCTGGACGACGCTCCCGGCGGCGGTTCCTGGGTGGTCTTCTCCAACCCGGCCAGCACCAAGCGCGAGCGCCTGACCGTCCGCTACAGCGCCGACGGCGCCAGGACCTGGAGCGCAGGACGATTGCTCCACGCCGGACCCGCAGCCTACTCCGACCTCTGCCACCTACCCGACGGCCGCCTCGGCTGCCTCTACGAATCCGGCGACGACGCCCCCTACGAACGCCTCACCTGGGCACGCTTCGACCCAGTCTGGCTGGCCGCTCGCGACGCCTGAGCGGCTGGAACGTCAGCCAAATGCCGCTGCCTCTCGCGGAGCGCGTGGCTAGTCGCTTGCATCCCCTACCCGCACCAGCTGCTTCCCAGTGTTGGCCCCGCTGAACAGCCCCACAAACGCCGCTGCGGCACTCTCCAGCCCGTCCACGATGCTCTCCCGGTAGACGATCTGCCCGCTCGTCACCCATTCGGTCAAGGCGGCCATGGCCTCCTCGTCCTGCTCCGCAAAGTCGTTCACAAGGAATCCCTGCATGCGCGCCCGGCGGCGGTGAAGCGTTCGCGAGTGCGGCGGAACCAGCGGCGGCTCGGCGGTGTGGTACTGCGCGATCGCGCCGCACAGCGCGATGCGGGCGTGCAGATTGATCTGCCGCAGCATCGCCTCCAGGATCTCGCCGCCCACGTTCTCGAAGATCACGTCGATGCCGTCCGGACAGGCCGCGGCCAGGTCGTCATCCAGCGAGTCCGTGCGGTAGTTCACCGCGGCGTCGAACCCCAGGTCGTCAACGATGTGCCGGCACTTGGCCTCGGTGCCGCAGATACCGACCACGCGGCAGCCCTTGATCCTGGCAATCTGCCCGACCGCACTGCCCACGGCGCCCGCCGCTCCGGTCACCACCACCGTCTCGCCCGCTCGAGGCTGACCGACTTCCAACAAGCCGTAATACGCCGTCAACCCGGGCATCCCCAGCACGCCCAGCGCGGTGGACAGCGGCGCGGCAGAACGGTCGATGCGCTCCAGTTCGTCGACAGAGGCCGCCGCGTACTGCTGCCAGCCGAAGTACCCCCGAACCGTGTCACCAACCGGCGTGGCCGGATCGCCTGAGGCCACCACCTCGCCAACGCCCTCGCCGATCATCACCTGCCCGATCGCCACTGGATCCCCGCGATGCGGCTGCTCCCACAGGCGCCCGCGCATGTACGGGTCCACCGAAACGAACTCCGTCCGCACCACCGCCTCGCCCGGCCCCGCTTCCGGCATCGCCGACTCCTCCAGCGCAAAATCCTCCACCACCGGTACCCCAACCGGCCGCCGCGCCAGCACTACTTGCAAGTTGGTCTCAGCCGTCATTAGTAGTTCTCCTCAATGGGGCACTCCCTTGGTCCAGGCCACCGCCGGGCGCCACCCATACCCGCCAGACAAGCGCTCAGCCAATAGGAAAGCCGATATCCGAGATCCTCCGCTCCCCGCGCCTGGCGCCGCGGCGTGGCGCATAGGGCTCCCGTTCCTCGCCCACGAAGCGGTTGTTCGCATCCTTCTTCCGTGGATCCGGCAGCGCATCCAGCCGGGCACGTAAGTCCGCCAGCCGGTCCGCGTAGGCCGGGTGATCGATCAGGTTCGTCGTCTCGTCCGGATCGCGCGCCAGGTCGAAGAGTTGCTCGGGGCAATCCGGACCCAGTCCGGGTGTGCCCTCGTGACCGTCGAATCGAAACAGCTTCATGTCGCCATGCTTCACCATCACGGACGGCCCGTTATGCACGGCCCACAGTTCGCTATAGACGTCATCCGGCCAGTCCTCGTCCTGGCCTTCCAGCAGCGGCGCGACCGAGCGGCCGTCCAGCCCTTCCGGTATCGGCACGTTGGCGATGTCGCAAAGCGTCGGAAACAGGTCCACCAGCGAGACGTTGCGCTGAATGGTGCCGCCGCCCTGCGGATACCGCTGCGGCCAGCGGACGGCAAACGGCACGCGCGCCGACCCCTCGAAGTACTGCTGCTTCTCCCACAGGCCCTTCTGCCCCAGCATTTCGCCGTGGTCCGACAGAAACACGATGGCGAAGTCGTCCAGCACGTCCAATTCGCGCAGCTTGTCGATCACACGGGCGAACTGCGCGTCCATCCACTCGATCATCCCGTAATACGCCGCCGTGGCGCGGTGCGCCTCGCGGTAGGTCACGTCCTTCCCCACCTCGACCTTGAAGAAGTCCGGGCACTCAAAGTGCTCCGGCACGTCCTCCTCGTAAGGCTTGACCCGCCGCAGGTAATAGGCGAACAGGTCGTCCGGGCACTGGTAGGGGTAGTGCGGCGACCACAGGCTCACCGCCAGCAGCAGCGGCGCGGGATTAGTCCGGTCGTACGGCTCGTTCACGAAGTGCTCGTCCAGGAACATCAGCGCGCCGTCGACCGAGTAGCGGTCGTGCTGCATCCAGTGCCCGCGCCCGGCCCGCGCGTACCTGATTTCCTGCTTCACCTTGTCCGGCCAGGACCCCGTGCCGGGATCTCGTTCGATCAGGGCCTGGTGCTCGGGGTCATCGGCCGGCTCGTAGCCGTTGCGCCCCACGATGTCGCGCCCGATGCGCTGGTGCCAGCCGTGCATCTGGTCCGGCCCCACAAAGTGCATCTTGCCGGCCGCGCAGGTCGTGTAGCCGTAGCGCGAGAGGTGGCCCGGAATCGTCAGCACCTCGCTCGGCATCGCGTCGCCGAAGTTCGCGCAGCCGCAGTTCCGCGGGTAAAGCCCGGACAGGAAACTCTGTCGCGCCGGCACGCAGATCGGCGACGGCGTGTAGGCGTTGCGGAAGTAAAAGCCGCCGTCGATCATCCAATCCAGCGTCGGCGTGCGGATGTGCGGGTCGCCCTCGCTCGGCATGACGTCGGGGCGGTGCTCATCATTGATCAGCATCAGGATGTGCGGTTTGCGCTCGGGCATGGCCTTCACCTATCCACGCGACCGCGTGAGCCTACGCCATTTGCACCGCCGCTATTCAACCCGTTCCCGCTAAGCGCTGCTGGCGGCTCGCACATCTGTCAGTCACACTGCCCGCGACCCCGGCACAGGAAATCAGACACATGCCTTCAATGCGACCGAACCGCGTCAAGCACAAGCTCGCCGCCGGAGAACTGGCCACTGGAATCATGGGCACCGGAATGACGGCCGACCTGATCGAGTGGCTGGGACCGCTGGGCTTCGACTCCGTCTGGCTGGAGGGCGAACACGGGCCGCTCGACTACCGGGACATTCCCGACCAGTCGCGCGCTGCCGACCTCTGGGGCATGACCTCCATCGTCCGCGTCAACGAGAACCGCTACGGCCCCATCTACCGCGTGCTGGACCTGGGCGCCCAGGGCGTCTGCGTGCCCCACGTCGACACGCGCGACCAGGCCAAGGCCGTGGCCGACGCATCCAAGTTCTTTCCCGTGGGCAAGCGCGGCATGACGACCTCCCGCCAGGGCTACGGGGCCTCGGACTTCTACGAGCGGGCCAACGACGAGTGCCTGGCCATCATCCTCATCGAGGACATCCTGGCCGTGAACAACCTGGACGGGATCCTCGAAGTCGAAGGCGTGGACATCTTCTACGTCGCCCCCGGCGACCTCGGCCAGAGCCTGGGTCACCTGGACTCCACGCACCCCGAGGTTCAGGAAACGATCGACCGAGCCCTGGCGACCATCGTCGCCTCAGGCCGCCACGCCGGCACCCTGGTCACCTCCGCCAACGTCGAACGCTACGTCGACATGGGCGTCGGCTTCGTCACAACCGGCCTCAACGCCTGGATAACCGAAGGCGCCAAGGACTTCCTGGCGAAGGTCGGACGCTAGGTCTGTAGCGCCGCTTCCGTATCGGCGCTGAGGTCGCGCAATTGGGTCGGACGCACGTAGATCTCTTCGATTAGCGTGCGGCCGGGCATGCAGGCGCAGAGGCGGACGATCTCGGCCAGGTCTTCGGAGTGCATCATGGTGGCGCGAGCCTCGGCGTCGGGAACCAGCTTGCGGCGTTCCAGGATCGGCGTGTCGACCTCGCCCGGAAAGATCGTGCAGGCCCGCAGGCCCTGGCTGCGAAGTTCGTTGTTGACGCTCTTCATCACGCTTGCCACGGCCGCCTTGGCGGCGCCATAGGCAACGCCCGCCATCGGGCTGGACGTGACGGCCGCGTACGACGAAATGGTGATGACGGTCCCGCTGCCCCGTTCCAGCATTCCCGGCAACGCCGCTTGCGTCAGCACCAGCGGGGCCGTCACGTTGAGCCGCTGAACGCCCTCGAAGTCGTCCGGTTCGATCCTGCGTACCGTGCGTGACCGGCTGCCGCCCCCGGCGTTGTTCACCAGCACGTCCAGCCGCCCGAACTCAGCCTCGGTCCGGGCCACCACCTCGCGCGCGGCGCCCGGATCCGTGATGTCCGCCGAAAGAGCCAACGCCCTGCCGCCCGCATCCCGAATCATGGCCGCCGTCTCATCAAGCAGCCCCTGCCGCCGCCCAAC
>DAOUIX010000180.1:0-2398 GCA_034423235.1 Chloroflexota bacterium | reverse complement strand
GATCTGGCGTTTTGGGACGAGCAGGGGTATGTGGTGCTGGCTGATGCGGTGCCGAGGCATCAGCTTGCGGCGCTCGTGGACGCCATGTGGGACTTCCTGGAGATGGACCCGGATTGCCCGGACGATTGGTACCGGTGGGCCCCGTATGACCGGAACGATCCGCAAACGCCGATTTCCGAGGCCGGCATGGTGTCGATGTACCAGCACCAGGCCATGTGGGACAACCGGCAGTTTCCGCGAGTGCACCAGGCCTTTGCGCAGATCTTCGGCAGCGAGCGGCTGTGGGTCTCGCTGGACCGGGTCAACATGAAGCCCCCGGTACGACCCGACCGGCCGGCGTGGGGTCATACGGGAATGATTCACTGGGACGTAGATACGTCGCGCCGGGAGATTCCGTTTGGGGTGCAAGGGGTGCTGTACCTGACCGACACGGCGGAGGACCAGGGCGGCTTCCAGTGTGTTCCGGGCTTTCATCGCAGCTTTGACGCCTGGGTGAAGACGCAGCCGGCCGACCGCGATCCCTGGTCGCCCGCCCTCGACGGACTCGAGGTCAAGCCCATAGCCGGCAAGGCGGGCGACCTGATTATCTGGGACCGCATGCTGGCGCACGGCAACGGTCACAACAGGTCCGACAAGCCGCGCCTGGCCCAGTACATCACCATGCAGCCGGCCGAAGACGACGAGGAGCTGCGGCAGCTGCGCATCGAGTCGTGGCGGGAGCGCCGGCCGGCCAAGTCGCCAGGCGGTGGGCCGGGTTGGCCGCGGGATCCTCGTGACAGGGAACCTCGGACGCAGTCGGCGGCCGCCTTAACTGACCTTGGCAGGAGGCTGCTCGGCCTGGATTCGTGGGACTGACTCTGCCGCCGCGACCTGGTATGCCGCCGCTGACACTTCGGCACTTACGACCTGCGGGCTTTGACGCCCGAGCTAGCTGCCAGCGGCGCGTCGAGCCGCATCAAGGGCGGCGAATGATTGTTCAGCCGCCGCCCAGGGATCATAGTCGGGCCGTCGCCAGATCATCGCGCTGACCTCGGCGGTGACGGGAATGGTGGAGTCGTGTTCCGCCAGGATCCGGAAGTACGCGGCAAGGTCCAGACTTCCCTGGCCGGGTAGCTGGAAGACAACTCCGCCGTCGGCGTCGATGTAGCCATCCTTGACGTGGATGTGCGCGGTATACGGCAGGCAGGCCTCGATGCAGTGGCGCAGATCCATCCCCTGCACGTGAAAGTGGCTCATATCGAAGTTGAGCCGCAGCGCGGGGTGATTCGTCTGTTGCATGAGCCAGACGGCCTTTTCCGGGCTGTCCAGGGGGTTTCCGACGTGCGGCTCGGCCGCCAGGATGACCCCGTGCTCCTGCGCGATGTCGGCAAGCGCACCCAGGCGGTCGGCGATGCGCGTGCGGCCACTCTCCCAGGGCGGACCCTGGTGTCCAATGGGGGAGCTGAGAACCGACGGGGCATCCGAAAAGGAGAGATCCTGGGCCAGCTGGCAGACGGCGCGAAACTCGGCGTCGACGGCCTTCTGCCCCCCGCCTTCCTCGCACAGCGGCAGCAAGACCATCAGCGCCGGCGAGTCGAAGCCCTGCTCCTGGATCGCACCTGACAGCGCGGCCCGGTCGCCTCGGTTCAAACGCGCCGGTGCGGTGGGCCAGCCCTCGTCGGCCAGGATCTCAATGGCCTCGTAGCCGATCCGGCGCACGCGCGGCAGGGCCTCGAACACGTCGACATCGCGAAAGGCGTAGGTTCCCGCGCCCAGCTTGATGTGGCTCATGCTTGCTTTGTTTCGAGCATGCGTCGGCGCTCGGCCTTCAGCAGCTCGATCCAGTGCTTCATGTACCGCCCGTGGTCGTGCCAGGTTCGGCCCGAGACCAGGTTGCGGTCGATCGCCCAGGTCTCCTCGGAGTAGATCCCGCCGCAGACTTCCAGATCGAACTTGCACTTCGGGACACAGGCCATCGTGCGACCTTCCACGACGCCCGCATAGGCCGGGATCTCCACGCCGTGACAGACGGAGGCCGCCGGCTTGTCGTGCTCGAAGAAGTAGCGGGTGATGCGGACCAGGTCAGGGTCGTAGCGGATGTATTCGGGCGCGCGCCCCCCTGAAAAGAAGATCCCCACATACGCCTCCGGCTGTACCTCGGCGAAGGCCACGTCCGCCTGGATGGTGTAGCCCTCGTATTCGCGCGTGATTTCCCAGCCGGTCTGGGGAATCTCGTGCAGGACCATCTGATATCGGCGCTTCCGGGGCGCGGCGACCACCGGGCGAAAACCGTCCTCCTGCAGCCGCAGAATCGGGTACAGCGTGTCCACCGTCTCGGCGGCATCGCCCACGACGATCAGAACGCCGTCCGGCTCCGTATCCATGTCAGCCGCCTCCGCACCATGTGAAACCGCGCCGC
>DAOUIX010000179.1:0-19536 GCA_034423235.1 Chloroflexota bacterium | reverse complement strand
CGGGTGGCGGTGCTGGATGAGTTTGGAGGGACGCTGGAGGGTTACGGCCACGACGCGGCCGTGCCGATTGAACGCGACGCGATCGAGGCGCGGGTTACCTGGGACACGGGCGACTCCCTCGCGGCGTTGCGTGGCCGTCGCGTGCGGTTGCATGTCACGGCGGCGCGGGCCAGCGTGTACGGCTACAGGTTCGACTAGCAGAGGGATTGCCGCACGGCGCGGATGCCCTAACATAAGGGTGAGTGGTGTTGCGACCTCGCCGGGAAGGCCGGTGGGCGGGGTTCGGCCACTGAGGAGCGTGTAGCCATCTCACGCCAAGCGCTAAACGAGAACAACCTCAGTTCCCGACGGGCCTTTCTTGGTCGTCTCTCAGTCGCGATTGGCGCGGCGGTAGGCGCCGGCACGGGTGTCGTTCGGGCCGACACGTCGACTCCTGACGTGCCGGTGCCGGCCATCTACCTGCGCGAGACCGGCCATCATGTGGGAGGGCCATTCCTGGCTTGGTGGTTGCAATACGGGCGTGAGGAGGGGCTTGGCTGGCCGATTACCGAGCAACTGGATGTCGGCAAGCAGCGCATACAGTACTTCGAACGCGGCGCGCTGGCGCTGGCGCCGACCTCTCGCGATCCGCTGGGGGTCGTGCCGTTGAACCTGGGGCGTCCTTACGTCAGTCGTTCATCGGCGCCATCGCCCGAGGCGCAGTTCGCCCACTTCTTTCCCCAGACGGGTCATGGCGTGCATCCCGCCGTGTGGCCGTTTCACCGCGAGAACGGCGGGGTCTATCGGTTTGGGTATCCGCTGGCGCCAGCGGTGGTCGGTGACGGCGGGCTCTGGCAGGTGTTCGAACGGGCGGTGCTGTCGGAGAGCGGCGGGCGCGTGAGCGATCTGCGGTTGGGCCTGATGGAAGCGCAACGGCTGCGGCTGCCAACCGGTTCAGTGGAACGAGCGCGGCATGCGCCGATCGTGGACTTGGCGGCGCTGGATCCAGTGTATGGACCGCTGGCCGACCGTCGCGCCACGGTGGACCTGAGGCGGCAGGTGGTGACGTTCTTTGACGGGGACCAGCCGGTGCGGATGGCCGCCACGTCAACCGGTGTCTATCCAGACTTCACCCCGGCCGGACGCTATCGAGTCTTCGTCCGCGTTCCACGCGCGCGCATGATCTCCAACGGCAGCACCAGCGCCGTCTACGACCTGGACGACGTGTTGCACATCCAGTACTTCACGGACAGTTGGATCGGGTTCCACTACGCCTACTGGCACGGCGAGTTCGGCACGGCGCGGAGCGCGGGTTGCGTGAATCTGCGATTGCACGACTCGCAGTGGGCGTGGGACTTTTGCGACCACGGGACCCAGGTGGTGGTCCACTACTAGATCCCGACGACCAGGCAGGAGGTCGACGTCCGGGATCGGTGGGATCGCGACACGCCTATGATGGCGGAGCCAGGGAGTCCGACGCATCGGTGAATCCGTGACCGCATCCCGCCACAGCGACCCGTCCACGTCTTCCGTGATATTCGTCTGCGTGCACAACGCCGGGCGCAGCCAGATGGCGGCCGGACTGTTACGAGCGGCCGCTGGCGGCCGCGTGGACGTAATGTCGGCGGGTACGGCCCCAGGCGAACGGGTCAATCCAATGGCGGTTCAAGCCATGCAGGAGATCGGCATCGACATCAGCGACGCCATGCCGGCGCGGTTGACGACGCCCGACGTGGCGGCGGCCGACCTGTGCATCACCATGGGGTGCGGCGATAGCTGTCCAGTGGCACCTGGTACGGAGTACCGCGATTGGCCGGTGGACGACCCGTCCGGGCAGCCGATCGAGGTGGTGCGGCGCGTCCGGGACGACATTGCGGCGCGCGTGCGGGCGCTGGTGGCCGAGTTATCGCCGGATTCGGCGGGGTGAGTCGAAACTGGCTCCTCGCGGGGCTGGCTTCGGCGCTGATCGCGGCGGCCTTGGTGGTGATAGCCATCGACGTCGACGACGAGGCGGCGAGCCCGGCGGTGGACACCCCTGCGCCTTCGATGGAGGAGCAGGTGGGGCGGATGATGCGGACGTTCGCGTCTCGGGTTATCGAGCAGGCATTGCGCCCACGTGTCACCGAGCTTGACGGCACGCAGGTGATCGACGGGAGCGGGGGGACGGCCACGGTGCGCCGTGACGCAGTGGATGACCGCGTGGAACTGCGGATCATGTTCGATGGCTACGTGCTACGGCTCGATCCGAGCGTCACGGTTGAGAACGAGATCCAGGCGGACGGGACGGTGACCTATTCGCGCCAGGGATCCGATCTGCGCCTGCAAGGGACCGACGTGCGCCTCGGGGTCTTTGACGTGGAGCAGCGGCGGCCGCGCATCGACATGGCGGGCCGGTTTACGTTCGACCTGGCCGGCGCCGATATCGCAGGGCTGTCGGGCGACGTGGTGCGTAACGGCGATCAGCGCCTGAAAATCACGGCAGCGACGCCCGCCTCTTAGTCCTCAACCAACTGGCCGCCCGCCTGCAGAACGTGCCAGAAGGCGTAGTCGGCCTGGTGGACGATCTGGTTGATCAGGCTGCGCTGGAGGAGTTCGCCTTCGCCGGAGTGGCCGCCGGCCACGTGGGCGACTTCCTCGGGCAGGCCAACCGTCAGGCAGATGTGGACGCCGTAGCCGGGATGTCGAATGGAGGGCCAGCCGGTGCGTCCGCGCTCGGCGGACCAGCGGGCCTGGTTCTCGGGATCGAACTCCCAGGGCTTGCCCACGTCGTGGCAGAGGGCGGCGGCGATCAGCAGGTCGCGGTCGTATTCCAGGCCTGGGAAGAGACTTCCCAACTCGTCGGCAATGGACACCGCCAGGCGGGTGACGCCGCGGATATGGTCGGTCTGGGTGCCGTCCTCAAGCGGCGGGGTGTCGGGATTGCCGGAGCCGCGGATGTCGGCAATGGCGCTGAAAGAGCTTCGCGAAAGGGCCAGCGCCCAGGCTTCGACAACCCGAGCGGCCAGGTCAGAGTCCTTGATCCACTCGACCTCGGGCAGCTCGGCCCGCACCCGTGCGCGTTGCGTGTCGTCGACTGTCACGGCCTGCTCCCTGGATGCGACTGGGAAGGGCCTGAGTTTAGCCCTGCCTCATTCGTTGCTACGCAGCCCGGTCTAGCGAATCTGGTAGACGAGGGTCTGGACGTGGATCAGGTCGTCGCTGATGATGAAGGTGTCCACGCCCTGAGCGGTACGCCCGTCATCGTGGGTACCCGACCAGGTGAGCAGGACGGCGTCGCCCTCGACGGTTACAGACTCCTGGCGGGCCTCGAACCCGGCGAGGTCGGCAAAGAGCGCCTCAAAGAAGGCTCGGCAACCGTCGTGACCGATGTGCACCTGGTTGGGCTGCATCAGCCGGGCGTCGGCCGCGTAATCGGCGGCGATGGCGTCAAAGTCGCCGGACTGCACCGCGTCCCAATGTCGCTGAAAGACTGCTTCGGGGTTTGCCATGAACGCACGCTCCGGGTGAGCCAAGCGGTGCTAACCCTACGGCATCCCGGCACGGGAGAACCGCGCGACGGGCGGCGCACGGCAGACGGCGCCGCCGGTTGCCGCCGCGCCGCCGGTCCGCGTCGCTAAACCCAGGCCCACAGCGTGGTCGGGCGGCCGATTAGATGCCTTCGTACCAGCCGACGCCGAAGAGCAGATCGTCGACCCGAACCGTCCAGGAGTGCTTGAGTGCGTCCTGGCGCGTCTGCGGGTGCGTGAACAGGTAGCTGACCCAGGCGCCGCCGCCCTCCTCGGTTATGGCGGCGAAGGCCTCGCCGTAGTTGAAGCCCCTGGCGTCAATGCGCACGCGGGTCGTGCCTACCAGGTCAGGGCGGTTGGCGTTCGCAACGGTGTAGAGCGCGCCGTCTCGGTCTTCAATGACGAAGACGTACCAGGGGCCGTCCGCGCTCTCCGCCGTGTTGTAGTAGGCGAGGGTCTCGTCGGTGCCCAGCGAGGCGTGGAGGTGGATAGCCCTCTGCACAAGGGCTTGCGCGTAGCCGGCCGGGTCGCTCTTGGTCGGCCCGGGTTCGTACCAGCCGGAGCCAAAGACCAAGCCGTCGTGCCGCACGACCCAGGAGTGCTTGGTCTGGGTCTCGCCGGTCTCGGGATTCACCCACGAATAGCTGGTCCAGACGCCGTCTGGCGTAGCGTCCGCCACGATCTGGAGGCCGGTGGGGAAGAGGTCCGGCCCCGTGACCTCGCGCGCCGGAAGACCGACAAGCGAGGGCGTGGCCGCGTGCGTGCGAAGCACGTCGTTCTCGTCGAAGACAAAGAGGTACCAGGCGCCGTCGAGGCTCTGCTCGGAGTTGTAGTAGTCGAGCACGGCGTCCAGGCCCACGTCGTCGTAAAGGGTGATGCCCCGTTGCACAAAGGCCTGGGTGTAGGTGTCCGGCTGGTCCCTCGACGGACCTGCTTCGTACCAGCCGGAACCGAAAATCAGCCCATCGTGCCGGACGACCCAGGAGTGCTTGGTCTGGGTGTCGCCGGTCTCGGGATTCACCCAGTAGTAGTCGACCCAGGCCCCATCCTCGTTTGCAACCGCCGGTATCTGTAGACCGATCGGAAACCCGTCCGGCCCGTTCGTTTCCGCGTTCGGCATTCCCACGATTGATGGGACCGCGGCGTTGGCAAGGAGGATGTCGCTATTGGCGATGTAGACGTACCACTGCCCGTCGATGCTGTCCGGTGAGTTGTAGTAGTCAAGGGTGGCCTGGAGGCCCTCGTTGTTGTAGCGGTCGATGGCGCGTTCGACGAAGGCCTGGGTGTAGGCGGCGGGGTTGTCTCTGGACGATGCTGACTCATACCAGCCGGAGCCGAAGAGCCGACCGTCGTGCCGCACGATCCAGGAGTGCTTCTGCTCCGGCTCGCCGGTCGTAGGGTTCACGAACCAGTAACTGACCCAGCGACCTTCGCCCTCCGGCACCGTGGCGAATTCAGCTCCGTAGTGGAATCCTCGGATGTCCACCTGGTCATCGCTCGTCAAACCCAGGCGCTCGGGACGCGCCGCATGGGCGACGATCGCGGTGGATTCGTCCTGGATGAAGATGTACCAGGAACCGTCGATGCTCTCCGGCGAGTTGTAGTAGTCGAGGGTGGCCTGGAGGCCATCGGTGTTATAGCGGTCGATGGCGCGCTCGACGAACGCTTGCGTGAAGGCCGCGGGGTTGTCCCGGGACGGGGTCATGAAGCGCCGTCCGCCGAAGACGAAACCGTCGCTGCCGTGGTCGGCCCGGCAGGCGGCTTCGGCGTTGGCGCCGTGGACGCGCTGGTAGATGCCGACGTTCTGATCGTTGCCGCGGCCGGCTTCCAGCAGGTCGTTGAGTTCGACGCAGGTGGTTGGCCATTCGGCCAGGGCCGCCGCGGCGGTAATTCCAAGGATCCAAAGGACGCCGACAGTTGCCAGGACGACACGTTTCATGCTTTAGCTCTCCGCCCGTGAAGCTTGAGTGAATATAGGCCATTGGGATCTCGGCCGAGCATTTCGCAGAGCTTCCGCAGATCCCCCCGAATGCGTTTGCGGACCGTCAGCCGCCGTCCCTGGCGCCGAAGTCACGCCAACCCCAGTCCAGGCGCAGACGGGGCATGGCGAAGTCGACGTACCAGCGAATCGAAATGGGTGCGCGGTCGTTGCCCAGGTAGCCGTAGAAAAGGGCGGCGCGCCCGGGGACCTCGTTCACGAGGCGAATTGGCGTGATGTGGTGAAAGCGGCCCGAATCCTCGTTGGCGACCAGGTAATCGAGTAGCTGCTCGACAAAGGGCTCCGCGTCGTTTGGTCTGGCGGCGGCCAGGTCCACGGATTCATGCTGGTTCCAGGCGGGGAGGCCGCGGTCGGCGCCGGGGCTGCCGGCGCGGCAGGTGATCCAGACGGGCGTGCTCCAGGCGTATTCGCCGTCGGTCTGGCGCAGGCGGACATAGTAGGCGGCGTCCGCGAGCGGCACGTCGTCAACGACGTCTAATTGAGCGTCGAGGTGGTTCGGGCGCCACGACGCCAGGGCGCGGTCGTTGCGGATCAGGTCGATGCGCTCGATCGGCGCGCAGGCGTGGGCGGTGATGGACAGGCGCGGCTTGTCGCCGAGTTCAATCTCGCTGCCGGCCGGATGGCCGTTGGCTCGCACGTCCAGGATGATCCGTGCCCCGGTCGTCGCGTAGGTCCGCCGACTCATCACGGCGTCCCAGATAGCGCGGCGCTCGCAGCGGGCGGCGCGGACGGCGGCTACGGGGCCGCAGCCGATGGCGCAGTCACGGATGTTGAGGTCGTTGCCGAAGCGTCCGCGATAAAGGTGCGCCGCCATAGGGGCGGCCAGCAGGGGCAGGTGGGTGTCGCCGGAAGCAATCACGGCGGGACGGTGGCCGTGGCGCAGGGCGCGTTGGAGCAGCCATTCGGCGGAACCGTGACCGCTGGCGACCTCGACCACCGGCTCGCGGGCCGTCGGGTAGGCGTCCCAGTCGGCCGGGCCGCCGCCGACGTGCGCTTCCAGCAGGACGTCCTCGCGGTCGCCGAAAGTTTCCACCAGGTAGTCCATGTCGGACCAGGTGGGCGCGTGGCGTTCCTCCCAGTCGCGAAAGATGACGTTGCGGTCGCCGCCAATGGATGGGTGGGCTTCTCCGGCGAGGAAGGGGACGTAGGTTTCAGGCTCGTCGTTGGCTCGATACGCGGCCTGGTGCGCCTGCCAGACGGCGGGACGGTGGGCCTGGTCGGGCGGAGCCATGGGGCCCGGCGCGGCGAAGTCGAGGCGGGCCTGCCCGCGGGCCTGGGCGTGGCGGCCGGCAGGGTGGAGGATCGGCGTGGGGTCGTCCATGAGCCCCATGCTGATGTCGCCCCAGCTATGGGAGTGGAGGTCGCCCCAAAGCAGGAGAGTCTTGGGATCGGACTGGACGAGGAGCGGGTTGCCCAGGGTGGACAGCCCGTGCGTGCGGTCGCTTGCTTCGATCCGGATCAGGCCGGGCTCCCGGGCTGTGACGTCCTCGATGATGGCGAGGCCCTGGTTGTCGGGTCCAAGCGTGACTTCAGGCGGCAGGCCGTCCAATGGCGAGGCGTCCGCTCGAAGTTCCACCGTTCCCCGGTATTGGGTGCAGACGTTGTGGTTGCGGTCGTAGACGGCCAGGTGCAGGGCGAAGGCTTCGCGGGGTCGCGCAATGGACGGTCCCAGGAGGCGCAGCAGCGCTGGTTCGGGATCCGAAACCACCTGGATGCGAGCCTCGCCGTTCCGCAACTGGCGATAGGCCAGGCTTCCGCTGCGGTCTACCGACGCGACGAGCCGGCCGTGGCAGGCGACGTCGTAGACCTCGCTGCCGGCACCGCCGCAGCGGGTGTCGCCGACCACGAGGCACAGCTCGTCGCCCGGGACCAGGCTTCCGCGTTCGACCACGATGCGGGCAACCGGCGGCGAGTTCGCCTGGTTGAGCTCGTTGAGTTCCAGCCGCACACGTGCATTCGTCCTGGCCCGCAGCGTCACGTAGTCGCGTCCGCGCGGGCGGGTGTCCTGGATGCTGTGCGACAGGAGGAATCCGTATCGCTCAAAGAAGAAGCCGCCGCCGGTGGCCACCGGCGCCTCAACTGCTATCCGGATCTCCCAGGTGCCGACAACGCCGGCAGTGAGCTGCAAATCGGAGCCGGTAACCGTATGTCCGTCGGCCGGGTGAAAGGTGACTTCGAGGCTGCCCGGTTCGTTGCCTCCGCGAACCCGATAGGGAAGCGTGGTGGGCGTGCCCGGCGTCACGAGCCTTCCTGGGCGAGGCTTCGAAGGCGCTCGCCCTGAGACATCACCTTCTCAAAGGCCCCGGCCACTTGCTCGACCCAGGCCTCGGAGGGATCGACCGGAGTGGGAAGCCAGACACAGGTGGCGTTGAGGCGTTCGCTGACCGGCAGGGAACCCGGGCCGAAGGGCGGACGAACGTCCGCGGGCAGGTCGCCCCAGGGGCCGCCGAGACCCTGGAACGGGAAGTCGCCGAACAGCGGCTGCAGGTGCATGGCCCCGTAGAGCGCCGAGGGCTGGTCGGGGTGGATGCCGACGCCCTCGGCGGCCAGCGCGTCCAGGATGGCCTGGATAGGCGCGCCTATCTCGTCAGCGTCGATGCGCGCGGTGTAGAGCAGGTAGCCGCCGCGTTCGGCGTGGGGATAGGGGCGCTGCGGGTAGACGCCGGGGACGTCATCCAGCAGGGCGTCGAGGCGAGCGAACCAGCGTGCCCGGCGCTCGTTGAGATCGGGCAGCCGTTTCAGGCCGGCGCGGGCCAGGGCGATGCCGAGCGGATTGGCGCGGTACTTCACGCCCAGGCCGATGCGGCCAAGATCGCGCAGGGCGTCGGTCTGCAGGAGTTGGTTGACGCGACCGTAGTGGCCCAGCGCGGCCATGCGGTCGTACAGGTTCGGATCGTTCGTGGTCGCAACTCCGGCTTCCACGCCGTTGATCGGCTTGCTGGCCTGCATGCTGAAGCACCCGATGTGCCCGACCGACCCGACCTGCCGTCCGCGCCAGGTCGCGCCATGCGCGTGGGAGGCGTCCTCGATCAGCGTGATGTCGGTGCCGTCCACGATATCCAGCAACGCGTCCAGGTCGGCCGGATTGCCGTAGACGTGGGTGGCGACGATGGCGCAGGTGCGGTCGGTGAGCTTGCGGCGCACGTCGGCTGGGTCGATGCAGAAGGTCTCGGGATCGGCGTCGGCAAACACCGGCGACGCGCCGCAATGCAGGGCCGGCGAGATGGAGGCGTGCCAGGTAACGGAGGGCACGATGACCTCGCGACCAAGCGACGCGCCGGCGGCGAACATGGCCGAGTGCAGCGCGGCGGTGCCGTTGCAGACGGCCAGCGCGAACCGCGTGCCGACGAAGTCGCGGAACTCGGCCTCGAATTTCTCGATCTCGTCGTAGACCGCCGAACCGGCTTCGAGCGCATCGTTGACCAGGGTGCGCTCGCGCTCGGTAACCGGCGCCCAGCGGTCATCGATGGGCGCCGTTACGGCGGGGGAACCGCCTTCGATGGCGAGTTGACGGTCCATGCTGAACTACCGAGGGCGGCAAGGCGCCTGAGTATGTTCAGCGGCTGCCGCGGTGTCGAGTTGGCGGCCGGCGGCTCCTACTCCAGTGAAGACCCCAGGATCTCTTCGGCCTGCTGCGCCCGGAAGTCGACCAGCTTCTGGCGGAGGTCGGCGTCGCCCAGGGCCAGGATTTCCACGGCCAGCAGAGCGGCGTTGACGGCGCCGGCGCTGCCGATGGCGAGCGTGGCCACCGGAATCCCGCGCGGCATCTGCGCCATGGCCAGCAGCGAGTCCAGCCCGTCCAGCGACCAGGCCTGCATGGGCACGCCGAGTACGGGGAGCACCGTGTGGGCAGCCACCACGCCGGCCAGGTGCGCCGCCCCGCCGGCGGCGGCGATGAGAACGCGCAGCCCGCGTTCCTCGGCGCTGCGGGCCCACTCGGCGGTTTCGTCGGGCGTGCGGTGCGCGGATAGCACGCGCACGTCATAGGCAACGCCGAAGTCGCGCAGGGTGGCGGTCGTGCGCTGCATCACGTCCCAGTCGGACGTACTGCCCATCACGATGCCGACGCGCGGGGTTTGGTTGGAATCGGTCATGGTCGCCTCACTCTCTCAGGCCTGCGAGTACGCCGGCTTACCGTCGAACGTGCACAGATTCTCGGTCTTGATGAAGTCGAGGCCGGCGCCTCCGATGCGACCGAGCAGGGCAACGATCTCGGCGTGGTCAATAGCCGCGCCGTCGTCGGCCATGAATCGGGCGCGCCAGTGGTCCACCAGCAAACCGCCGGCCATGGACTGCGGCCAAACGATCGCGCCGCGGTTGCTGATCAGTTTCAGGCCGAAATCGTTGCCTGCGATCGCCTGCAGGCGCTGGGCCAGATCCGCCGCCGTGCCATCGCTCCAGTCCAGGAACACATCCACGCCCACGGTCTGCTTGACGGGTTTCGTCTCGCGCTCGCTGGCCTCGATGACCGGCATGGGGCCACCGACGCCGAAGGCAGCGGGTCGCAGGGTTCTGGGCATTTCGCCCAGGCGGTCGGCCACGGCCTGGCCGAACTCGCGCGTCCCGACCTTGGCCGTGCTGTGAGCTTCACTGTGGATGTCGTAGGTATGGACGCCGTCTTCCAGCGTTCGAAGCCAGGCGTTGTACACGCGAGCGGCCACGTCGGGCTGGCCGATGTGATCCAGCATGAGGACGGCGGCGGTCAGCACCCCGGACGGGTTGGCCAGGTTCTGGCCGGCGCGTCGCGGCGCCGATCCGTGCACGGCCTCGAACATGGCGGCGCTATCGCCGATATTGGCCGCCCCGCCCAGGCCCACGGAGCCGGCGATCTGGGCGGCCACATCCGACAGGATGTCGCCGTAGAGGTTGGGCAGCACCACCACGTCGAACATCTCGGGCGTGTCGGCCAGCTTGGCCGCGCCAATGTCCACGATCCAGTATTCGTTCTCCAGGCCCGGATAGTCGGCCGCCACCTCGTCGAAGACCTCGTGGAAGAGGCCGTCGGACAGCTTCATGATGTTGTCCTTGGCGAAGGCGGTGACCTTCTTGCGGCCGTGATGCAGGGCGTATTCGAAGGCGAAGCGAATGACGCGCTCGCTTCCCGGTCGGGTGATCAGCTTGAGCGACTGCATGACGTCGGCCGTTTGCCGGTGCTCGATGCCGGCGTAGAGGTCCTCCTCGTTCTCGCGAACCAGCACCACGTCCATGTCGGGATGGTGCTTGGTCTCCACGTAGGGGTGGAACGTTGAGGCGGGCCGGACGTTGGCGTAGAGGCCCAGGGCAATGCGGGTGGCGACGTTGAGGCTCTGGTAGCCGCGGCCCTGCGGCGTGGTGATGGGGGCCTTCAGGAATACGCGGGTGCGATAGATGGACTCCCAGGCCGCGTCGTCGATGCCGGCCGGGTTCCCGCGCAGGTAGACCTGCTCGCCGATGTCGATGGTCTCGATCTCAAGCTGCGCGCCCGCCTTGTCCAGGATTTCCAGGACGATGGGCATGATCTCGGGGCCGATCCCGTCGCCATGAGCGACGGTGATGGGGGTGGCTTGACTCATACAAGAACTCCAGGCTGAGCGCTGACGCGGCACGTCAGCGTCGATTTGAAGGCTGTTCGACAGTAGCTATCTGGAATCTCAAGATCCGTTACGTACGGAGTGCGATTGCTGCCAGAAGTACATATAATAAGCTGGGTTCGTAAACACATACGCGCCGCGACCGCGTTCAGGATCCTGTGCAATTGCGCCCAACTTCCGCATGCGTCGAAGATAAGGCGTCAACCGATCTTACGCTCTCGTCTGGAAGCCGGTCGATGAGTTCGGATCGTCGGAATCGACGGGTCAGAGGGCCGGTGGGAAGAATTCGCAAGATCTCACGATATCTTTCGCTTTGCAGCGCTTCTACAATTTGAGGCTGTAACATTTTATGGCCAAGTATTCTGGCGGCGTTAGTAATACCATTGATCGCGTCACTGAGCATAACCGGATATTCTTCGGTTGTCCGGTACACCGCGTCTCCAATCTCGTGCGCGACCACTGGAAGTCCGCCGGTCATGTCAGCCATGAAGTGCAGGGCGTCTGGCTCCAGCGTGCCATTGACCGAGTCAAAGTAGGTAGTGAAAAAGCCCTCGGACTCCTCCTGAGTCCATGGAAAAATATCGACTACCTGAAACACGCGAGCCAGTGAAGGTTGCAGTGCCAGCAAACTACGGCGGGTCTCCTCAAGCCCGACCAAGAGGAGAGTGACTTTCGTTGGTGAGCGATGAATTGCAATCGAGTCGACTGTGCTCTTGAGCCAGTTTGCGAAGTCAGGGAGTTCAGCTAAGTCGTCAATGTCATCCAGAACAATAAAGAGTGATGGACGGTTCCCTTCGAGCTTGGTTTGGATTGTACGTAGGGCTTCGGGGAATGCATTCGTAACTTCCTGCATCTCGGCAGGACTAAACCTCAGGTTGATAGAAACTCCAAAGAGCCCAACCGATTCGACTCGCTCGCCAAATATAGCGAGAATTGTTCGATACCACGGTCGGTCTGCGTTGTCCTTGATAATGTGCTCAAGTGTTCTTTGGACAAAGCGGTCTAAGGACTTTATACCGCCAAGCATTACGTGGGACGTCGCTGCAGTTGCGTCGCGCTCCACAAGGTGCTGAGAGAACGACGCAAGTGAGGTCTTACCAATGCCTCGTTCACCGGTTAGAAACCCGATTTGAAATCGGTCATTAGCAGAGTTCTTGACGAGTTGAGTTACTTCTGAGATCTGCTGAGAGCGTCCAATGAACAGCTCAATGTCCGCTGGCTGACCGGGACGAAACGGTGAGTGTTCCGGTTCCAATTGAGCTAATCCAATGATTTCAGGCAGCGGGGTAGAGACAGACGGCAGGCTCTGCTCTGACCAACTGATTCAGCATTGCGGCTCATTACCACATAGTACGTGAGCCATGGGCCTAGAGTGGACGCGCTGCCGTGGCGGCGGTCGAACCATGCTGCGTCCAGCGCTTCAGCGCGGCCAAGGGAATAGTCTGGTCGCTCAGGCGAAGCGCAGCGTGGGGTCGGTACGGCAATGGCGGATCCACTCGTCGAACGCCGCCATGAACTCGCGCATGCGTTCCAGCAGGTCGTCGTCCGTCACGTTGCCGTCGGGATCCTGGCGCCGGCGTGACCGGACCAGTTGCAATTCGGGGTCGATCATCACGCGCATGCTGTTGTGCAGGGCGATCTGGCGCATGTGCATCTGGGCGCGCACCGTCCCCTGGCACCCGCCCACGCCCATGATGGCGGCCGGCTTGCCGTCCAGCGGCGACGGACCGCGCGAGGCCCAGTCGAAGGCGTTCTTCAGCACGCCTGTAATCGAGTAGTTGTATTCGGGCGTCGCGAACAACAACCCGTCGGCTTGTTCGATGGCGCTGCGCAGGGCGACGACCGGTTCGGGGGTCCCAAGGTCCTCGACGTCCGCGTTGAACAGCGGGAGGTCATGCAGAGGGAATGTCGTCATCTCCATCTCCGCCGGCAGCACCGTGGCGACGGCGCGAAGCAGCCCGGTATTGAATGAGGCGCGTCGCAGGCTGCCTGAGATGCCCAGAACTTTGATCACGTCGGCCACCGGTGAGTCTCCTTACTGGCTGAAGCGAGGGCACACCGAGGCTCCCGGCCTCGGTCGCGATGTCGGAAGCGGCGGGTTCGCTACGACGCCGGCTCCACCGTCACGCCGTGCAGGTCCTCCAGCGGGCGGATGATGGCGGAGGTGTTCTGGCCGCCGTAGCCGCGCGCCTGGGCTTCCTTGTACAACTCGTTGACGGTGCTGGTGACGGCCAGGCGCACCCCCGTCAGCTTGCCCAGGTCGGCCGCCAGCTGCTGGTCCTTGGCGTGCAGGTCCAGCGCGAACATGGCATCGAAGTTCCGCGCCAGCACGCTGTCTTTGACCATGCGCTCGTGGCCGGGGCTGGCCGCGGTGGCGCTTTGCAGGGTTTCGTACATGGCGGCCGGGTCGATGCCGTACTTGACCGCCGCAACGTAGGCCTCGGAGATCACGGCGTTGGTGGCGGCGCCGATCAGGTTGTTGCAGAGCTTGACCACGCTGCCGCTGCCTGACGCTCCGAAGTGGCGAATGTTGGCGCCCACGGCGTCGAAGACGGGTCCGCCGCGTTCGAAGTCGTCGGCCTCGCCGCCCACCATGATGGCCAGCGTGCCGGCCTCCGCGCCCCAGACGCCGCCGCTGATCGGCGCATCCAGGTAGCCGCAACCCTTGCCCGCCGCCGCGTCGCTGATGCGCTGCGACGTGTCGGGCCCGTTGGTGCTGAAGTCGATCCAGAGCTGGCCCTCGCCCGCGCCCTCGATGACACCGTCGGGTCCGAGAAAGACCTCCTCGCAGACCGGCGGGATCGGCAGGCAGGCGCAGACCACGTCCACGTTCGCGGCCATCTCGGCCGGGCTGCTGGCCGCTTCGCCGCCGGCGGCCACGAAGTCGTCGACCTTGCCGCGGCTGCGGTTATGCACGACGACGTCAAATCCGGCCGATCGCAGGTTGCGGGCCATCGGCAGGCCCATGGCGCCCAGGCCAATGAATCCGACTCTCATGGCGTGTGCCTCGTTGTGGTGGTCAGGCGTTCAGCTTGCCACTATCGTCCGGAAGCCGCGCGCGGGTCAGTGGCGTCGGCCGGTCGGTGATCTGGCGGCCGATGCGGGCCATCTCCTCGCCGCCGCTGACGATGTGCGCACCCACGTTGTGCAACAGGTGGCGGATGCGGGCTTCGTCGTCCATGTTAGGGTCGGCCCAGCTGCAGAGAAAGGCCAGTCCCTCGGCTTCGCAGGCGGCCTGGATGGTGTTGCGGGCGTGGTCCATCTCGGGCGAATAGGGTGGGTCGTGCCAGTCGGAGTGGCCGTGGGAGACCCCCATGTCGCCGGGGCCCCATTCGCTGAAGAACAGGCCGGGGACGGCGGTGATGTCAAATGCCCGCTCCATACCCTGACGGTCCTCGATCTTGAGGCCCAGGATCAGCTCGCCCTCAGGGTTGAGAGGCCACGGATCGGCCCTGCGGATGTATTCCATGGGATCGAGTCCCCAGATTTCGGCCGCGATGCCCTGGCCGCCCATGCCGCGGGTGCCCTCGCCCAGGCCCTCGCCGACACCGAGCGTCGCGTGTGGGTACCGCACCGCTTCCACGAAGGCGCGCACCGCCTCCGGCGTTCGCGCATGGCACAGCACCAAGCCGTGAACGCCCGCCGCCAGGATGTGCCGAATTTGCCAGTCGTTGGCCTGCACGACGTCTTCGGAAAGGCCGTTGACCGGCAGCGTGCAGAGAACGGTCGGCGTGCGGTGCCCGCTGGGGGTGGGCCCCGCGTCGCGCAGCCCCTGCATGAAGTCGACCAGCCCGCGGGTGTCCAGCCCGTGGTGCTCGAACTCCACCAGGATGAAGTCGGCAAAGGTATCGACCATCTCCCGTCCGCGCTCGTAGGTCAGGCGCTCCGACATGCCGGTGTAGTAAAGCGGCTCCCCGGACTCGCGGAGCTCGATGCAGCGGTTGATGCGGGGCGCGTCAGCCATCGGTCGTGTCCTTCCCGGCAAGCAGGGCGCGGGCGGCGCGTACCACGATGCTCGCCATGTCGGCACAGTTTGCCCGGTATTCGTCGGTCCCAAAGATGTTGGGCCAATCGCGCCGGTAGACGAGGTCGCTGACCGTCAGGATCATGCCCAGGTCGGCGCCGCGGAACTCGGTGACGATCATGAGCGCCGAGGTCTCCATGTCCACGCTCAGCACGCCGTCCTCACCGTAGCGTTGGACCTTGCCGGTGAACTCGCGGTAGGGAGCGTCGGTGCTCCACACGCGGCCGACGTGGGACGCGTGCTCGCTGCTCCTGGCGGCCTCGATCAGCGCCTGGGGAGCCGGTCCGTCGGCGCGGGCCGGGTGGTCGGGCGGCCGGTAGTGAAACGAGGCGCCCTCTTCGCGCAGGCCGCTGGTGGCGATCACGTAGTCGCCGACATCGATGCCCGGCTTAAGAGCGCCCGTGGCCCCGGCGATCAGGAAGGTGCGCGCGCCAAGCGCCATCAGTTCCTCCAGCGTCATGACCGAGCGCGCGGCGCCGACGGGTATGCGCGCCACGCCGATGGGGTGGCCGTCCAGTTCGCCGATGCGCAGGCCGGGGCGCAGCGAATCGGCTTCCTCGGCGACGCCTTTCGAGCGATCAATGGTCTTGGGGCCTTGCAACCCAAGCCGGACGTCGGACTCGGCGGCGCCTACGGCTTCGGCCATCGGCTCGACCATGAGGTTGATGAACCCGCCAATGACCAGCGGCGGGCAGTTCTCGTCGGGATCGCGACCGCGGCGCTCGGCGTACTCGCGGACGTGGGATTCGGCGTCGATGACCGGCGTGGCGTCGCCGTGCGCGTTAAGCCAGTCGGGTGGTGACGAGGGCATGGGAGTGGCGCGCCAGGGGTCTGGCTTCGCCAGACCCCTGCGAATGCCTACCTGGCGATCACTTCAGGTCGAAGCGATCAAGATTCATCACCTTGTCCCAGGCGGCCACGAAGTCGCCGACAAACGCCTCCTGCCCGTCGTCCGAGCCGTACACCTCCGCGAGCGCACGAAGCTCGGAGTTGGAACCGAAGGCCAGGTCCACGCGCGTGCCGGTCCACTTGACATCGCCCGTCGCCTGGTCGCGGCCTTCGAACGCGTCTCCCGACGCCTGCCAGACGGTGTTCGGGTCCAGCAGGTTCACGAAGAAGTCGTTGCTGAGCGCGCCCGGCCGATCGGTCAGCACGCCGTGCTGGGACTGCGCGGCGTTGGCGTTCAGAGCGCGCAGGCCGCCGACCAGCGCCGTCATCTCGGGCGCCGTCAACGTCAGCATGTAGGCCCGCTCCACCAGCAGTTCCTCGGCGTTGCCGTCCTGGCCGTTCTTCAGGAAGTTACGGAAGCCGTCCGCGCTGGGTTCGAGGACGGCGAACGACTCCGCGTCGGTCCAGTCCTCCGTGGCGTCGGTGCGACCAGGCGCAAACGGCACCTGCACGTCATGGCCGGCGTCGCTGGCGGCCTGCTCGACGCCGGCGCATCCGGCCAGCACGATCAGGTCGGCGAGCGAAACGCGCGTGTCGCCGGACTGCGAGCCGTTGAAGTCCGCCTGGATGCCCTCCAGCGTCTCCAGCACGCTCGCGAGCTGGTCCGGGTCGTTGACCTCCCAATCCCTCTGCGGCGCCAGGCGCACGCGCGCTCCGTTGGCGCCGCCGCGCTTGTCGGTGCCGCGGAACGAGGCCGCCGAAGCCCAGGCCGTCGAAACCAGCTGCGATGCGGACAGGCCGGAGGCGAGGACTCGCCCCTTGAGCTCGGCGATGTCCGCCGCGTCGATCAACTCGTGGTCGACGGCGGGTACCGGGTCCTGCCAGAGCAGGGCCTCGTCGGGCACCAGCGGGCCGCGGTAGCGGCTGCGAGGCCCCAGGTCGCGGTGCAGCAGCTTGAACCAGGCCCTGGCAAAAGCGTCTTCGAGCTCCGCCGGATCATTCAGGAATCGGGTCGAAATCTCGGCGTAGGCCGGGTCCATCCGCAGCGAGAGGTCCGTCGTCAGCATCATCGGCGCGTGCTTCTTGGACGGGTCGTGCGCGTCGATCACGGTGGCCGCGGCGGCCGCGTTCTCCGGCTGGTACTGCGACTTGCCGGCGGGACTCTTGGTCAGCTCCCACTCGTGCTCGTACAGGTTCTCAAGGAAGTTGTTGTCCCACTTGACCGGGTTGTCGGTCCACGCGCCTTCGAGCCCGCTGGTAATGGTGTCGTTGGCCTTGCCGCTGGCGTAATCGCTGGTCCAGCCCAGGCCCTGCTCATGGATGTCGGCGCCCTCCGGGTCGGGGCCAACGTGCGACTCGGCGCCCGCGCCGTGCGCCTTGCCGAAGGTGTGGCCGCCGGCGATCAGCGCCACGGTCTCCTCGTCGTTCATGGCCATGCGCTTGAAGGTCTGGCGGATGTAGCGCGCCGCCAGGGCCGGGTCGGGGTTGCCGTTGGGCCCTTCCGGGTTCACGTAGATCAGGCCCATGTGGTCGGCGCCATAGGGTCCCTCGATCTCACCCTCGGCATCATGACGCTCGTCGCCCAGCCACTCGCCTTCGGCGCCCCAGTCGGTGTCGTCGGCTTCCCAGACGTCCGGTCGCCCGAAGGCGAACCCGAAGGTCTTGAAGCCCATCGATTCCAGGGCGCAGTTGCCGGTGAAGATCAGCAGGTCGGCCCAGGACAGGCTGCGGCCATACTTCTGCTTGATCGGCCACAGCAGGCGTCGCGCCTTGTCCAGGTTGGCGTTGTCGGGCCAGCTGTTCAGCGGCGCGAACCGCTGGTGCCCGGATCCCCCGCCGCCGCGTCCGTCGCTGATGCGATATGTGCCGGCGGCGTGCCAGGTCATGCGGATAAAGAGCGGTCCGTAGTGCCCGTAGTCCGCCGGCCACCAGTCCTGCGAGGTCGTCATGACCGCTTCGATGTCGCGCTTCAGCGCCTCGACGTCGAGCGACGCGACGGCCTCGCCGTAGTCAAAACCGTCGCCCATCGGATCGGACAGGGAAGAATTCTGGCGGAGCGCCTTCAGGCTCAACTGCTCCGGCCACCAGTACTGGTTACTCGTCATGGCGCCCTGTTTCCCGGTTTCCCCTAGGGCCCCGCGGCCCGTCGGTCAAGCTATTTCGTCAGTATTCTAATCGCGGCGAGGCCATGTGGCCCGGGCTGCCTTGTGGCCCAGGCTGCGTGCAGCCTGGGATCCTCGGAGCACCCACGCCGGGCAGCCCCATCCACCTGTAAGGACGTGCGGTCAGCGCTCAATCACATTCCGATCCGCCTGCTTGGGCTGAGCTGAGTACCGGCCAGCGCATCCGCAGCCTGGAAGTCGAGGGCTACGTCGTGCTACTGGCCGCCTTGGATGCTGAAACCGAGGCGCCCACTAGCTTCAGCCTCCGCAAGTGCTGGCGATCGCGGCGAAGAACAGGACGCCGAGAAGCAGTGCTGCCGTTCCCATGAGTAACCAGCCGCAGCCCTTGCCGTTTCCCGTCCGGCTGACTTCTCGAAGGGTCTTCGGACCCAGAGCCATCGGCGGACCTCCTCAGTGCGGATTTCGTCAGGTGTCAGGACACGGCTTGGCCGGGCCGGGAGAACCGATTTGGGGTTCGCGGTGTCTCGCTGAGCGTCCAAACGGGGACGGCTACGCGGCGGCGCCGGATGTGCAGATCGACCCGACAATGAAGACCAGGACGATCATGACAACCAGTCCCAGGATGATGAGGACGCACGCCCTGCTGTTCTGCGGCCTCCCGGACACCCCAGTCACTACCCATCGTCGACCATATCTCGCGTCAATGCCGGTCCGGGGTTCGCTGACTCTAGCAGCACGGGATTCCTGGGAGTGCTCCCGAGGTTCGGCGGGCTCGGCAGGGGTTCCAGGAGTCTGGACGTCCGTCCGAGTCCCCGCGCCGGGCCTGTGTCTGGGCAGTCGATGCCGTGATGCAATGATTCCAATATGCGAACGACGGAAGCCATTGACGACGATGTCCTGACCGTGGCGCGGGCCTTGGCTGCGCGGAAGCGAATCAGCCTCGGCAGCGCCCTTTCCGAGCTGGCGCGTCGCGGCTTCAGGAAACCGGCGAAGGTCTCTCCAGGCAGGGAAGCCGGGCCGCCCCGGGAACGCGGTATTGACGAACGGGGCAGTCACGTTGAACGGCGACACAGCGGTCGTCGCATACCGCCTCCGCGGGTTTACCTGCTGAACGGGTCAGCCAACCGATGTGCGGCCCGCATGGTGCTCGTCGTGTCGACCGCTGGCGAGTGTTGGCCCTATAGGATGGGCGTCTCCGCGCGGACCGGCGCACGTGCGCAAGCCGGCCACACGGGCCGCATCGGACCGGACCGCGAGCTCGCGGAATAGGAGCATGCAGATGGCGAATAGCGTGGTGCATTGGGAAATCAACGCCAAGGACGGGCCGGCGATGCAGAAGTTCTACGGCGATCTCTTCGATTGGGAGATCAGCGTCGCCAACCCCATGGGCTACGGGGTGGTCAGCGCGCCCAGCGAGGGTCCGGGCATCGGCGGCGGCATCATGGGC
>DAOUIX010000178.1:0-18896 GCA_034423235.1 Chloroflexota bacterium | reverse complement strand
TTCCGGGACAGGGACTCCGAGGCGGTTGCCGAGCGGCGGCACGTCCGAAAGTTCTCCCGGGACGTTCAACGCAGGGCGCAACGAAAGCTGATGATCTTGAACAACGCTGCGAACCTGAACGATCTGCGCGTACCGCCAGGCAATCGTTTGGAAGCCCTTGCCGGCGACCGGGCTGGGCAATACAGCATCCGCGTCAACGATCAGTGGCGAATCTGCTTTGTCTGGCATGACGGCGACGCCTATGCGGTAGAAATCGTGGACTATCACGGAGGGTGAAATGGCGGACATAAAGAACCTGCGGACTTCAATAACCGCACGACAGCCGGCCAAGCTTCCCTCCATCCACCCTGGCGAGGTTTTGAACGAGGAGTTTCTGCGTCCGCTCAACCTGAGCCAGTACCGGCTGGCCAGGGACATTGGCGTCGATCCCCGCCGGATTCATGCGATCGTGCACGGCCAGCGGGCCATCACGGCCGAGACGGCGTTGCTGCTCGCGCGCTTTTTCGGGAACTCGGCGACATTCTGGATGGGCTTGCAGAGTCAGTTCGACCTGGAGACCGCCGAAGACCGGCTGGGCCGCCGGTTGGGGGCAGTTACGGCCTACGCGAGCGCATAGGCAGTGTCCGGTAAATGGCTAAGGGCGTGAGCGATCAAGTCTCGGGACGTCCCGCCGAACCGCAGGCTGCCAATCCGAAGCGACCTGAGACCTTGGCGCTTCTCAGGATTCTGGCCCTGGGTAATCGTCAGATTGCCGCAGGCCAGGTGGAGTCCGCCAATAAGGTCGTGGCCAGGCTGCGAGAGCGACTATCGAGAAACTGACCAGCTACTTGGCGGCGTCCCCGAGCCGTACCCGTTCGCTATGTCGCTTCGAGGTCGGACTCCTCGCTACCTCCGAGCCCGCCCGATCCGCCTACTCATCGACAGTTGGACTGGCGGGTAGCCTGCTGTCAGGCGGGCTGGTAGCGACGGACGCTGATTTCGCTGGCTCGGGCACGCATCCGCGCGGCGTCGTACCACGCCTGCATCTGCAGTAGCAGGTCCATGCGCACGTCGAAGGCCTTCTCGATGCGCAGCGCCATCTCCGGCGAGAGCGCGGCACGGCCATTCAGCAAGTCCGATAGCGTTGCCCGCCGGACTCCCAAAATCTCTGCTGCCTTCGTCACGCTCAGCCCAAGCTCCTCAATGACCTCGGTGCGAACAAAGTCACCGGGATGCGCAGGGGTCATGTTTACGGTGAGGCCTTCGCTGGTCATCAGTGGTAGTCCTCCAAATTCAAGCGGTCGATGTACCCGTCGGCTTCGTGAAACGTGATCCGCCAGTTGCCGGTTAACGACACGCTCCACGTACCGGCACGGTCGCCGGAGAGCCGATGGACGCGCCAGCCGGGCGGAGCATCCGCAATGAACCGGTCAATGTCCTCGGCCAGAATCAGAACCGTCAGGATTTTGCGCACCCGGTCGACCAAATCCTGTCGCAGAAACCGTGAGCTGTCGTTCTCGATCAGTCGGCGCAGTCCCCGGTGGCGAACCGAGCGGACAATCATCCCAGCAATCGTACGGTATAACCGTACACGAGGCAAGCACGTCCACGGGAGATTCTGAGGCCTCCCAGGTCCGTCACCTTCGTCCCGTCAACGCGGGCCAGCAGGGGCGGAGATGCTGACTTCAATGCTTGGGCCTTGGCGGAATCCGAGGACTCGGGCGATGACTCCTCAATTCGTCGCCCGCCGGTACTCGTAGGTCGCCGCGCCTACCAGCACCAGCGTGGTGGCCAGCAGCACCCAGATGCCCGGCAGGATGCTGTCCCAGACCCAGCCTTCGATGATGACGGCGCGCACGGCCACCATGATGTACTCGATGGGGTTCAGGCCCACGGCGACCTGGAACCAGCCGGTCAGCAGGTCGCGCGGCATGAAGGCCGAGGTCAGAAACGCCAGCGGCATGAAGAGCAGCCAGCTGTTGACCGTGACCTGCACGCTGCGGGTGCGCATAGCCACGATCAGGCCCACGCACCCCATCGCCACGCCCAGTAGCGTGGTGCCCACGATGACCGCCAGGATGCCCAGCACGCCGCCCTCGAAGCGCACGCCGATGGCCGTGGCCACCAGGATGATTGCCAGCACCTGCACCATGGCCCGCGTGCCGCCGATGAGCAGCGTGCCCAGCAGGATCGAGAAGCGGTTGACGGGGGACAGCAGCAGCTTGTCGACGTAGCCCGACATCATGTCCGTCAGCAGCACCATGGCCATGTCGCTGCCGCTGAAGACGACGGCCATCACGATCACCATGGCGGCCAGGAAGGCCTGGTAGTCGTCCGCCGGAAATCCGGGTAGCGCCGTGATGCCGCGCAGCGGCTCGCCGAAGAACAGGAACATGAACGCCGACGACAGCACCGCCGCCACGATCATCCAGGGCTGCGCCAGCCAGGTCTTCAGGTTGCGGACGTAGATGAAGTAGCTCTCGCGCAGTACCAGCATTGGCATTACCTCCGGTTGACGCCCATCCACTGGCTCCACATACGGTCTTCCGCGTCGCCGTCGGCGTCCGAGTCGCGAATCTGGCGGCCGGTGTGTTGCAGGAAGACGTCGTCCAGGGAGGGGCGGGTGATGGACAGGTTGGCGATGGACAGGCCGGCGTCCTGGAAGGCGGCCATGATGGCGGGAGCGGCGGCGCCCCCGTCGCTGACCGTAGCGGCTAGCCCGGCGTCCCCGATGTCCGCCTGCCGGACTCCGGGCAGGACGCGCACGTCCGCCAGCGCCACGGTTACACATTCATCCGGCGATTCGCCTGCGTCAAAGGCCACGTGCACGATGTCGCCACCCACGCTGGCCTTCAGTTCGGCCGGCGAGCCTTCGGCCACCAGGCGGCCGTGGTCGATGATGGCCAGCCGCCGGCACAGCCGGTCGGCCTCGTCCATGTGCTGGGTGGTCAGGAAGATCGTGACGCCCCGCGCGTTGAGCTCTTCCAGGTGTTCCCAGACGGCAATCCGGCTCTGCGGGTCGAGGCCGGTGGTCGGCTCGTCCAGGAAGAGCACGCCGGGGTTGTGCATCAGGGCGCCGGCCAGGTCGATCCGCCGCCGCATCCCGCCCGAGTAGGACCCGACTTTCCGGTCGGCCACCGACGAGAGCCCGACCAGTTCGAGTAGCTCCCCCGCGCGCGTTCGGGCCTCGGCGCGCGACAGCCCGTACAGGAGCCCTTGCAGTTCCAGGAAGTCGCGACCCTTCGAAAG
Organism: Chloroflexota bacterium; assembly: GCA_034423235.1. Lineage (GTDB taxonomy): Bacteria > Chloroflexota > UBA11872 > UBA11872 > UBA11872 > UBA11872. The sequence goes on along the minus strand of DAOUIX010000178.1, from coordinate 15,668 downwards.
GTCGTCCAGCCCAACCTCCTGCAGCGCCACGCCGATGGCCTGGCGCACCGCCTTCGGCTCGCGGATGACGTCCAGGCCGGCCACCTCCACGCGACCCTCTGACTTGGGCAGCAGTGTGGCCAGGATTTTGATCGTGGTGGTCTTGCCCGCGCCGTTCGGTCCCAGGAAGCCGAAGAACTCCCCGCGCTCCACCTCAAAGCTGATCCCGTCGACGGCGCGCACGCCGCCCGGGTAGGTCTTGCCCAGTCCTTCCACCAGGACCGCCGGACCATTCGTCATCCAATGCTCCTGTCGTGTGCCCGGCCGGTGCCCACCCTGCGCCAGCCTCCGCTTTGCAACCGGCAGATCATGACGCATGCGAGCGCATGCTGTTGAGACTTCCCTTACACAGACGGCGATGGCCGCGTTCGAATCCGAGTTGCAAGGAACGCCTCTTTGCTACCGTGCCCGGCCAGACAAATCACGGCGCGGGACCCGTGACCACGCCGATGGACCGAAGAGAGGTTCGCCGTGGCAGATGTGATCCATGAACCGGCGCGTGAGGTGCCGGTGTTGCATGACACCGACGTGCTGGTGGCGGGGGCGGGCATCTCGGGGCTGTTCGCGGCGCTGGAGTCTGCGGCGGCGGGGGCCCGGACCACGCTGGTGGATGAGTACTCAGCCGTGGGCGGCAACTATGGACCGGGGCTCGGGTCGCGCCATGACCTGTGGCAGGCGCCGCAGCAGCATGACCGAGGGCTGGGCGGCCAGGTGGGCGACTTCCTGAAACGGTTGGACACGCGCGGCGGCATCAAGACCTTCGACTTCATCAGCGGCGGCGACAACGTGCCCTGGCGCTGGGACGGCATGGCGCACATTCCCGTCGTCGACCGCAACGAATTCCAGCGGCTGGCCCTGCAGCGCCTGCGAGACCTGGAGGTCTCGCTGCTCCTGTCCACCACCGTGGCCGGAGCGATCGTTGACGAGGGCCATGTTGGCGGCGTGATTTTCGAGACCGGCGAGGGCCGGCGCGCGATCACGGCCAAGGTTGTGATCGACACCACCGGCGAGGCCGACGTGGCCGCGGCGGCGGGCGCCGAAACCGAGGACGCGTACGCCAGCGCGGAGGCCGGCTTCGGGCTGTTCTTCCGCGTCGAAGACGTGGACTGGGAGACCTACGAGGAGTTCCGCGCGGCCGAGCGCGACAAGCCGTTGAGCGACGAGGAAGAGCGCTGGGTGGACGAGGTACTGTTCGTCGCCCTGGAGCGCGTCTGGGCCAACTACCCGCGCGAGCTGCTGCCGTTCATGATGGCCGACTGGGAGTCCGGCGCGTACACGTACGTGGCCTCGATCCCCGGCGGCGCGCATGCCTACAAGATTCCGTTCGCCACCCACGACCAGGACGTCACCACCATCGAGACGCGCTGGCCGGATCACACGCTGTCGGCGCTGAACGCGATCCAGCGGTCCACCATCGAGTCCTCGGCGCGGCTGCACGCCTACGACACCATCGAGTTCTACAAGCGCCACGTGCCCGGGTTCGAGAATGCCCGCGTCAGCCAGATCGCCCCGTACATGGGCACGCGCTGGAGCCGCACGATCGTGCCCGACTACACCCTGAGCCGCGATGACATCGTGGCGGAGCGCCGGTTCGACGACGTGGTGCACGTGTTGACCACGCTTTACCGCTATGACGACGAGGCACGCAAGGGTGGGCGCACCCGTCAACTCGTCAACCTGCGGGAGCGCGAAAAGGGTCACCACTTCGACATGCCGCTTGGGCAGTTCCTGCCGCGGGGCGTGGAGGGCATGTTGGCCGCCGGCCGATCCATCGGTCGCGACCGCACGGCCAGCCTGCGCTGGCGCTGGATCGCCAAGGTCACCGGCGGCGTGGCGGGCATGGCCGCGGCCCGCGCCGTGGCCGAAGGCGTGCCGCCGCGCCAGGTTGACATCCGCGAGTTGCAACGCGCGTTGGTCAACGTCGGCTACTACCTGGGCGAATCACCCCGCCTGGCGGAGCTAAGCGTCACTTAAAGCCGGAAGCGCCGGACCTGCCGGCGCTTCCGAGTCAGAGGCGGGCCGGGCCTTCAGCCCGACCGACGTAGCCGTCTAGTAGCGGTCGCCGCCGCGACCGTAGCCGCCACCGCCGTAGCCGCCACCGCCGTAGCCGCCGCCACCACCGCCATAGCCGCCGCCACCGCCGCCATAGCCGCCGCCACCGCCGCGGGGCGCCCGGGGACGCGCCTTGTTGACCGTAAGCATGCGGCCGCCCATGTTGCTGCCATTCATGCCCTCGATCAGCGCCAGCGCTTCATCGTCGTTGGCCATCTCGATGAAACCGAAGCCACGCGAGCGGCCGGTCTCACGATCAATGATGATGGTGCACGACGTGAGTTCGCCGTACTGCGAAGCCTGCTCGCGCAGTTCTTCCTCGGTGGTCGAATACGGCAAGTTGCCGACATATATGTTCATTCGGAAATCGTTCCTGGACGCCGCCGCCGTGGACGCGCGTCCGTCTACACCCGCCTTCGCGCGGGAGGTCCAGACCATCCGTCAGTCAACAAAACGCCGCAGTGAACCAGATGTCGGAAAGGTCGATTCAGGCATACCGTTCGAGAATCGAAAGGCTTGGTGTGAACGAGAAACCTCGCAGACGGCGGCAGACGGAAGATTCAATACCAAGGTCACCACGCGCAATCTAGCACGCATCCGCCTTGTTGGGCCGCCGGCGTTGAAATACCTGGGACCACCGCAGACCTGAGAACGCGCCCGTGCGCTAGGGTTCGCTGCCCGGCGGCCGGATTGGCAAGACTTTCATGGCGAACCAGCGTCCGAACATCCTGTGGTACTGCACTGATCAGCAACGCTTCGACACCATCGGCGCGCTGGGCAATCCGTACGTTCGCACGCCCAACCTGGACCGCTTCGTGGCGGAGGGCACGGCCTTCACCCACGCCTACTGTCAGAGCCCCATTTGCACGCCCAGCCGCGCCAGCTTTCTGACCGGTATGTACCCCAGCCGGGTGCATAACCCGCGCAACGGCAACGGCTGGGTGCATCGTGAGGTCGCCGCCAATCTCGTCACCCGTCAACTGGCCGAGGCCGGCTACGACGGCGGGCTGGTCGGCAAGCTGCACCTTGCGGGGGCCTTCAACGGGCGCGAGCCGCGGGTCAACGACGGCTACCGCTACGTCAAGTACAGCCACGCGCCCCGCAACGACTGGCCGCTGGATCAGCACGACTACGCCGCCTGGGTGCAGGATCAGGGCGTCGATCCAAATGACGTGCTCCTGCACAACTTCGACCGGCGCCACATCACCGGCGCCCTGATGGAACCCACGCCGGAGCAGGACAACACGCCGCCCGAGGTGCACCAGACCACCTGGGGTACCGAAGCCTCGATCGAGTTCATCAACCAGCCGCGCCCGGCGGACCAGCCCTGGTTCCTCAGCGTCAACGTGTACGACCCGCATCCCCCGTACAACCCGCCCTGGGAGTACTACCGGCGATACGACGTGGATGCGCTGCCAGGGCCGTACTTTCGACCCTCGGACGTTGAACACCAGGGCCGGCTCACGGCCTCGGGCATCGACTTCCAAAGCGAGTCGCAGCGGCCGGAAGCATTCGAGGGCAAGAAAGTTCAGGCCGCCTACTACGCCATGATCGAGCAGATCGACGACCAGTTCGGTCGGCTAATGGACGCGCTGGAGGCGTCGGGGCAGGCCGACCGCACCATCGTCATCTTCACCAGCGACCATGGCGAATCGGCCGGCGACTACGGCCTCACGCAGAAGGGGTGCCGATTCTTCGATGGCCTCAGCCGTGTGCCGCTGATCTGGCGCCTGCCGCGCCGGATCCAGGCCGGACTGCGCAGCGACGCGCTAGTCGAGCTGACTGACATTGCGCCCACACTGCTGGAGTACGCCGGTCTGCCCGTGCCCGAGGCCATGCAGGGTCGCTCGTTGCGGTCGATCCTGTCCGGCGACGCCCCGCCCGGCACGCATCGCGACTTCGTCCGCTGCGAGTACCTGGATGCCGTCGACAAGCCCGACCACACCTTCGCCACCATGTACCGCGATCGTCGCTGGAAGCTGAACGTCTATCACGGGCACGGCCTCGGCGAGCTGTTCGACATGGAAGCTGATCCGCATGAGCACGACAGCCTGTGGGACAGCCCCGACCACCAGGACATCAAGCTGGACCTCATGCAACGCAGCTTTGACGCCACCGTCCTGGCCGCCGACCCCGGCCCTCCGCGGGTCTCGTCCTACTAGCGCGCCTCCGGCCGGCTAGCTCCGATCCGGCGCGGCCGAACATTCCGCACCCAAGCCCTTAGCTGGTCGGGAGTTCAGGCCCAGCGGTCACCAGCGTGTACGCCGGGTCCGACATGACGGCGGCTGTCACGTCGCGCACGGCATCGGCGGTTACGGACCTGATCAGGTCCGCATAGACGCCCAGGTGGTCCAGGCCCAGGTCGTAGCGCTCCATGGTCAGCAGCATGTTGGCAATACCGTCGTTGCGCTCCAGGCGAAGCGGCAGGGAGCCGATCAGGGCCTGCTTGCTCAAACCCAATTCCTCGTCGTCGGGCGGCGTTTCGGCCAGTTGCCGCGCTTCGTGCAGGCTGGCCTCGATGGCACGGTCCACATTCGCCGGGTTGATTCCGGCCCGTATCGACCAGGGCTGACGGGTCAAACCGGGCACGACGTAACTGGAGGCGTGATAGGCCAGTCCCTGCGTGTCGCGAACGTTCGATCCGATGCGCCCGCCCAGACCCAGTTGGCCAAGGATGAAGTTGGCGACGACCGTCGCGTAGTAGGACGGGTCGGTGCGCCGGATCCCCATCCAGCCCAGCAGAAACTCCGTCTGCGTTTTGCCCTCGATGGTCAGGTCCTCGCGCCGAGGCTCATCGGCGGCCGACTCCGGGGCGTCGGCCGCGACCAGCGCCTGTCGCCAGTCGGCCGGCCTGGCGGCGTCGGACTGCGGCTGCCAGGCGCCGATCGTGCGCTCGGCCAGCTCGCGAACGGCGGGCGGATCCACCGCGCCGACCACTGCCAGCATTAGTGTGGCCGGTGCATAGGCCCGCGCGTGAAAAGCCCGAAGGTCGCCCGCTTGCAACTCGCGTACGGTCTCCGCGTAACCGTCTTCGGGCCAACCGTTGGGATTGCCGGGTCCGTAGAGCAGCTCCCGAAACCGCCGGGCCGCCCGCGACCCGGGGCTGTCCTGGGCGTGAGCCAACACGGTCAGCGTCTGCTCGCGTACCCGCCCGACCTCGTCCTCGGGGAATGTCGGTTGCGCCAGGGCATCGGCCGCCAGCGTCAGCAGCAGCTCCAGATCCTCGGCCAGCGATCGGCCTCCGAATGCCGCGTACTCAGTGTCGGCATGAAACGACAGCGAGGCGCCCACGTGGTCCAGCGCTTGGCTGAACTCAAGGAAGCTGCGGTCGGCCGTCCCCCGGTTCAGCGCGTCCGCCGTCAGGCTGGCCAGCCCGGCGCTCTCGCGAGTCTCCAATACCGCGCCGCCGGCGTGGTAGGCGCCGATGGCCACCGATGGCGAGGCCGGATTCGGGTAGACCAGCAGCGTCGCGCCGTTTTGCAGCGTGTGCCGGGCGACGCTCTCCGCGTTGATCGCGTGGCGGGCGCTGGACGTCACGCCGCCGCGCCGTTGCCCGCCGCCGGCATGAACCAGCCAGTCACCCGCGAGGACTCGCGCAAGTAGGTCCGCGCCACCCGCTGCACGTCGTCGGGGGTTACCCGCTGTAAGTCGTCCGTCAGCGTCTGGGATAGCCGCCAGCTGGCGGCCATCTCCAGCATCCCCAGCTGCACGGCCTGCGCCGTCACGCTCTCCAACGAGATCGCGCGCTTGGCGCGTGTCTGCCGAACCACCCGGTCCAACTCGTCCTGGCTGGGCGCCTCGTCGTGCAGCCGCTGTATCTCATCGAGGACCGCTTCCTCAATCGGCTCGGGCGCGCCGCCCGGATGCAGGATCACCACCACCCGGTGCATCGACGGATCGATGTTGACCCCAACATCGGCGCCAACCGACGCGGCGATGCCGGATGCGACGAATCGCTGGTACAGGCGCGATGTGCGTAGCGTCCCGCCGCCGCCAAACGGCCCACTCGGCGGACCTGACAGCAGCGCGTTCAGCACCAGCAACGGAGCGCAGTCCGCGTGGCTGCGTTCCGGCGTGTGGTGACAGAGCATCAGCACGGGAAACGGCCCCGGGTGATGCACCTCCACGCGCCGGGCCTCGCCCTGGGCGGGTTCGCGCTCGGCCAGCGATGCCGGTGGGCGATTGGCCGGGAATCCCCCGAAGTGCCGATCGATCCGATCAAGCAAGTCGTCCGTGGTGAAGTCTCCGACGGCCACGATCACCGCGTTGCTGGGACCGTAGTGCTGTTGGTAGTGGCCAAACAAGTCGTCCCGCGTCATGGAACGCAAGTCCGCCTTGCTGCCAATCACCCCGTGTCCGTAGGGATGCACGCGAAACGCCGTGGATTCCACGGCCTCCATCAACCGGAACATGGGCGAGGCCTCGTGGCCTTCGCGTTCGGAGATGATGACCGTGCGCTCCGACTCCACGTCGTCCGGGTCGAACACCGCGTTGAGCATGCGGTCGGACTCAATCTCCATTGCCAGGTCCAGGTGCTCGGCCGGCAGCGTTTCGTGGTAGGCCGTGGCGTCTTCGTAAGTGAACGCGTTGAAGGTGCCGCCAACGCCTTCCACCATGCGGCCGATGTCGCCGGGGGCCAGCCGCTGGGTACGCTTGAACATCATGTGCTCGACCCAGTGGGAAGCACCGCTCATGCCTGGGGGCTCGTCGCGTGCGCCGACGCGATACCAAACGAAAAAGGTGGCGATGGGGGCGGTGTGCACCTCGCGGGTCAGCACCGCCAGCCCGTTCGCGAGCGAGTGCTCGCGCACGTCGTGCATGCTGGCGCGTGGCTCCCGGTCCGAAGGCGCGGGATGCTATCACAGGGTCTTCAAGATTCAGGGGAGCGTGATGTTGACGTGACAAAGCTGACGCCGACCGCGTTTGAGAACGTGGTGATGGAGGCCGTGGCCTCGATTCCCGAGGCATTGCGCGCCCAACTGGCCAACGTGGACGTGCTGGTTGAGCAGTGGCCGTCGGCCGCCGACCTGCAAGCCGCCGAGGTTCCCGAGGGCTACACGCTTTTCGGTCTGTACACCGGCGTGCCGCTGACCGAACGGACATCGGGTTACAACATGGTGCTGCCGGACCGAATCACCATCTACCGTGGACCGCTGCAGGCGGCCTTCAACGACGTGGACGAGTTGAAAGAGGAGATTCGGGCTACCGTCATTCACGAATTCGCCCATTTCTTTGGCCTTTCCGACGCCGATCTTGTGCGCCTGGGGGTTGCCTGAGTGGCTGCACCGGAACCGCTGACGCCAACCCCGCTTCCCGCCGCAGGCGGCTGGTCGTCGTTACGTGAACCGGCCCGCGCGGGCATCTGGCGGCACCGTCCCGCGCTGGGGCTGCCCACGAACATCCCGGAAGTCAGCCTGGGCGAGGGCGATACGCCGATCGTTCCACTCCAACGCTGGGGGTCGGCGCACGGGCTGCCCCGGCTCTTGGCCAAGCTGGAGTACGTGTCGCCGACCGGCTCGTTCAAGGACCGCGGCGCGGCGACGGTGATTTCCGTGCTGGCCGGGGCCGGCGTCAGGTCAATCGTCGAGGACTCCTCGGGTAACGCCGGCGCCGCCATGGCCGCGTACGCGGCGCGCGCCGGCCTGCGCGCCCAGATCTTCGTGCCGGAATCGGCTCCGGCGGCCAAGCGCGACCAAATAGCCGGTTACGGCGCCCAGGTAGTGGCCGTTGCCGGCACGCGCGAAGACGTGGCGACGGCGGCCGAGCACGCGGCCCACGCCCCCGACGTGACCTACGCCTCGCACGCCCGCCATCCAGCCTTCGTGGAGGGGACCAAGACTTTCGGCCTGGAAATCGCGGCGGCGCTCGTCGACGATCCGCCCGCCCACATTGTCCTGCCGGTCGGCAACGGCGGCCTGCTCCTGGGGGCCGTCAAGGCCTACCGCGAACTGGCGGACGCGGGGTTACCCGCACGCCTGCCCCGCCTCCATGCCGCCCAGGCTTCGGCGTGCGCACCCCTGGCCGCCGCGTTTACCGCCGGTGCCGAAACGCCGCTGACCATCCAGCCGCGACCGACGATCGCTGGCGGCGTGGCGGTCGGTCGGCCGGCTCGCGGCGCCGAGGTGCTACAGGCGATTGGAGACTCAAGCGGCACGGTCGTGGCGATTGACGACGAGACTGCGCGGGCGACGCGCGCCGACCTGTCTCGGCTCGAGGGCCTGGACCTGGAGTACACATCGGCGGTGGCCTTCGCGGCGGCCGCGCAACTGCGCGCGTCCGGCGTTATCGGTTCTGACGACGGGGTGCTCGTCGCGGCGACCGGCAGCGGACTCAAGGACGCCGGCGTCTAATCGGCAACCGCTCGTGGTCTGGCTGGCTCTGCACAGACGAACCGGACGCGAGAGGATGTTTCGCGCGAAACGTCCAGCGAGCGTGGCAGTCGGGAATCAGTCCTTCGGCAAGCTCGGATCAAACGGTCTGGCGGCCGCTCAGGCCGGCCGCGTGGGCGTGTCGGAATCGCCGGGCGCCACCCGGATCACGCGCGTCTGCACGGTCAGGTCGTGCAGGCTGCGCCGGTCCGGTCGATGGATCACGACGTACACCAGCAAGACCTGCACCAGGGCGGGCAGGATGGCCCAGCCGGTGGCTTGGGCGACCCCGAGCATGGCGCCCAGGGAGATTTCGCGAACCAGGATGCGCAGGGGACCGGCCGGGCCGCCGTCGGCCGCGACGAGCCGCAGCCCTAAGGCCAGCTTGCCCAACGTGGCGCCGAAGGCGGACTGCATGGACCATCGGTACAGCACCTCGAAGATCAACATCCAAAGGGCCAGCGACGGGTCAATCGCCGGCGCGTCGAGGTCCATGCTGATGATGCCGGTGGCCACGCCGAGGACTGTGGTCGTAAGGGCGACGAGCAGGGAGTCGATGATGTACGCGCCCACGCGCCGGTAGACAAGGCCCGAATCGGCCGCGAAGCCTCCCAGTCCTCCGGTTGCGGGCGGGCGGTCCTCCGAATCCACAGGTTCGGGCCAGTCGCGGCCCGCTGGTGGGTCGTCTGGCGACCCCGATGGCGGCTCGTGGTCGCGCTTCGTCGGATCCCTCACGCCGCCTCCCGCGCCTCGGGCGCAACGCCATCCGGCGGCGCTGGCCGTGTTGCCCCTTACGGCAGTATCTCACCGTCGCGGAGGCGGCGCGCGGCCATTGAGGCGCGCCCCGCGCGTACACTCAATCACGATGCCAATTCGCGGTGTGATCTTTGACGTCGGCGACACGCTCCTGACCCAGGAGCCATTGGTCGGGTCGCCGAGCAACCGGCGCGGCGCCGCTGCCATTGCGCCGTTGGTCCGGCCGTTCCTGACGACCGAACTCACCGACGAGCAACTGGCCGAGTCGCTGGGCGAGAGCTTGCAGGAGGCGCTGGTGGCGGCCTACCAGCACGAATGCGCCCTGCCCGACGTGCATCGGGTGTTTGTCGAGGTATTTGACGCCATGGATTGGGAGCCTTCGGGCGAGGCCATTGACGTGCTGATGCCTGCGTACTTCCAGCCCCGGTATCAGGCCATGCAGCCACTGCCCCAGGCCGCCCGTGTGCTGCAGTTGCTGCGCGAGGCCGGTCTGCGCACGGGGGCCATTGCCAACCTGCTCTACGGCGAGGATCTGCTCATCGAGCGCCTCCGCGCGTTGGGCCTGGCGCAGCATCTCGACACGCTGGTGCTCAGCACGGACCTTGGCTGGCTCAAGCCGCATCCCGCCCCCTATCGCGCGGCCGCGCAACGCCTGGGGCTGTCGCCGCAAAGCCTGGTCATGGTGGGCGACGACTGGGAGATTGACGTACGCGCCGCCGAGCGCCTGGGTATTCGCGGCGTCTGGCTGCGCGGGACCAACGCCAGACCACGCCGCGAATCGGACGTGGCCATCATCGACGACCTGGGCGACCTGATCCCGGCGATTGCCGAACTGGACCGGGAAGAGCGCGCGGCGTGACGGGCCGGACACGCGCCCGGCTGCTTGGACTGGCGCGGCGCAGCTACCGCGTACCCAGTCCGACCTATAACCACGCCTCGCATCGCAACCTTCAGCGCTTCGGCAGCGCGCTCTCCGCGCCCGCCCGTCGCGAGGGTGCGCGCGTGCTCAACGTCGGCGGCGGCGGACGGCAGTTTCCGCCCGGCACGCTGGACGGCTTCGTGCGCGAGGCCATCGTGAACATCGACGTGGAACGGCATCCCGGCGTGCATGTGCTGGCCGATGCGGCCCGCCTGCCCTTTGCCTCCAACGCCTTTGGCGGCGCCCTGTCCACGGCGGTGCTGGAACATGTCCGCCGTCCGGGCGCGGCCGTGGCCGAGGTCGCGCGGGTCTGCGCGCCGGGTGCATTGGTCTACATCGAGGTGCCGTTCCTACAGGGCTATCACGCCTCGCCCCACGACTACCAGCGCTACACCAGCAGCGGGGTGGCCGAGTTGCTGCGCGAGTTCGAGGACGTGGAAGTCGGCGTGTGCGTGGGGCCCAGTTCGGCGCTCAGCTGGGTGCTGCGCGGCTATATCAAGGGGGTGCTTAGCGGCTTCTCTCGCAGCCGGATCCGCGAGCGCGCCGCCGAATTCGTGGCCGCCTGGCTCACCACGCCCGTGAAATATCTCGACCGAATTGTCGCCGACCGCCCCGCTGCCGAAGACCTCGCCTCCGGCTTCTACGCCTTCGCCCGCGCGCCGAAGGACTGAAGGCCGACCGCGCGGCTCAGAGTCGGTAGCGCTCTCGCATATAGGCCGCCCAGTCGGTCAGCCCCTCCGCTTCGCCGGCTTTCACGACCTCCGACGCGGGCAGTACCGGCGCCAGCGACGGATCGGGTAGGAGACGCGACCACTCGGCCCAACGCGCGGCAACGTCGGGATTCGCGTCGTGGGCGCACAGGGCGAACCACGCTTGTTCAGCTAGGCCTTCCTGTTCCATACCGCGGGCGATGGCCAGGTTGCGCATTGGCTGCTGAAGGCCTTCGGCGAACGGACAGGATCCGTCCAGATCGGCGTGCGGAAAGGCCGCGCGGACGCTGCCGTGGCTCTGCGCAAATACCTCCCAGTAGCGCCGGTCCCGTCGCTGTCTCACTGGCCGGCGCAGGTAGCAGGCGCTCGGGTCCTGCATGAACAGGCGTGCGGATTCGCAGACATCCTGCCGGCGGTTGCCCCGGCTGTAGCGGCCGCCGCAATGCGTAAAGTCGCCCTCGCTCAGCTTGACCTCGATAAGCACGGCGGCACGCCGGCCGTTGTCCAGCCGGCACCACAGCATCACGTCGGCGGCCGTGGCCGGCTCGCCGCCCGCAGGACGCTCACCGTCAATCTCACCTAAGAGCCTTCCGGGTGGCACCCACTCGAACTGCACCCGGTCGATCGTCAGCCTGGTGGCAGCCAAGTCGCTTGCGCATGCCGACAGGCACCTCCGATTTCCTTCCCAAAACGGCAGAAAGAGATTGAAGGCGAACGACTGGGAACTCAGAAGGTGTGAGGCGTACCTGTGCAGCCGCACGTCGTCGGTTCGTTGGGCGGTCGCGGCCAGGTCGCGGTAGGGCGCGTAGATTCCATCTGTCCACCGTCGCCACATGATGGAACGGTCGCCGCCCTCGCTGCGCGCCCGCCATGCCGCCATGTGCGCCCGCAGCCGCCGCGCGAAAGGAGTCGGCGTGTACGCGGTCCTGGAATCCGGCATGGCCCCTTGCGTCGGAATCGGCCGGCGCGTCTCCGGCTAGAGTGTGACTACCCGGCTTTCGGCCGCCGAGGTGTACGCCGCATCAATAACGCGCTGAACTTCCAGGCCGCCTTCGCCGGTAAGGACCGGCGTGCCGCCGTTGACGCCTTCCACAAAGTCGGCGATCAGCGGCAGGTCGTGCAGTTCGTGCTCGGGCAGGGTGAAGGTCTCCGAGCGGTCGGGGCGCTCGATGGTGAATTCCTCGCCGCGTGCGAAGGGCACGTTGATGTGGCCGTCGGTGCACCAGACTTCATAGTCGCCGCGCGCGGGGTTGATGGACCAGAGCGCCGAAATGGTGGCCTGGACGCCCGATTCGTACTGAACGATCACGGAGGTCGTGTCTTCCACGTTGCCCGGGATCACGCGCTGGTCGCTGAAGGCGGCCACGCGGGCGGCCTTCCCGGCCAGGCTGTAGAAGATGTCCAGCCGGTGGCTGCCCAGGTCCATCAACGGACCGCCGCCGCTCTGCGCCTGGTCGACGCGCCAATATTTGGGGTCGTCGGGCGTCATGGTGAAGGGCCCGGAGGTGTTGGCGTGCAGGGCGATCAGGTCGCCCAGATCGCCGGACTCGACGATCTCGCGCACCCGCAGGTTGATCGGGTAGAAGCGGTGGTAGAAGGCAATGCCCAGCCTGAGACCGGCGGAGTCCGCCGTCTCAACCATCCGCTCAGCCTCGGCTGCGTTCATGGCCATGGGCTTCTCGACCAGCACGTGCAGGCCGCGTTCCAGCGCGGCAAGGGTCTGAGGACCGTGCAGGTTCACTGGCGTCGCCACGTACACGGCGTCCAGCCCGCCCGCCTCCAGCATGTCGTCGTAGCTGGTGTAGGCGTTGGAGATCTCAAACTGGCGAGCGTACTGATCAAGCAACTGCGGGTCGCGGCGGCAAATCGCGACGAGTTCGCTGCCCTCGTGGGCCTGTATGGCGGGCGCGACGGCCCTGGCCGCAATGTCTCCCAAGCCCACGATTCCCCAGCGCACCATCGGTCAGCCCTCGCGCACGGCTACGTCAGGCACGGTACCCGGCGCGCCCCGTGTAAGCAATCAAGCCCGGCAACCTGCGCGGCCAACCACCCCCGACCTCGGTTCGCCACGCCGGCCGCGACGGTGGACCGGCCTCCGCGCGGATAGGTGCGGTCGGTACTCAGGACGTGCGGCGTACGGCCGCCAAACGCCCCCACATGCGAAAGCCCAGTGAGCCCACCACGATGACGAACAGCGGGTTGATGAATCCCCAGAACGTGCCGCTGTCCTGGCCGCCGAAGACGCCGAACCAGTTCCAGAAGAACCAGAGCGCCAGCAACACCGCCCCGTAGAACGTGAGGTTGGCTTCCAGGTAGTCCCGCCAGTGAGGCTCGCTGTCCAGCGCGCGCTTGCGCCCAAGGCTCAGCCCCAGCGCCATCAGAACGCTAACTGCCATGAACCAGTCCATCACGTGCCAGGCCGTGTACGGCTCGTCACCGCCCGGGTGGTACAGGCTGGTGATGATGAAGTGGATACCGACCGCCGTCGCCAGCAAAATCTGGTAGCCCGCCACGACTCGCAATACCACGCCTGTCGCCGCCTTTCGCTCGTGATGGCTCCAGACCAACGATGCCATCGTCAGCGAAGTATAGAAGCGATACGTGCACACGCCGACGAGCGACGACTACTGCAAGTGCTGAAGGATCAGGGTCAACTCGTCGGCGGAAATCCGCCCGCCCACGCGCAGCGCCGTCGTGCCGTCGGAGTTCACGAACACCCAGAACGGAAACCCACCAAGTCCGTAAGCGTTGGCAATCGCGTTCTTGGTGTCCACCACGACAGGCGAACTCCAACCCTCGCGTTCCAGCCAGGCCTCCGGCGGATAGTTCGCGCGCTCGGAGTCAATCGCAGTGGCGATCGCGTAGATGTCCACGTGTTCTGGAACGCCCCCGGCGTCCACCAAGGCCTGTACCACGGGTACCTCGGCCTGGCAGTGCGGTCACCAGTGCGCCAGGAAAACGAGGGCCTTGGTCCGCCCATCGTTGGTAATCGAGACGGCCGACCCGTCAAAGGACGTGCCGCGTACCTCCGGCACCGGCTGGCCCGCCGCGGCATCCGGGGTGGGCCGAGCGAAGTCAGCCAACCGGGCGCCGCTGACCTCGGGATCCGTCACGCCCGAGCCGCCCTGCGCTTCTCCGCAGGCGCCGACGAGCACCACCGCCCCAGCCACGAGCGCCAGAGCTACCGCTCGCACGACCAACGCGGCCAGTCTCGTCAGGTCCACAGGTCAGCGGTTCCACAGTCCGGCAACAAACGCAGCATAGCCGCAGGTCGGTCGTTCAGCACGACCCGTCGCCGCCGCTCAGCCACGGCCGCCGTGACCAGCCAAGCGGCCAACAGCGTCGTCCAGGTCGGAGAGGTCGGCATCTCTCGCAAACGTGGCATCCACTTCGCGGAATACCTGGGCCGCGCCGGTATGGAAGTCGGGTGTGACGCCGACGTGCGCGAACGTGGTGGCGATCTCTTCCATCTCGCCGATCCAGCGATACGCCACGTTCGGCAGCCGCCGCATGCCCTGTGTTGCGGCGCCCAGGGCGGCGGCCTGGCTGTGTTCCATTTCCGCGATCAGGTCGTCGTAGACGTCCAGCCGCCGTGCGGCGACCAGCAGCGCCGTGCGCAGGGCGGTGGTTCCCTTGGTCATGGCGGCGTAGCACATCTTCACGGCCGAGGCCTTGCCGATCTCCGGCCCAACGTCCACCACGTCGATCCCACGGCCATCAAGCTGGCCCACCACGTGGGCGGCCGAACCGGAAGCGTAGACGCGGGGACCCTGACCGTTGCGCGGCGGACCGCCGACGATGCCTCCGTCCACCAGGGTCACGCCGCTGCCCACCAGGTCGGCCTCCATGGCCTGGACGGTTTGCGGGGCGATGGCGTTGCAGTCGGCGAATACGGTTGAAGCGTCGGCCGCCCGCGCCGCCTCGCCCACCGCGGCGGCCACGCCACGGGCGCGCGCCGGCACCAGGATCGACAGGATCAGGTCACAGCGCTCCACAAGCGCGGCCAGGTCGGGCACGTCCTCGATGCCGGCGGCCACGGCCCGCTCGTGCGAGGCGGCGCTGCGACCGGCAAGGCAGGTGAGGACCAACAGGCCGCTCGCACGCAGGGCCGCGCCCACGCCGGCGCCCATTTCGCCCGGACTCAGGATCCCAACGGTTCGAACGGTCATGCTCAGTTCCTTGATCTGGACTATGCGATCCCAGGCGCACGGCTGCATGATGCCGGAGCCGACAGCAGGCCAAGCTTGGTCAATGACCAGCGCGGCGCGGTAGCCCCGCCCGGACTCGAACCGGGGCGCATGGTTTAGGAAACCACCGCTCTATCCACTGAGCTACGGGGCCATGGAACGGCGCCGCCCCGCTAACGATACCGAGTGGCGTTTACCCGAGAAGCCGTGCGCTCGCCCCGGACTCCACGCACGACGCTAGTCCAGCGGCGCTCCCAGGCACAGGCCCGTATCGCGCGCGGCCAGGACCCACGGGTGGTCCAGCGGCACGGTCTTGCGCTCGCCGGCCACGGCCGCCACGTCCACCAGCGCCGTACCCTCACCGCGGGCCGCCACCATTACGCCCCTCGCCCCGTTCGCTACTGCCTCCGTGCCGGCTGTTCCCAGCCGGGTTGCCAGCGTGCGATCGGTTGCCGTGGGCGTCCCGCCGCGCTGCACGTGGCCCAGGATGGTCAGTCGAGCTTCCAATCGCGTCAGCGACTCCAGGCGGTGTGTGAGAGCCAGGGTGGGACCGGCAAACTCGAACGCCAGCCCACCGGTTGAGGCCTCGTCCGTCAGCCCCAGATCCGCGGGACTCTGTGGCTTCGCGCGTTCGGCC
>DAOUIX010000177.1:0-17329 GCA_034423235.1 Chloroflexota bacterium | reverse complement strand
CAGCGCGTCCAGTTCGCCGATCAATGCCAGCGTGGGACCCGGCCTGCCTGTGTCGATGCGGGCCTTGACCCCGGTTCGCGCCAGTCCCGCCCGGTAGTCCAGTTCCAACTCGTCGAACTTCTGCTGGACCAGCGCCGCGGTCTCGAACTCCTTAAAGCCCAGTTCCGGGTTGCGCATGATCGTTTCGCCGACCTCGACGATGTCGTCGCGATGCGACTCCACCACGGCGACGATACGCTCTTTCAGATCGGCGCTGTCGGACATAGCCGTACACCTTGGGGACTCGGTGTAGGCAGTCTGCCACGGGGCGCCCCGCCACCTGAGAAGCGACAAGCGAGAAGGCGAGGACCCGCCTAAGGTGGGTGGGGCGTTAGTCCGCGTCCTCCTCGAATTGAGTGAGCGCGCCCAGGTACACGGCGCGCACGGCAAGGGACTGCCGAACGTCGCCCACCACGTCCTCGAAGAACTCGTCCCGGAACTCGCGGTTGGTCAGGACGTTGACCGTGAAGTAGAAACCAGCGAAGGCGGCCATGAAGGTGACCACCTGTAGCAGCTCCACGGTCACCACCGTTCCCAGCCAGCGCAAATCCAGCAGGACACGCGGATCGTTCTGCGTCCATGACACGATCGTGCTCCGGTCCATGACGATTAGCCCGAAGACCAGGAAGAACAGGCCAACCAGCGCGCTCACGAACAAGACCCGCAGCGCCAGCGCGACGAGCACGACGAGACCGACGTTGGCCCATTGCGCGGGTCTGAGCGGCGCGTCCATTCGCAGCGAGTCGGTCGTCACGCCCAGGCTGGTCGCGGGACTCCCTTGCGCAAGCTCGATCACCCGCTCGGGGCGTTCAAAGGTCGCCAGGTCGCTGAGTTCGTGCGGCAGCCGGGAAATCAGGAAGGCTGCGGCCACCAGCGCGAAGAGTCCGATGACCAGAACGAGGCGCTCAGTTTCAATCGTGCCTGCCGTCTGCCACACCTCGGCGGTGATGAACATGAAGGTGACAAAAATGAGCAGCAGCGGAAGTGCCCGCGCGAAGAGTCCGAGGACATCCTTCGCGTCGCGAACGAGCCGCCGCGCGCCCCAGCCCAGAATTGGTATCAGCGCGAAGCCCACGGTCAGGTAGGCGCCCAGCAAAAGCAGGGCGTTCAAGAAGACTGCGATCGCCGCGGTCTCCCAATCACCCAGAATGAAGACGGTGAGCGTCGGCGCCGTAAGCAGGAACACGAGCACCTCAACTGCTCCGACCTTCTCCGGCAGCGCAAGTAGCTTCCGACGGCGCAGGGCGTTAATGCCCACCCAGGCCGCAGCCACGGCCGCCACCGCGCCAGCGACTGATAGAACGCTCGCCCACCACGGCCAATCCACGCGGGGAATCAGCAGTATCTGGATCGCCAAGACGATTGTGAGAAACGGCAGGGTGCGGGTCAGGATGTCTCGCCGGGTGCTGTAGTCCTCGATGAGGTGGGGCACGCCCTGCCGGCGAAACCACGCCTCGGTGGCCTTGAGGGTCTCGCCAGACGTGGACTCTTCGCTCACGCTGGTCAGTCCTCCGCCATTTCCCACAGGCGTGCCAGGGCGTTGGCCAGGTGCATCTGGCGGGGGGTGCGGCAGCGGACGGCGAGCAGGCCGGGACTGGCCACGACCACGGCCAGGCACTTGGCGCGGCTGGTGGCGACGTTGAGGCGGTTGAGGCTGTAGAGGAACTCCATCCCGCGCGGGGCGTCGTCGGCGGAGCTTGTCGCCATGGAATAGATCGAGATTGGGGCTTCCTGGCCCTGGAACTTGTCGACGGTGCCGATGCGGAATCCCGTGAGTTCGGGCCGTGAGCCAAGTTCCCGGATCTGCCGGTTATAGGGCGTGATGATGAGGACGTCCTGGTCGGTCAATCCCTGAGTCGCGCCCTCGGCGTCCGTCCAGGTTGGGTGTGCGCGGAGCAGCCGATGGACCTGCGCGGCGATCGCCCTGGCTTCTTCCTCCGAATCGCTGATGCGCCGCTCGTGCGGCACCGACACGAAGCGCAGCCCGGTCCCGTCGAACGGTGTGGCTCCGTCCAGGTCCAGGTTCTCCCGACCCCGATGCGAGCGCAGGCTGTCCTCGTAGAAGACTTCCGACGTGAACTCGCAGATGCTCGGGTGCAGGCGCCAGGTGCCGTCGAGAAACAGACCGTACTCGCCGGGCATGACGCGAGCGCCATCGAGCAAGTGCGCCAACACCGACCGGTCGGCGCCGGGTGGGTGTACGCCTTGCAGCGGCTGGTCCAGTTGCTGCGGGTCGCCCAGCAGGAGCAGGTTGGTGGCGCAGGGCGCGGCGGCCAGGGCGTCGGCCAGCGACATCTGGCCGGCTTCGTCGATGCAGAGCACATCCGCCACGCTTTGCGCCTTTTCGCTCGACCAGAGCCAGCCCGTGCCGCCAACGACATCCAGGAAACCGGCGGCCAGGCCGTCGCAGGCGTCGTCGGTGCTCTCCAGGTGCTGAAAGCTCTCGGAGGCGGGCTCGTCGTTGGTGCGCTGGCCAATGCTGACGTCCACTCCCCTGGATTCCGCGACGCGCGCTGTTTTCTCCAGCAGTTCGCCGATCACCTTGTGGCTGTTGGCCGTCACCCCCACGCGCTTCCCGGCTTCCACCAGGTCCACGATCATTTCGGCGCCCACGGTGCTCTTGCCGGATCCCGGCGGACCCTGGACGGCCAGATAGCTCTGGTCCAGTTTCTGTACCAACCGGCGCGCTGCAGCCTGCGCATCCTCGCCCTCGCCCGCCAGCGGCGCGTCTTCGGCCTGGCCGACGCGCGGCGGTCGGCGCATCAACAGATCGCGTGCCGCCTGGTTTGGCCCATCGGCATCAATACCGTTTTCGACAACCCACTGGGTGAGCAGCTTGAGGCTGCTTGGCTTTGGCTTCGGGTTGACGTAGTTGAACTGGAGCAACGACGTCGGCTGCGGCGGCGGCCGCCGCGATCCAAGCCGCAGATCGACTTCGCAGGCTTCGTCGTCCAGGCGCATGATGCGTCCGGCGTCCTTGCCGTCCTGGGTGCGCACCGAATCGCCAACCCCGAGCTTGTGGTCCTGTTCCTCGAAACGGAAGCGGTAAATCGTGGACCGGGCGCGTGGGTTGGGATCCGGCCGTGCATTAAGGAACGTGAGACGACCGAGCACGTCCGTTTCCTCCGCACGCTCATCCTCGGTCAACTCGTCCTTCAAGTGGAAGTAGCGCCACCACACGGCCTTGTGCTCGCGGCGGTGCCAGTCGACGAGTTGCGCCAGCAGCCAGCGTCCGCGCTGGGTTGGGTCCTCGAGCAGCGTGCCGTCGGTGAGGTCCTTCTCCAGGTCGTCGGTCAGCCGGTCTACGAGCTCCTTGATTTCTTGCTGCTCTTCCGAGTCTTCCGTCTCCTCGGGTTCGATGACTGTTGGCCGCGGCAGCGCCTCGGCGCCCAATTCGCTCACCAGCGCCGCCCGCTGCTCCTCCAGCCACTCGCGCAGGTGGTAGGTGGACACGCAGTCGTCGCGGTTGTAGGCCTTGATCTGTTCCAGCAGGGCGTCCCGGTCGGTGTCCGGCTCGGGTTCCAGCCAGTGCTCGAACTCCACGATGCTCTCGCCGGCGTCGCGCAGGTCGATCTCCCGCTTGAAGCCGTACAGCGGTTCCAGCCGTTTGATCGAGTAGCTCTCCACCGACGCCCGAATCCCCTGCCGCACCACGCGGTACAGGTCCACGAACACCTGTCCGCGCAGCAGCTGATCCACCTCGGTCTCGCGCGTGGCATAGCGCCCGGCCAGCCGCTTCATGGCGCCCGTCTCGTAGGGGGCATAGTGGTAGACGTGCATGCCGGGGTATGCCGTCCAGCGGTCCATGATCAGGTCGATGCAGTCCTCGAACGCCTGGCGCTCGGCCGCCGTCGTCACGTTGCCGTCCTCGATCGACCAGAAGGCGTGGAACGTGGGCTCGCCCGCGGCGTCGGGCAGGCCCGGCTCAATGGCGCCGAACAGGTAGTCGATGCCGTCGACTTCGTCTGACCCGTAGAAAGGGTCGCCTTCGAGGTCCAGGAACAGGTCGCCCGGTGAAGGCTCCGGTAAGGCCCAGAGTCCGCGGTCCGGCACCAGTGCTTCCTGCTTGTCGCGTTCGGGCGGAATGCGCTCGGAGATCACCCGGCCATCGCCGCGCACCTGGATCGCCGCCTGCGCCTGCACCCGCGCCAGCGCCTCCGGGCTGACGCCCTCCATCCGCTCCGGCAGCGGCGGCGACGGGCTGGCCAGTCCGCGGCGCGTGGTGATGTCGATGTCGTGCAGCGCCCGGCGCTGCCGGGACGTCAGACCCGCCACCAATGCGAGGTCGTCTTCCCGCCGCCACTGGGCGCGGCACTCCAGTGTCCAGCTGCAGAAATCGCAGTGCCCCACCGGCTCTGGTTTCGTTTGCACCGGATAAACGTCCTCCGAGCTGTCCAGCAACGCCTCGAACTCTTTCGCCACCAAGCGGTAGTACGCGGCGTAGTCGGCCACGCGCAGGCTCACCGTCTCGCGCTGCACGCCGCCCAGCACCAGGTGCATCCGTTCCGGCAGGCGTCCCTGCATGGCGCCGAGCAAGTCCGAGTACATGCAGATCTGCAGCACGGCGGGAGCCGACGGCTGGCGGGCCAGCTTGGTATCCACAACTTCGTAGCTCCACGGTCCCAGGTCGCTCGGCGTATCGACCCGCTCGAGGAAGTCCGCGTAGCCCAGCCGTCGCTCGTCCAGCAGTACGCCCTGGTAGATCACCTCCGCGCCTCGTCGCATGGCCTGCAGCGTGGTTTCGTGTTCCGGCCTGATCAGGCGGGTCGGGGACACCGTGTCCGGCGGCCGGATTTCGGCGATTTCGCGACCCTTGGCGCGCAACTCTTCCAGGTAGCGGGCCTCGTACTCCTGCCCGCGTCGCGCCATCCGGTCCAGCACCGGGTCGTCGCGGATTGGGCGCCGGACATCGGGTACCAGCGTCGCCGCACGTTCGAGGTTGGCCAGGTGCCGGCACTCCAGGAAGCCCACCAGGTCGGTCGCCGAGTAGGCCAGACGCTGGTCGATCAGTTGCATCGCGAGGTCACCCGCCCGTCCGCCACGGCCGGCGAGGTTCGCGCGGCCCCAGGCATGTGCAGTCGGCGCGAATGCGCCGCCGGCATGCTACGCGAGTTGAAGATTTTCAGGCCTCGGCTGCTAGCGGACGCGTTGGATCGAGCCAAGCGGTTAAGGCTCTCGGCGACGCTCAGGGTTGGACGAGGACGACGCCCTCCTCGCGGGCCAGCCGGCGGTCAAACGTAAATAGCGGCCAGGCCTCAACGCGGTCCGCCGCCTCGGCGATCATCAGATCGGCGAAGCCTGCGTTGCTCTGGCGATAGCGGGCGGCTGAGCGCGACACTGCGTCGGCGGCTTCCACCACGAGGGTCTCGGCCACGACGAGATCCGCCAGGACGCCTGCGATCTGCGTGCGCGCGAACCGATAGGAGCGTTCTAGGACCCAGACAGTCTCGATCATGACTTCCCGGCAGATGAATGCAGGGCGTTCGACGCTTAGGCCATCCAGCAACTCACGGGCGGCTTCAGCTTGCCGAGCGTCGTCCCGCACGAGGTATCGCACGAGCACGTTCGTATCGATGGCGATCAATCGCCCGAAGCTCCCTCGGCGATGGCTCGGTCCATGTCGTCAAGCGACACAGGCGGCCCCTCGTATTTCAGCACGCCGTAGAGCTGCTGCAGCGGGCGAACGGTACGAATGCGCACCTCGCCGTCCAAGATCGTGTACCGCAGACGGTCACCGGGCTGGGCCGCCAACGCCTGGCGCACGGTCTTCGGGATGGTGGTCTGACCCTTTGAGGTGATGCGTGATTCGATCATGGGCCAGGCTCCGTCTCATTACCAATTGGATTGTCGCATTGTTTTTAGGATATAGACAAGGCGTATTGAATCTCTGCATTGCCACGAATGGCCGACGCTTCGTGCAGCGGTAGCTACTCTCGCTGCATGGCAACTCAGATTCGATTGCTCTGACCGCCGCCCTTACGTGGCGTTGCCTCCGGATATCCGGCGGGTCGGTTGCGATTCCCTCGCGCGCCGACCAGGCGGCTGGCGAACTGGACCAGGAACTGCGCCTGCTGATGCGCGCGCTGGACCGGCAGCCGGAGGCGCTGCTGCTGGAAGTGGCTGCCTGGGACGCCGGGCTGGCCATCGCCGCGGCTGACGCAGGCTGGTCGGACGACGGCATGTTGGTTCCATTGACTCTGGGAGCGTCGGGGAGTTGCCAGGCCGGGGCCGGCGCCTGGACGGTGCTGCCGCTGGACGAGCTGCTGCCGGCGGAGGCCTGCTTCGCCGTGGTTCGCGTTCCGCACTGGCTGGGCCGGGCCGGTGTGGAATGGGTGGTCCGCGCTGCGGCAACGGCACTGCCGCTAGGTGGGCTGTTGGCGTTGCTGGGTGATCGTGCGCGCGGCGTCGAGTCTCTGCGCCGACGCTTGCCGCCGATCGTCGGTCCCCTTGTCGATCGCGCCGCCGGCGAACACCGCAGGCTCTACCTGTACGAGCGTCAGGTGGACGATCCGCCGCCTCAGCAGTTCGCATGGACGTCCGCCCAGCGACTTGCCGGTCGAGACATCACCCTTTGCCAGCATCCAACCCTGTTCTCGCCCACTCGGGTCGATCCGGCTTCGGCGCTGCTGGCCGAGAACCTGCCGGACCGCGACGGCCGCTGGCTCGATCTCGGCTGCGGCTCCGGCGTGCTGACTGCGGTCGCGGCGCGGTCCGACCGCCAGCTCACCGGCGTCGACTGGAGCTATGCCGCCGTGGAAACCACCCGCCAGACCCTGGCGGCCAACGGACTTGAGGCGGACGTGCTTCTGGCCGACGGCGTGCCGCCCGGTGAGCAGCGCTTTGACGTGATCCTTTGCTACCCGCCGTTCCACGTGGGGCCGCGGGTCGACCACGGTCCCGCTGCCCGCCTTATCAAGTCCGCCCGCGATTGCCTGGCGCCGGACGGCGAGTTGCGCGTCGTCCTCACCAGCGCCCAGAGCCCGCGCGACCTCCTCCAGCCGCACTTTCGTGAGCTGTCTCCGGTCGCCAGTGCCCATGGCGCCAGGGTCTTCAGCTGCCGTCAGCCAACGACTCCAAGGGGGCGCCATCGCTGACCGGAGTCAGGACCTGAAGTCGAAGACCACCTTTGCGCCGGCGCCGGACTTGGCCGTCATTACCGCCTCGACCGCATCATTCAAGTCGAACGTGTGCGTGATGATCGGCTCGACGTTGATTTCGGGGATCAGATCCAGGGCCCGCTCGAAGGTGTGCACGCGCGTATTGCTGCCCACGATCGTGCGTTCGCGCGCGAAAAAGTCGTAGAGCCGCAGTTCGAACTTCTCGGACGGATTCCCCACGCTGATAACCAGCACCGTGCCCGAGTCGCGCACCGTATCCAGGCAGGCCTGGAAAGCGGGCCCGGCCCCGGCTGCCTCGATGGCCAGATCCGCGCCAAAGCCCTGGGTCAGGCTGCGGGCGGCCTCCACCGGATCATCCCGCCTGGGGTCCAGCACCACGTCCGCGCCCAGCGTGGCCGCCAGTTCGCGTCGAGTCGCGCCTGGTTCGCTCACAATCGTTTGACCGGCTCCCTGGTGCTTGGCGACCTCCAAGGCCAGCAGCCCGATCGGTCCCGCGCCGGCAATGAACACCGTATCGCCGGGATTCACGGTCACCCTGTCGAATCCGCGCACCACGCAGGCCAGCGGTTCCGCCAGGCTGGCCGTGCGCATGTCCGCCCCGGGCGGCAATGGCGTGAGGTGGTGACGATTGGCGATGACCACGTCGGACCAGGCGCCCCACGCCATTGGCATCCGGCTGGAGCAGAAGTTCAGCATCCCGCGGTCGCACTCGGGACAGTCCTCGCAGGAGTTGTTGGGCTCCACCGCGACGCCATCGCCCGGCGCCAGGTCATGTACGCCGGGTCCGACGGCTTGAACGGTGGCGGTGAACTCGTGCCCCGGAATCCACGGATCCGATCGCTCCGGGAACCACGAATCGAACTGCCAGCCGTCCCAGTAGTGCAGGTCGGTCCCGCATATGCCCGACACCGCGACCTGCAGCACCACTTCATCGGCCTCAGGCTCGCGGACGTCGCGCGACTCGATCCGCAGGTCGCCGGGCCCGTGAAGCACAGCGGCTCTCGTTCGCTTCGATTGCATGCGCCCCCGGTTCCCGCAACGGTCCCCTGGCACGCTATCCGAGAGGGCGGCCGGACGCAACAGGCGCGCCGTGCGGGATGTCCGGCCCTACGACTCCTCGTCGTCGGCGGCGCGCATGCGCAGATTGCGACGCTTGCCGTGGAAGAGCAGCTTGTTTACTAGGTTGCGAGGGCCCCGCACCACCAGAGTGGCATCAGGCCAAAGGGCACCCATCTCGCCTGCGAACTCGTTCATGAATGACTGGCCCGCAAGCGCTACCGATGACAGGTCAAGCATGACCTCACGCGCCTCAGGCTGATAGTCGTGGCGGATGAAAGCCGCGATCTCGCGCGCGCGGTCCCGTGTTGCGAACGTCTGACCGTAGGCACCAAGATTCACGGAGGTAGCGATCACTTCAGAATCCTCCGCCGGTCGACGGGCCATAGCAGAGCCACCAAGTCACCGGCTCAAAGGAAAGAGTAGCGAAACAAGAGTTCCCGGCCAAAGACTTTTCCAGAGTGCGTCCACCCGATCTGGATGGAGTGGCTACGACACACCCGTCTCCCGAAACTATCATCAGTCGTCGGCCTGACCCCGCCTTTGACAGATCGTGTGTAGTCGACAGTCCGATTCCCCTCTGAGGATCGTCGAGCCCGCTCACGCCTTCTTTCAGTGCCTCCAGGATGGCTTCTTTGTGGGACGAGAGGTCTGAATAGCGTCGGCGAAGAGTGGCCAGGATTCCAACGCCTGCATCGGCCACAGCGAACTCGGCGCGCCGGATGCCTCCCGAGGTCCAGATGTGAGCTAAGCAGACTGCCCCAAACCCGGATCCCGAGTGCTCGATAGAGTTGATGGCGGGTTCCCAAAGTCCCTCAACTACCTCGTCCAGGAGAACGCTGGACCGAACACCACCAGTCCTCCGGAATCCCTCGTAGACCTCGTCGGCGAGCTGCTCTACCTCAGCAGAGTTCGTAACCGTGGTCATGCTCAAGATTGAGTCATTGATTTCGTAGGTGAACTCTCCCGAGTGCCGCCTGCCTTCGAATCGGATGAATGGATTCGATAGATACCAGCAGAAACCTGAGATGGTCTCCAGGTGTCGACAGCACGCTTGGTTGCGTGGCAGCGTGACACTTACGTGGCGGAACGAGTGGGCTAGCGAGATTGCATGGGCCGCAAGTGCGGCGAGGGCCCCCGGACGAATAGACGTTAGGCCGCTGAGGTCGAGACTGACCTCGCGATCTGAACTCGGAGTTTGGGCTTAAACAACTCGCGCAACGTCATTGACGTTCCGCTCAAGAATGATTCCGTTCGTCATGTGTAGTTTCCGTGTACCCGCTTGAACGTTCTAGGTAGCAGCCAAATGATGCCTCTCAGGGGCCTCATGTCCTAGCCGCTCCAGAGTTTGCTGACCTCGGTTGTCTGGCAATCCTTGGTTCTGATCTCCCAAGTCATCCTCCACGCGTAGAACGAGCGCTGATTCCGATACCATGAACGTCACGAGCGTGCGCCGGCCGCCCCGGCGCCAGGGGTGATGGGATCAGGCGTATGGCCAACGACCAGGCAAAGGCGATCGACTCCGCGATCCAGCAGATCGAACGCAAGTTCGGAACTGGCTCGGTCATGCGCATGGGCGCTATGCAGGCCAACGAGGTGCCCGCCGTATCCACCGGCTCTCTGTCGCTGGATGTGGCCCTGGGCGTGGGCGGATTGCCACGAGGTCGGGTGGTCGAGGTATTTGGGCCGGAGGCCTCTGGCAAGACCACCCTCGCGCTTCATGTCGTGGCCGAAGTGCAGAAGGCCGGCGGCGCCGCCGTGTACGTGGACGTGGAGCACGCCATGGATCCCACCTACGCCGAGGCCCTGGGCGTGGACGTGGGCGAGCTGATCGTCTCCCAGCCCAACGCCGGTGAAGAGGCCCTGGAGATCACCGACGTTTTCGTCCGCAGCAGTGCCGTGGACCTGGTGGTGGTGGACTCGGTAGCCGCCCTGGTCCCACGGGCCGAAATCGACGGTGACATGGGCGACACGCAGGTCGGGCTGCAGGCCCGGCTGATGTCCCAGGCGATGCGCAAGCTGACCGCCAATATCAGCCGCTCGCGCACCATCGTGATCTTCATCAACCAGTTGCGCGAGAAGATCGGCGTCATGTTCGGCAACCCGGAGACCACGCCCGGTGGCCGTGCGCTCAAGTTTTACTCGTCGGTCCGCCTGGACATCCGGCGCATCGGGCAGATCAAGAAGGGCACCGATGTCATCGGCGCGCGCACCCGCGTACGGGTCGTCAAGAACAAGGTCGCGCCGCCCTTCCGCTTCTGCGAGTTCGACATGATGTTCGGCCAGGGGATTTCCTGGGAGGGCGACCTGCTGACGCTGGGCGTGGACCACGGCGTGCTCACCAAGAGCGGCGCGCATTACAGCTACGACAGTACGCGCCTGGGCATGGGACGCGAGAACGCCAAGGCCTTCCTGCGCGAGCACGCGGACATCGCCCAGGAGATCAACGCGGAACTGCGCGAGATGCTGCTTGCACGTCCCGCCGGGGCCGAGGCGAACGGCAGCGGGGACGCACAGGCGGCCGTCGCGACGTAGCCGCATTCGCACCGCATGGCGTACCAGCTCGAACGCCCTGTAATCGCCGCCGTCAGCGGCCAGCACATGGACGAGTCGGTGGTTACCACCGCGGCCCTTCTGGCACGCGCCCATGACACCTCGGTCCTGCTGCTGCACGTCATCGAAGTCAGCCACCGACTGCCCGTGAACGCTTCCAGCGACGAGATGCTCGGTCAGGCTGAGGCGGTGCTGGACAACGCCCGGCATCTGCTGCCGTCCAATGGCGCGCCGGTACGTACCGAGATCAAGCAGGCCCGCTCCGCCTTCAGCGCCATCATCGAAACCAGCCTCGCGGAGGAAGCCGATACGATCGTCGTCGGTGCGCACCGTTTCTTGGGCGAACACGACTGCGACCTCGGCCGCACGGCCACCCACGTGCTTCGCCACGCCCTGACCCCGGTCGTCGTCTGCTACGACCCGATACGCTAGCCCGTGGCGCTGCGCGGGCGGGGAATCGGCATGGCGGACGATGGGCTGATGGTCTTCGGCTGCCGCGGGCACCCGGATCTGACCGACGGCATCTGCCGCGAACTGGACTGCAATCCCGGCGAAATCGAGATTTTCGAGTACGGCAACGACAACACGTTTGTCCGAGTGATGGAGAACGTGCGCGAAGCCGATGTCTTCGTCGTGCAGACGTCGCGACGCCCCGTCAACCACTCCGTGATGGAGCTGTTCATCACCATCGACGCCATGCGTCGCGCCTCGGCCGCGCGCGTGACGGCGGTGCTGCCGTACTTCCCCTACATGCGCTCCGACAAGAAGGACCAGCCGCGCGTGCCGATTTCCGCCCGGCTGGTGGCGGACCTGCTGGCCACCGCCGGTGCCGACCGGGTGCTTACGCTGGACCTGCACGCCGACCAGATCGGTGGCTTCTTCAGCATGCCCAGCGATCACCTGACGGGCATGCCACTGCTCACGAACTACTTTGCCGGGCTCGACATCGACGATCTGGTCGTGGTCGGCGACACCGGCCGCATCAAGGCCGCCAGCGAGTGTGCCCGGCGCCTGCGGACCCAGCTGGCCGTCTTGGATAAGTTCCGCGACCCCATCACCTCGGATGTGACCATTCGCGGGCTGGCGGGCGACGTGCGGGGACGCACGGTGCTCTACGTGGAAGACGAGGTGGTCACCGGCCAGTCCATTCGCGAGGGTCTGCGCGAAGTTCTGCGCCACAAGCCGCGGGCCATCTACGCTGCCTGCGTGCATCCCGTGTTTGTGGACCAGGCGTACGAACTGATCGAAGACTCACCCTTGGAAGAAATGGTGGTCACCGACAGCGTGCCGCTGAATCTGGACTTGCCGAGCGGCAAAATCCGGGTGATCTCGGTCGCCCCCATGCTGGCGGAAGCCATTCGCCGCATTCACACGGGCGAGTCGGTGAGTGCCCTCTTTGCTGACGCGGCGGTGTACTGATGTCTGACCTGAAAACCCGGCTCACGATCGAGAAGTCCGAGGCCCGCGGCCGCCGCGGCATGGTGGCCACCAAGCACGAGGCCGCCAGCGCAGTGGGCGTGGATGTGCTGGCCGCCGGCGGTTCGGCCGTTGATGCGGCGGTGGCCGCCGCCCTGGCGGTGGGCGTGGTGGAGCCCTGGAGCAGCGGCATTGGCGGCGGCGGGTACGCCGTGGTTGCCGGTTCCGACGTGGCTGAAGTAGTCGCCTTCCCCATGCGCTCGGGTTCCGGCGCTACCCCCGACCGCTATCCGCGCGATGGCCGCGCCAACGTCAGCGCCTTCCTCTGGGATGGCGTGGTGGACGACGCCAACATCCACGGCTACCGCGCCATGGGCGTGCCCGGCGCCGTGGCCGGACTGGGCTTGCTGCACGAGCGCCACGGTCGCCTGCCCTGGCGCGACCTGGTGCTCCCGGCTGTCGCTCTGGCTCGCGATGGCTTTGCCCTCAGCTGGTTCGACTCGATGTACATGGAGTCATTTGCAGCCGCCGGCCGCCGCCACACCGAGCTACAGCGGAACTTTTATCCCAACGGCGAACCGCCGCAATCCGACCACATGGAGACCATCCGCATCACCCAGCCGGAACTCGCGGTCACGCTGGAGGTTCTGGCGGAGGACGGTGTGGATGCCTTCTATAAGGGCGACATTGCCGCGGCTATCGCCGACGCCTGCGCCGAAAACGATGGGGTGATTGAGCGCGCCGACCTGGCCGCCTACCGGGCCAGCGTCTCGCCGCCGCTGACAACCTCGTACCGCGGCAACGAGGTCCTGGCGCCCGGTCCGGGCTGCGCCGGACCAACGACCATCGAGACCCTCAACATCTACGAATGCGCCGCCTCCGCGGGGCTGGCGCACGACGACGTGGAGCGGCTGCACGCCTATCTCTGGTCGTCCCGCCTGGCCTTTGCCGACCGCTTCCACTTCATGACCGATCCCGAGCGGGCCGACGCCCCGTGGGAGGCGCTGGCCTCAAAGGACTACGCCGCCACGCGCGCTGCTCAGATCGACGCCAAGGCCCCACCGCCCATCCCCGACGCCGGCGACGCCTGGGCCTACCAGGATCCGGCCCGCGCGCTTGAGCGCCAGAAGTCGGAAACCTCCACCACGCACCTCTGCACCGCAGACGCCGACGGCACGCTCGTGTCCTTGACCAATACCCTCGGCGGATCCTGGGGTTCGGAAGTCGTGGCGGGCGAGACCGGCATCGTCTGGAACAACGGCATGTTCTGGTTCGATCCGGTGCCCGGGCGCCCCAACTCGGTCGCGCCCAACCGCACGGGTCTCAACAACATGACACCCACGATCGTGCGCGCGTCGGACGGCCGTACGCTGGCCGTTGGCGCCTCCGGCGGACGGCGCATCACCAACTGCCTCACCCAGCTCATCGCCCACGTGTTCGACTTTGGCATGGGCGCTCAGGACGCCGTGGCCGCGCCCCGCCTGGATGCCAGCACCCCCTGGGTCACGGTGGACCCCCGTTTTGGCGACGAGACCATCGCCAACCTGCGGTCGCGCGGCTGGGACGTTCGCGTTCCGATCTATCCAGGCCGCACCGCCTTCGCCAGCCCCGCCATCATCCTGCGCGACGCCGACGGCGGCCTCGGCGCCGGCGTGGACGTCTTCCACAGCGCATCCGCGCAGGGGCTCTGAGACCACGTCAAACCGGCACGGACGGCGGCTGTGTTCGAATACTTCCCGATGAGCGGACTCGCTCGCCGTACTGTTAAGCCGATGACTCGGACCTCCGAATACGCATGAAGACTCCCATCCACCTGACGCGCCGCCGCCTGCTCACCGCCGCGTTGGGCGGCGCCGCGCTTGGCGTGTTGGCCGCCTGCGGCGAGGACACACCGCCGCCCGCGCCCACGGTGGAGGCAACGGCTTCGCCGCCCTCCGGGTCGACAGCAGCACCGGCTGCGGCTATCTCGTCGCCGGCGGCGCAAGCTGCCACTCAGGCGGCGGAACCACGGCCCGCCTCTGGCCCGCCGGCCGGAACCCGTCTGCCCGATATTGCGGCCCGCGTGCGGCAGGCGCAGGGCGATGTCGGCATCCTCCCGCCGGCACCTGCTACCGCCTCCGACAGCCCCATTGAGGTGCCCGCCGACGTCCTCGCCGCGCGGGCCGATCGCCTGATCACGCTGAGCGACCGCGACCAGCTGTCCGCCACCGCCTGGCGCAACATCGGCTGGAAGACGGACTTTGAGACATCGCTGGTCCACTTTGATGAGATCTTCTCGGGCGGCGTACCCCGCGACGGCATCCCGCCCATTGACGAGCCAAAATTCACCGACTTCGCGGAAGCCGTGCAGTTCGTCGCCGGACGCGAGCCGGTCGTTGCGCTGCGCGTCAACGGCGAAGCTCGCGCCTATCCCCTGCAGATCCTGACCTACCACGAGATCGTCAACGACGTGATCGGCGGCCGGCCGGTCGCCGTCACCTTCTGCCCGCTCTGCAACTCCTCCGTCGTGTTCGACCGCGAGGTCTTCGGATCTGTCCTGCGCTTCGGCGTCTCCGGCAACCTGCGCAACAGCGACCTCATCATGTGGGACGACGTCACCGAGACTTGGTGGCAGCAGCTAACCGGCGAAGGACTGGTCGGCCACCTGGCCGGGGTCAACCTGAACTTCGTCCCGTCGCAGTTGATTGCCTTCGACGAGTTCAAGGCCGCGTATCCGAACGGTCAGGTGCTCTCCCGCGACACTGGCTTCCCGCGACCCTACGGCCGCAACCCCTACAGCGGCTACGACACGACCGAGGGGCGTCCCTTCCTGTTCCAGGGCCGCATGGACGATCGCCTGCGGGCCACGGAGCGCGTGGTGGCCGTGGACTTAGGCGGCGAGTCCGCCGCCTACCCGTTTACCGAGCTCAGCACCCAGCGCGTCGTCAACGACGTGGTTGGGGGTGAGAAGATCGTGGTGTTCTGGACGCCCGAGACGGCATCCGCGCTCGGAAGTTCGGCTATCGCCGACGCCGACGCGGTCGGATCGGGGGTCGCCTATGGACGGGTCGTCGAAGGGCGCGAATTAACCTTCGCCGTCAAGGACGACGCCTTTACCGATCAGGAGACGGGATCGACGTGGGACGTCACAGGCCGTGCGCTGACCGGGGAACTGGCCGGCGCGGAACTGCCGCCGCTGGTTCACGCCAACCACTTCTGGTTCGCCTGGGCGGCCTTCAGACCGGCGACGCGCATCTACACCGCCAACGCCGCTTCCTGAACTCGCGGATCGATCGTCGGCGACTACTGGCCCTGGCCTCGGCGGCCGGCCTCCTCGCCGCCTGCGGCGACACGAAGCCGCACGATCCTGGGACCACGCCGACCGATGGTCCGAGCGTGGCGGGACAGCCCCCGTTTACGGCGGTCATTCCACCTGCCACCTCGGTCGCCGGTGCCGCCAGCCGGATGCGCCTGCCACCCGAGGTGGTCGCAGCTCGGGAGTCGATGCTGGTTTCTCCTACTCCAGCCGACCTGCGTCGGGCCGACGAGTTGCGCGGCCAGCGTTGGAACACCAACTTCCAAATAGCCAGCGTTGCCCTTACGGAGCTGCGGACCAGCGGCCTCGAACACTTTCGCGCGGAGCCGATTGACAGGCCGCGCTTCGTGACTGTCGATGAAGCCGATGACTTCCTTGACCCACGGGACCCGGTCATTGCGCTCTCCGTCGGTTCGGATGCGCGGGCGTATCCCTTGCGGTACCTCGTCTGGCACGAGGTCGTCAACGACATGGTCGGCGGCACGCCGCTGCTGGCCACCTACGACCCACGGACCAACGCCGTGCAGGTGTTTGAGCGTCGCCTGCAGGGTGCGGCCATGCGCTTCAGGGCCCTCGACGCCCTATACCAGGGCGGACGTATCTTGTGGGACACCTTGACCCAGAGCTGGTGGCGTCAGTTCACCGGCGAGGCCATCGTCGGTGACTACACCTGTTTGCAGCTGCAGCTGCGACCGTCCCTGCTGCTGAGTCACCAGGAGTTCCGGAGGGTCTTTCCGGACGGTGAAGTCCTCGGACCCAAGAGCCGTCCCGAGCGCGACGAGTCGTCGACGTACGGCGCCACCAACTATCCCGGCTACGACCGGAACTCGGATCCACCGCCAGGCTTCGAAGGCGTGGCCGATCCCCGGCTACCGGCCACCGCGCGTGTTCTGGCGCTGGAACTCAATGGCGACGCCGCGGCCTTCGACTTCGGTCACCTGGCTGGCCAGCGTGTCGCCAACGCCGACGTTGGCGACGAGCCGGTGGCGGCCTTCTGGTCTCCGGGTGCCCTGTCCGTTCTTGATATGCCCCAAATCGCCGACTCGCGCGACGTGGGCATGGCCGCCGCCCACGGCCGCGAGGTCGACGGCCGCCTGCTCACCTTCGAGTTTGCCGACGATGCCTTCCGTGACCGCGAAACCGGCAGTGTCTGGAGCCTGAGCGGACGAGCCATGTCAGGCCCATTGGCCGGCGCGCAGTTGCCGCCGCTCGTCCACAGCACGCCCTTCTGGTGGGCCTGGGCGGCTCACAATCCAAAGACGCGATTGGTGACGAACCCTACCTAGGCCTGCGCCCGCCGGTTGCTAGCCTCTAGTCCTCGTTAGTTCCCCGACCCCTCTACCTCATGGGTTTTCGTCGCGGACCTCCGTCGGGGCGGGCGGGCTTCAGTCCCCGCGAGTACCTGCGCGCCCTCAGCACTACCTTCGCCTACACGCCGCGCGTATTGGGCATGGTCTGGCAGACCAGCCCCGGCCTTACGGCCGGCGTGGCAGCCATCACCGGCGTTCGCGCCCTCATTCCTGCGGCCACGATCTGGCTGACCAAGCTGGTAATCGACGCGGTCGTCGAGGCCATCGCTGCTGGCGGCACCGGCGAGTCGGTCAACCGCGTGGTCACGCTGGTAGTGCTGCAACTGGCCCTGGCCCTAACGGCTACTGCGCTCGATCACGGCGGCAGCGCGCTGCGGGCCATGCTGGGCGACCGTTTCTCGAACCGGATCAACATCATGATCCTCGAGAAGGCCGAGACCCTGGACCTGGCCTACTTCGAGGACTCGACCTTCTACGACATGCTGGAACGCGCCCGCCGCGAAGCCAACATGCGGCCGACCGGCCTGGTCACCAACACCTTT
>DAOUIX010000176.1:0-4013 GCA_034423235.1 Chloroflexota bacterium | reverse complement strand
GAATTTGGGGGGCTCGTGCGCGGCAAGAGTTTTTTTGACGAAACACTTGAGGCGCCGGGGGGCACTTATGTGGTGAGATTTGGGTGCGGCTGGGCCGAGGCGGATGTCCGGTGGGTGGCGGCGTGAACGGAAGACTCCGCTTCGTTTGCTTTTCGCCTTGCATTTCGACCATCGGCGGGTCGCTGGCAATGCCAGCCTTGCCGGCTATGGCTGCGTTGCCAGCAAAGGGTGCGTTGATGTCATTGCTTGCAAAGCCGTCAGCGCTGGCGCCGGCGTTACCTGGCCGCGCCTTCCGGCGTCACCTAGTCGGCCTGCCCAAAGGCGACTGCGGCGGTGTCGACCCCGCGCTCCTGCAACTCCCGATTGCGTACTTAGCCCGGTTGCGTCTTGAATTCGTAGTCGTATGACCACTCGGCTGTCGTGCAGTCCTCCTGGTTGGTGCAGGCGCGCATCGTGATCGCGTACCAGGTGTCCGCCGCAAGCCCGGTGAGCCGGTGCTGCCAGGCATTTGCGCCGGTGATTTCAACCATCGTCGTATTGGACGGCTCATAGTACGGCCGGTACCGCATCTGGAAGCCGGTTATCTCCACGTCGCCCGTGGGGGCCGTCGCCCACCAGGTCGCCCAGCTGACGGTGGTCGCGGACGAGGTGGCGGTGCTTACGTAGCCGAACAGACGCGGCGGGTACGGCCGCTGCACCGGCCGCGCGGGACCTCCCCGTGCGAAGGCGTCGCGAACTGACTGCATGGCCTCCTCGGCCGACTCCCGGAAGTCCGCCCAGATGTACTCGGGGATCGGTTCCACCGTCACGTGCTGGCTCACGCTGGCCGCGGCGCTGTTGGCCCCGGCCGTGCGCACCTCAACCATGACCGTCGCATTGCCCGGCGCGCAGCCGCGCATGACGAACCAAAAGCTGCGAGACGTTGATCCCGTGAACGTGGTCCATTCCGATGCCCCCAGACAGTCACCGATGCCCACGATGGAGGGGCTGCTGCTGGACACCATGACCTCGTAGGTCCGGTCAGCATCCAGGTTGGACAGGTCGAGAATGCCTCCGTCCCAGATCGAAACTGTGATCAGTTCCACCAGGTCGGTGAGGCGGATACTTGGCCCGGAATGCGGATCCTGGCCCTGGGCGCCCTGATCGATCTGCGGCGGTGGGGGAGCAGTTGATGCCTCAGGGGCCAGGGGACAGGCGGCACTTCGCGACGGGCAATGCCAGTGCCCGAATTGCACGCCCGCATCGGTTCCGCGAAGGAAGCTGTCGATTGCCCCACGGCCTATGACGTCGGCTGCCACCGCATCTGCAAGGTCCGCATTGCCGCTTCGGGTGAAGGCCACATCCCGAACGCGTTGATAGTCCGGATGCTCGGTTGGCGGGACAGACCGCGGCGTAGGGGTAGCCTCGGGCACGGGTTCCGGCGTTGGTTCCGGGACGGGGGCCGGGAGCGCCCAGGCGAAGGTCGCGATGACATCGGCGCGATGATCAGACCGACAGGCGCGCTCGGCCTCCGCGTCATCAGTGTAGGCCCGCTGGTAAATGCCGACGCTGCCCGCAGCGCCGCGGGCGGCTTCAGCCAAGTCGTTGAGCGCGACGCAGCTGGTTGGCCACGTCCCGGCGACCGCTTCGCCTGCGCCGCCCAGGGCCCAGGCGAACGTTCGGCGCACATCGTCGCGGTGATCTTTCCGACACTGCGCTTCCGCTTGATCCCCGTAGGCTCGCTGATAGATGCCGACGTTCTGGTGATTGCCTACGGCGGCCTCGGCGAGGTCGTTGAGTTGAACGCAGGTTGTGGGCCACTGGGCCTGGGCGATCGAGACGCCAAACGTGACGATTGCGATCGTCGCCATAAGCAGCGAGGCAGCGCGTCGGACGCCCGCACGCATTGGTGACGACTCCGTTTCGCCGATTGGCGGCTCCACTTGACTACTCGCGAGTGGCCCCCGGCACACCCGCAAGAGATATGCCGTTGCTCAGCATCGAGTAGCTATTTCGAGTCTACAGAATTGAATGGCGATTACCGGACTCCATCGGAGGGTGCATGGTGCGCATCGCGACTGGAGAGATGTGACGACGAAGATGTGAGTCCAGGAGCGGCGCTGACGAGGCCAGGGCGATGGGACGAATCGGATCGGACGCTGAAGGATTAAGTCGCGAAGGCTTATGTAGCGAAGCCGAAGACGTGGGAGGTGGGTCTGTTGCTGGGGTCGTTGTGAACGTGCTTGGGACGGCTGGGGCGATCGCGGCGCGGTTGTGACAGGGTAGGTCGCGTGGCTGAAACGGATGCGCGTCGGGAGTGGGACTTCGCGAAGTCGGAGCGGTTCGGGCGGGCGTTTCGTGACCAGACGGCGGAGGAGATTGAGGAAGAGGTGGTGCAGGCGGTGGCGGAAGTGCGGGCCGAGGATCGCGGCGGGGTGGAGGGGCAAGCTGCGGTTGAGTGATTCGGGTCGTGGCGGACACGAACATCCGGGCGTCGGGGCTGGCGGGATACGACGCGTTGGAGAGTCCGGCGGCTTATGTCCTCCGATCGTGGCAGCTAGGTCGCTTTGGTTTCTTAGCATCAGCGCCGGTCTTCTCCAAATTCGAAAGAACGCTTGCTAGGCCCTATTTCGAGCAGCGCCAAAGGCCATTCGGCGCTAGGCAAGCGTTGAGTTTCTCAAGTAATAGCGCGTGTTTCATGACTGAGCCGTCTGCCAGACATGACGAGGTCACGACCCTGAATGACGACCTTATCCAGGCCACCGCTGTGACAGACGCATCCAAGTGCAGTATGTTAACGCCCCAGACAAAATGTGTGCACACTGCGATGCAGTCGAATCTTGTCTCCTTACCAGCCTTGCTTCAATATCCAAATGTGCAGCAATCCGATGGTGCACATGGCACCATTGAGCAAGAGACATTCATATTCATTGCAGAGCGCAATCCAAAGCTCGAGGAGCCAACTCTCCACACCAACAAGTCACGCCTGCTCTACCAGCTCTGTATTGAGCAAGAATGGGAGTGTCCACTTTGCCGATGTGAGTTGCCACATAGTCCCTCAAAGCTGCGACTTGAACTAATGGAGTTGGATCACATCCAGCCAAAGAGCACTGGGGGCACAAATGCCAACAAGAACCTACAAGCCGTACACCTTCGTTGCAATCGGGAAAAGGGAAATGACCGGCATCGGCATAGACGGGTCCAGTTCACTCAGCCACAGTATTGGTAAGACGACCCCGTGAGTACACCAGCCCGCATCCTCACCAGGCTCCTTTGACTAACTCAGACCCAGCACATTACGAATGGATGGGGCCGGGGCTAGAAGCTGCTTGGAAGACGGGCGAGTCGGCCCTCTACGCAAGATCAGGAGCAGGGACGCAGGGATGACAAAGGCAGGGGCCCCCTCCCGGTTTCGACCAGAGACGGCCGAATCCTTCGGCTAGCTCAGGACAGGCTCTGCCTCGTCCCTTGGAGAGGGTGAAGAGCGGCCACGCCTCGGAGGGTGGGAGACGTTTTGCAAAGGTCTTTCACCGCGTGGAGAGGGGAACCTCACGCTCCTCCAGCCGCCAGGAGGCGTAGGCCAGGGATTGGCTGATGTCTTCTTGCTCAAGGTGGGGATAGGCACGAAGGATTCCGTCGTGTGAGCGCCCAGAGGCCAACAACCCCACGACCGTTCCGACGGTAACTCGCATTCCGCGGATGCAGGCCTTGCCGCCCATGACAGCGGGATTGAAGGTGATCCTGTCGAACGAGCTCATGGTCAACCTCCTCCCACGTTCAGTTCCCATTAGCCTTGTTGACAACGACCGCAGGGGCGGGGAGACGTTAAGCTTGATGTGGGATGGTGCCGATTGTAGGCGGCGGTTCGGGGCGGGGCAGGGGCGTTGCGCGAAGACGGGCGGGTCGGGGACCCGCACCGACGCGATTGGACGGCAACGCTGAGATCACGGTTGGGGTGCGAACAAGCGCGGAAGTCGAGATTCCCTTCGACAGGCTCAGGGCAGGCTCTCGGGGGACCTCGGAATGACAAGGGG
>DAOUIX010000175.1:0-10561 GCA_034423235.1 Chloroflexota bacterium | reverse complement strand
TCCCCAGGCTGGCTCCCACCCCCCGTAACCACCGCAACCTTGCCCGCCAACCGTCCTTCACTCATAGGTGACCCGAAGCTGTTCGACTCAGAGCGCGCACGTCAATCCTGCTCAAACTGGAATGGTCGGCCTAAGCCTACGCTCCTCGCCATCCATCGCTCGCGCCCCGCCCTTGACGCGCGGGCCCCACCGGTCCAGATTGCGCGATGATTGCCAGCAAGTGCACACGCCTCCGGCCACCCGCCGGGCAATGAAAAGACGAAAGGGACTGATATGCGCGTAGGCGTAGCCGGCGTCGGTCGCATCGGGCGTCCCCACGCCGAACGGCTCATGGCGCATCCGGACGTGACCGAGATTTTCGTCCAGGACGCCAGCACCGAACTGGCCAATTCAGTCGCCGGTGATCTGGACCTTCGCTACGTCCCCACCTACGACGAACTGCTCGCCTCCGTCGACGCCCTCGTCATCGCCGCCACCACGACCGCCCACGCCGAACTCCTGCAGGCCGCGGTCGAAGCCGGCGTCCCGACCCTCTGCGAAAAGCCCATCTCGCACGACCTCCAGCGCTCGCGCGAGGTCGTCGCCCTCATCCACCGGCGCAATGTGCCGGTGCAGATGGGCTTCCAGCGCCGCTTCGATCCTGGCTTTCAGGCCGCCGCCGACCTGGTCGCGGCCGGTGGGCTGGGCACCCTTTACACCTTTCGAACCACCGGTCACGATCCCGAGCCCGCCACCGAGGCCTACATCGCCGGCTCCGGCGGCATGTTCCGCGACTTCAGCGTCCACGACTTCGACGCCCTTCGTTTCGTCACCGGCGAAGAGGTCGTGCAGGTCTACGCCCAGACCACCGTCCGCAAGTGGGACGTCTACGGTCGCTTCGACGACTGCGACACCGCCATTGCCACCTGCACCCTCTCGGGCGGTGCGTTGGGTCTGCTCAGCTACACCCGCCACAACCCGCTCGGCTACGACATACGCATGGAACTCTTCGGCTCCCGCGACAGCGTCGTGGTCGGTTGGGACCCCCGTTTGCCGCTCCGCTCGCTGGAGCCCACCGGCCCGCCGCTTGGAGCGGAGCCCTATCCGGACTTTCACGACCGCTTCGCCCACGCCTACGCCGCCGAGGTCGACGCCTTTCTGGACGTCGCCCGTGGCCGTCAGCCCGTCCGCAGCACCGCCGACGATGCCGTCGAAGCCCTCCGCGCCGCCATCGCCTGCGACATCTCCAGCCGCGAGAACCGGCCCGTTGCACTAGCGGAAGTCACCTAGCTCGCCCCGACCCGGTGGCGTGGCTCAGCCGTCCGTACGCGCGAAACCCAACTCCGCCAGCACGGCCTTCTTCACCTTGCACACCATCGTGTACGCCGGGTCGAACATGTTCCCCACGTCGTACTCCACGAACCGCCCCAGCAACATGTGCGCTTCGCGCGTCGTCAGGCCATAGTCCGTTTCCAGCCACGACACCATCTCCGTCGTCGCGTGTTGCACCGCTTGGTCCAGCGGGCGATGGTTGCCGCAGGCCATCAGGTGCGTGTCGTCCTCGGCCCGCGGCCAGCCGATCGTCTTGCCTTTGATCAGGTCCAGGCTGAACCGCACGTCCATCGAGATCTCGACGCCCGTGCCGTCCATCTCGCCGTCGCCCTGCAGCGCGTGCCCGTCCCCCAGGAAAAACAGCCCCCCGTCCGCAAACACCGGCAGGTACACCGTCACGCCGGGCTTGATCCCGATGTAGTCCATGTTTCCGCCGTGGACCGCCGAGGTCATTGTGCTGATCGCCTCGCCAATATCTGGCGCCACGCCTACCGTTCCCAGCATGGGCCGCAGCGGCAGCGGCTGCCCGGTCAGCCGGTTCTGCGGCTCCGTCAGCGTCACCGTTCCCGCCTCCACGTCCACGTCCCAGAAGGCCAGTTCGACTTCGTCGGCGAAGTTCGCCTCGTACCCGAAGTCCAGCACGTTTGGCGCCAACCGCCCTGTCGTCCACCCCATCCGCCGGTTCGGCACCACCTCGTGCAACCGCAGAACCAGCGTGTCCCCGGCCTCCGCGCCATGCACGTAGAAGGGACCCGTCTGTGGATTCGGCCGTCCCGCCCGCTCCACGTTCTCATGATCGAACCCTCGGGCGTCGACCGCTGTCGTCGCTATCGAATCCCCAGCCTCGACATGCAATGCCGGCGGATGCGTCCCCATCGTGTTGTAGTACGTCGTGGGCGAAAACTCGTGGTGCGCCATGATCAGCCTTCACTCAATGCGGCAGGGGCCGTCTGGCCCGCAGTTTGGAGCATCCGCCCGCCCGAAGACCAGCCGGAGCCGCCATCTTCGTTTGGCGCCGCGACTTCCCACTGGCCGGCTGTGCTACCGAGTAGCTAGCCGCGAAGTCCCTTCCACGGCGCCTGATCGGCCACTTCCTCGACCTCATAGCCGATCTCCCCGACGCACGGACCCAGGATCGCCAGCACCTTCGCCGGCTCGTCGCCCTCGTTGAACGTCGCGTGCACGCAGTCCGCGGGGATATACACCGCGTCCCCTGGATTCAGCATCCGCCGCTCCTGGTCCACCCACTGCTCCACCGTGCCCTTCACGCACACGATCGACTCTTCCTGGTCCGGGTGCTTGTGAAAGTCGTGCCCGTTGCCCGGCAGCAACTCCACGTCGATCACCGTCAGGTACTTGCTCCCCGTCACCGGCGGGTTGCTGAGCCAGCCCAGCGATCCCCAGTCCAACTGATCGCGTGGAGTCTCTGATTGAATGAGGAATCGCTTCATGGTTGGCTCCGCGAGTACTGCGACATTCCGAGAGTCTGCGATAGTACAGCGCAGGCATCTTTGGTCAGCAGTCGGTTAACTGGAGGGCGCGGGCTATGCGATCGGTCATCTGTGTCAACGAGCGCTTTGACGCCGCGTGGCCCTTCGCGGCCGACCACTGGCATGAGCAATGGCGCCGCCAGGGCGATTGCGAGTTCTATCGCACCCAGGATCCCGAAGCCCGCGCCCCGCAGCTCGTCCCCGACCCCGCCTCCGTCCATCGCCTGGCGCTCCTCGGTCTGCCGGCCGCCGCCCGGGACCTCGAACCATTCAGCGCGCTCGAAGAGTGCTTCCACCCGCGCTACCTCCTCACCAAGTGGTGGGGTGACTCCTCGACCGACGGCATCGAGGCCGCCATCGCCCGCGGCGTCAGCTTCATTCCCCACCGGCTCGACGTCTACTGGGGGCAGTCCGTCGCCGAGTACGGTCTGGGACTCACCCTGGCCGCCCTTCGTCGAACGCCGCAGACTTACACCGCCATGCGGCACGGGCACGAGACCTGGAAGTACCGCCCGGAGGTCGGCCGCCCGGGCCACCGCGGCGAGCAATACGGCGACGATCCTCGGTTCACCAGCGGAACCCTCGCCGGCAAGCGTGTGCGGGTGGTCGGGGCCGGAAACATCGGCGCCCGCTACGCCTCGTTCTGCGCGGCCGTCGGCGCCGAGGTCGCCATCTGGGATCCCTACGCGCCCGACGCCACCTTCGCCGCCGCCCGCGTACGCCGCTGCTTCCATCTCTCCGAGCTTGTCCGGGATTCGGAGATCTTCGTCCCGATGCTCCCCCTCACCGACAACACGCGCGGCCTAATCACCGCCGAACTGATCGACGCCCTGCCT
Source organism: Chloroflexota bacterium (assembly GCA_034423235.1). Taxonomy (GTDB): domain Bacteria; phylum Chloroflexota; class UBA11872; order UBA11872; family UBA11872; genus UBA11872. Next base: position 6,924 of record DAOUIX010000175.1, on the reverse strand, counting down.
CACGGCTCGCTGGTCGTGCAGGTCACCCGCGCCGCCGTCTGCGACACCGACGCCCTCTATCGCCGCGTCCTCAACGATGAGCTGGCACTCGCCGCCGATGTCTTCGCCGAAGAACCCGTCCCCCTCGACTCGCCCCTGCTCGGCCGCCACAACGTCGTCCACACCCCTCACAACGCCGGCCGCACCCGCGACGCCAATCACGCTTGGGTCGACGACCAGATAGCCCGATTCGAACCGCGACGCTAGCTCCGCGCGCCGGTGACTCAACGAAGCCGGTGCCTACCCCTTCAACCCGGTAAGCGTGATCCCTTGGATAAAGTGTTTCTGTGCAAAAAAGAATATAACGATGATCGGGGCGACGGCAATCAACGCGACGGCCATCTGCAAATGCAATTGCGGCTGTTCCCACATCCCGGCCTGGAAAAACCGCAGGCCGACCGCGAACGTCATGCGTTCGGGAGTGTTCAAATAGATGAACGGCTCAAAGAACTCATTCCAATTGCCGATGAACGAGAAGACCGCAACCGTTGCAATGGCTGGTTTCGATAGTGGGAAAATAATCGTGAACATGATGCGCAGCGGCGAGGCGCCGTCAATTGCGGCGGCGTCGTCTAGTTCTTTGGGAATCGTTCGGAAAAACTGTCGCAATATGAATATAAAGAAGGCGGAGCCGCCAATCATCGGAACAGTCAGCGGCAGCAGCGTGTCCAGCCAGCCAAGGTCCCGGAATATGATGACCTTCGGGATGATCGTCACGTGTTGTGGAAGCATCATGGTCGAGATGACAAGCAGAAACAGCGCGTCGCGAATCGGGTATTCGGTGCGAGCGAATCCGAAGGCCACAACCGCGCTCACGAAAGTCAACACCACCACCCCCAGGACCGTCACGATCGTTGAGTTGGCGATCCACCAGACGATTGGGCCGGTCTCCCACACTTCGGTGTAGCTTGACCAATTCGGCGGCAAAGGAAAGAACGGTGGCGGATCCTCATAGAACTGGTCGATCGTCATGAACGACGATCGCACCATCCAGCCAAACGGGAACCCGTAGATCGCGCTGCCGGCGATGAGAAGCGCGTAGATCAGCAAGCGCCATACCGGACGCAGGAAGCGCGCGCGCCAGCCCCGTATGGTCACCGCCGACTGCACAGGCTGACCTACGTTCGAACTCGAGGGCGCTTGATCTGAAAGGAGGGCCATCAGCGGCTAACTCGACTCATCGTATTCGTAGTAGACCCATCGCCGAGCTATGCCGAACTGTATGAACGTAAAGATCAGGATGATCACAAACAGCACCCACGCAATGGCCGAGGCGTATCCCATCTGGAATATCAGAAACGCCTTTCGGTAGAGGTACAGGAGGACGAACAAGGTCGCGTTGGCCGGGCCTCCCCCTGTCAGAATCAACGCCTGCGTGAAGACCTGCCACGAACCGATGATCCCCAGCACCAGGGTGAGAAAAATCGTCGGCGTCATCATCGGAACCGTCACGTGCCACAGCTTACGCAGGTGACCGGCGCCGTCGATCGACGCCGCTTCATAAAGATGTTGCGGAATCCCCTGCAAGCCGGCCAGGTAAAGAATCATCGTGGTTCCGACCGTCCAGAAGCTCATGAGAATCAGGCTGGGCATGGCCCACTGGGTTGACGTCAACCAGCGTGGTCCCGGAATGCCGAACAGCCCGAGCGCCTGGTTCAATATTCCGTTGGGCTGCAAAATCACGAGCCACAACATAATGGTTGCCACACCTGCGGTAATCGACGGCAGGTAGAAGAGCGTGCGGAACAGCGGCATTCCGTTGACCTTCTGATTGAGCAGAATGGCAATGAAAAACGCTATAACCATCACTCCGGGAACATGAAAAACCGTGTAGTACAGAGTGTTGAAAATGCTCTTCAGAAATACCTCGTCTGAAGCCAAATCGACATAATTTTCAAACCAAATCATGTTCGGAAAGTCTCTGAATCGGTAGTCAGTGAGACTTAGCCAAAAAGAGGCCGCGAATGGCACGACGATGAACAGCACGAACTGTAATAACCACGGAACGGCGAAGAGAATGCCGCTCCATTGCTGCCAAATCGTCCGTCGCATTTAGTCTTCCCGTAAAAATACGGGGCCGAGTGCCGGACTCGGCACTCGACCCCGTTCGAGTCTACGCAGACACGAACCGCATTGAGCGGCGCATGCTGCCCACTACGCCTCGGCCAGGCTGGCCATGAACTCGTTCGTGTTCTCGGCCAGGTCGAGGATCGCGTCAGCCGGCGGCTTCTCGCCAATCCAGGCGGTCTCGGTCTCGGCCGAAATGATGTTCCAGAACCACTCCGACCAGCCGTCGAAGCAGTGGTTCCCGTACACGTTCGAGTGGAACAGGTTGTTGTTAATGATCTGCATGTTCTGCGGCATGTCCCGACCAGGGATCGGATCCAGCCACGCGCCGCTGTTGATGATCTCCTTGGTGGTCGGAACCGCGCCGCGCCACTCCGCAACCAGCGCCTGGAATTCGTCGCCCGAGAGGAACGCTGCCAGCGTGATGGTGTTCTCCTCCGACCCCCGGTGCTGCGAGTAGCGCGTGATGAAGTGGCCCAACTGGTTGTTGATGTACCAGTTCTCGCCGCTCGGCGGCTTCGGGGTCGGCATGATCTCCAACTGGAAGCGACCCTTGATGATCGCGTCGTAGTTGCCCGGCGTGTGAATGCCGCCGTGCAGCATGCCGATCCGCCCCGCCAGGAACGGGTTGCTGACGCCCTCGATGCCCAACGACGCAATCTCGGCCGGAGGCGGAGCCACGCCGTCAACGTGAATGTAATTCATCCAGCGCTCAAACGACGCAACGCTGTCTGGCGTGTCGAATCCGGCCGTCAAATAGGGACGGTCGACTTCCCTGAAGTGCTTGCCGCCGGCTTCCGCGATTCGCTCGAAGAGTTGAACCTCGGTGTTGTTGCGATTCCACGTGCCGTACTGCGGAAGCTCCGCGTTGGTCATCTGCTTCAGCGCCTCGTCCTGGACTTCCCAGGTCCACGATTCGTCCGGATGCTCGAGCCCGGCGCCTTCCAGGATGTCCACGTTGTAGTACCAGCCGCCCACGCTCCCGATCATGAACGGGAACGCATAGAACTCGCCGTCGATGCCGACTGTCCACACGCTCGGACGCGTCGGATGCAGTCGCTCAAGCAGCACGTAGTCGTCGAAGTCCACGCCCAGCTTCGGCGCGATGTCGTTCAGCGGCAGCAGGTTGCCTTGGAACTGGAACATCTGGCCGCCGTTCATCACCAGCAGGTCGCCCACCGTGCCGGCGGCGAACATGATGGCGCTCTTTTCCTGGTAGAAACGCGGCGGCAGCGGAATCAGGTCGTACTGGATCTCCGGGTGCTTCTTGTCGAAGATCTCAAGCCCGACTTTCATCGTTTCCCAGCGGTTGCCGCGAGACCAGTAGTTCATGAACTGAATCGGTGGCGCCGGGCCTCGCTGTGGCGCGACCTCGACAACCTTTTCGACGACCTTCTCTCTCTCGATGACCTGCGTGACGACCTTCTGGACCTCAACCGGTACTTCCTTGACGACTTCCTTGGTTACGATCTGCTGAACCGGAACTTCCTTTTCGACGATCTTCTCGACCGGAACTTCCTTCTCGACGACCTTTTCGACCGTTACGACCTGGGCCTCGCCGCAGGCGGCAAGGACGGCGGCCGCCGAAGCACTCACGGTGCCGACTCCCAGAGATCGAATCAGTGCACGACGTGTTACATGCGTCTTCATCCGGAGTCCTCCCCGCCATACGCCTGTTTAACGGCGACGGCCTAGCCGATACACCCTCGGAAGGTAAACACAGTGATCTTTGAAATGTCAACCTGCGAACAATTCGCGGTCGTTGGCTTCGGCGTCGCATGCGAACGCAGGCCGGTCAATCTCTGGGCGGCGGGATTCCGGCTTACACTTTCGGCATGAACCACGCCGGTGAGCCCGCCCCGCCCCGCCGCCCGATCCTGCTCTATGACGGATCCTGCGGCTTCTGCCGCCGCTGTGTGGCGCTCCTGGTTCGGCTGGACCCTGATCGACGAGTCGCGCGCGTGGACATGACGTCCCCCCTGGCAGAGCACATGTTATCTACCATTTCGCCCACGCGACGGCAGCAGAGCATGCACGTGATTCGACCAGACGGCCGCGTCCTTCACGCCGGAGTGGCGTTACGGGCGGTGCTCTGTCAGGTCCAGCCGGAAGCATCGTGGCGGTCCGTCGGCTATTGGCCGCTGGTTGGACTGCTGATCGACCGCGCCTACGACCTGGTCGCATCATTGCGTAGCCCGTTGGGGCGACTGACCGCCTGGCTGCCCGAACCGCCGCCAGACGATCTGCGTCCCACGGACTGGCCGTTGCTTGATCCCGCCGCATCAGGCGACACTGGGCCGCCAGACGCGACGCCCTAGGTAGCTCATGTCCCGCCCCGACTTGCCTGACAGCAACGAAGCTGCTGCCCGCTCCAAAGATGTCTACGCGCGGGTTTTGGCAGCCAACCGGCAGGAAGCCGTCGCCGAGGTTCCGCCCGTGGTCTGGGCCTCGGAACCGTTTCTCTCCGGCTATGCCGGCGTCGGGCGCCAGGAGTACTACGAAACTGCTGAGGCCAAATACTACGCCCAGGCCAAGTTTCAGCTTGAGTTCCCAGACATCCTGCACCTGCCAGGCGTTGCCCCCGACTATGGCTACGCGCCGGAAACCTCCGCCTGGGGTTCGCCGATTGAGCAGGAGGAAGACGGTCCCCTGGTGCCGTTCGCCGCCGTCAACGACATCCACGACCTCACGGCGCTCGAAATGCCGGATCCCTGGACCTCCGGTTACATGGCCATCGCCCTTGACGACTACGCCTGGTACGCCGACCACATGGACCCCGTAATTGCGAAGGAGTGGGGGCACTTCGAAGGCTACGGCCGCTGCATGGGCGTCGAGTCGGGTGCGTTGGTCCTCGGCTACGAGCGGTACCTCATCGAGCTCTACGAACACCCCGCGCTCATTCACGACTGGAACAAGCGCGTCGTCGAGGCCAACGTCGCCTACCTGCGCGCCCAGGAAAGCATTACCGGAACGATCGATCGTCTCATCGTCACCGACCACCTGCCTGGCCAGGTCGGCCAGGCGCACTGCGAGGAATTCATCTACCCGTACCTCAAGGACATCTTTGACGCCTTCTCCTCAGCCACCTTCCGCCTGTATCACAACGAAAACCTGGTGCCCGACGCCGCCGTCGCCGCGATCGCCGATATGAACTGCACCGTCTTCATGTTCGGCATTGAGATGGACGTTGCCGCCGAGCACCTGGGCGGCCGCGTCTGCCTGATGGGCAACGTCCCGCCCATCCACGTCGTCCAGCACCTCGAACCGCCTGAAATCACAAGCGACTGCCAGGAGCGCTTAGCCATTGGGGCGCCCTCGGGCGGCATGCTGCTCTGCACGGCCGGCGGCCTCTCGCCAGACACCCCCGCCGCCCACATCCGCGCCTTCGCCGACGCCGTTCAAGGAGTCCCCGGCGCCGCCGGCCAACTCAACAACTAGCCCCCGCGGCTCCCGCCAACCTGCCGTCTCGGTGTCCTCGGGCGCTGGCTCGGTATCCTTTGCCAACGGGCGCCGGCCGGTGCCCACGAATCCAGCGGGGAGCTAATTCATGGCTGATCGGCTCAAGGTGATGGTGACCGGCGCGACCGGCAAGATCGGTCAAACCCTCATGGAGGATCTCCCCGACTCCCTTGAAGTCTCTGGAACCTCGCGCAGTCCTAACGACGACCCACGCTTCGTCCAACTCGACTTCGACAACGTGGATACCATCGCGCAGGCCTTCGCCGGCCAGGACGTCGTCGTCCACATGCACGCCAAGTCCGACCACAACACCGACGACTTTGAGCCTTACCTCCAACCCAACATCGTCGGCCTTTGGAACGCCTACGAGGCCGCTCGGCTGGCCGGCGTTCGCCGCTTCATCTACGCCAGCTCCAACCACGCCACCGGCTGGTACGAGATCGTCGGCGAGCGCTGCGACGCCGAGTCCCTGCCCCGCCCCGACGGCGTCTACGGCGCCGCCAAGGTCTGGGGCGAATCCCTCGGCCGCTACTTCTCCGACCGTCACGGCATGGAAGTCATCGTCCTGCGAATCGGCAGCTACGAATACCGCAAGAAGCCGCCCGAGTTCAGCATGGGGCCGCGCATCCTCTCCACCTGGCTGAGCGACCGCGATCTCCTGAACCTGGTGGTCCGCTCCATCGTCGCCCCGGACATCAAATACGGCATCTACTACGGCATCTCCGCCAACGCCCGCGCCTACTGGGACATCACCAACGCCGTCAGCGAACTCGGCTACCGCCCGGTCGACAACGCTGAGGAATATGCCGACGAGGTTCTGCCCAAGGGCGGCGTCTACTCCCTCTGGGGGTTCGAAGTTCCAGGCATGACCTGATGCCGCCGCACGAGACCGCGCTCCCCACCCGCCGCCTCGGCCGCCATCCCGACCGGTTTTCCATCATCGGCCTCGGCGGCGGCCACCTCTCCCGCTCCTCCGTCACCGACGACGAAGCCGCCCGCATGATCCCCGCCGCCATCGACGCCGGCATCACCTTCCTCGACACTGCCTGGGACTACGGCTACGGCGTCAGCGAGGAACGCTACGGCCGGGCCATCCAGGGTCGCCGCGACGACGTGTTTCTCATGACCAAGGTCTGCGCCCGCGACGCCGCGACCGCCCGCTCCCAACTCGACGACAGCCTGCGTCGCCTGCAAGTGGATTACCTCGATCTCTGGCAGTTCCACGAAGTCAACTACGACAACGACCCCGAGTGGATCTTCGAAGCCGGCGGCGCCGTCGAGGCGGCCCTCGAAGCCCGCGAACGCGGCCTCGTCCGCTACATCGGCTTCACCGGCCACAAGAGCCCCCACATCCTCCGC
>DAOUIX010000174.1:0-25252 GCA_034423235.1 Chloroflexota bacterium | reverse complement strand
CTCCTGTCCCCCACCCCCATCCGTCCGCCGCCAGGCTGGGCCTGCCGCGTCCCCGATTCAGCCGAACAACAACCCGCCGCGCCTCAAGAGTTTTTTAGAAAAAACTCTTACCGCGCGCGAGACCCCAATTCAGCCCCTCCGCCGCATCCGTGGCTGCACCTCCGCCACCGACACGCAGACCCGCGGAATCGCAATCCCCGGCCCTGGCCGCATCACCGTCACCACCGGCGCCAGGTGCCCGCCCCGGTACGTCTCGATCGGCGCCAGGCTGTGCGCATACGCCCGGTTCGCCTCATGCCCCGTCCGCGAGTCATAGCCCAGCCCCAGCGGCGACGGCTCGCCCCGCTGCACGGCCATCACGTCCAGCGGGTGCCCCCAGTCCGCCACCCAAACACCCAGGAAGCCCGGCGGCAGGTCCACCCGCAGCAGCACATCCCCAATCCACCCGCGCCACCGGCGCCCACCTTCCCCGCCGAAGTACGGCGAGTCGTCCAGCCAGTTGGGCTTCGGGTCCAGAAACCCCTCCACCGTGTACAGCCCGTCGAACTCCGGCGTCAGTTCGGTACTGAAAAACGCTCGCTTCCTGGCCCTCAGTCCGCCAGCCGTCCCCAGGATCAACGACAGCCGATTCCGCCGCGCGTAGTGCCAGAATGTCACCCCACCGTCCGCCCGCCACGCCGGACGCCCCGGATCGTCCAGGAACCCGCAATCTCCCAGCCGCTCGCCCCGCCGGCTCAGAAACCGATCGCCCAGCCGCCCTGCCCGACCAGGGGTCACGTCACCGCCAATTGGAGTCTCCTCGCCCTAGCTCCAGTCGAACAGGATCTTTCCCGCGGTGGCGCCGTTGGCCAGTTCAAACGCCTCCACCGCGTCTTCCGGCCGAAACCGGTGCGTGATCAGCGACTTGATGGGCACCTTTCGCCGACGCACGAAGTCCAGCAGCCCCTCCCACTCATGCTGCTTGTAGAGCCAGGATCCACGCAGCGTTACCTCCCGAAAGATCAGCTGCTGGCTCGGCGCGATCGTCGCGTCGTGGCCCACGCCAACCTCCACGTATGTCCCCTGCGTCCGCAGCGCGTCCACCGCCGCGCCACGCGCCGCCGGGTGACCGCTCGTGTCGATCGACGCCGCCACCCCTTCGCCTCCGGCCAGTTCGGCGATGCGCGCGATCAGATCGGGATCGGAACTATCCAACGCCGTCTGCGCCCCGCACTCCAGCGCCAGCGCCCGGCGTTCGGCGACGGGATCGACCCCGATGACTGTTGCGCCGCGCGCACGGCCCAGCATCACGCAGGCCAGCCCCACGGGACCCAGCCCAAACACCGCCAGCGGCCGATCCCCGGAACCACCCGTCTTGCGCAGCGCTCCGTAGGCCGTCCCGACGTTGCACGAAAGCAGGGCGCCCATCTCCCAGTCGAAGTCGTCGGGCAGCGGCAGGGCGGTGTGCGCCGGCGCCACCAGGTACGCCGCGTTCGTGCCGTGCCGATGGCGGCTGAAGTGCTCGGCATCCGCGCAGAACATCCCCTCGCCCCGCCGGCAGTGCACACAGTGGCCGCAGCCCACGATGCCGAATACCACCACGCGGTCGCCCGCCGCCGGATACCCCACACCCGACCCCACCGCGTCCACGATCCCCGTGTTCTCGTGTCCCAGCGCCCATTGACTCCAGCCCCACTTGTCGCGTTCGGCCGCCGGAGTCCGGTAGTGATGCAAATCGCTGCCGCAGATCGCCGACATCATCGTTTGCACCCGCATCTCGCCGGGCCCCGGCTCGGCGACCTCGGCTCGGCCCACCTCGACCCGCAGATCGCCCCGGCAGCGCACACACGTCATCTCGGGAACAGCGGCCATTGCAAAGCCTCCAGCCTGAGACCGGCCCGCCTATCATGCGACTGGAAGCCACGCGCTCCAAACAGAGACCCTTCGCCTCCAATGATCGTGCCAGGCGCGGCCCCATGAGCGGCCGCACGTATATTCCGGTCGCCCTCAACATGGAAGGCCGATCCGCCGTCGTGGTCGGTGCCGGAGAGGCGGCCTACTTCAAGGCCTGCCTGTTGGTCGACTTCGGAATCCGCACCACCGTCATCGCCCCGACGGACGCTTCAGAGCCCTTCGACGAACGACTGCAAGACCTGTGCGATGCGGATGAGATTCGGCTGCGGCGCCGGCCCTACGCACCGTCCGATCTCGACGGGCATCGCGTTACGATCATCGCAACCGGTGACGGCGCCTCGGACTACGCCATCGAAGCCGACGCCCGTTCCCGCGGTCTCCTGGTAAACGTGGTCGACGACCCGGCGCATTGCGACTTCTTTGCCTCGGCCTACGTAAAACACGGGTCAATCTCCATCGCCGTCAACAGCGGCGGCGCCAGCCCCGGCTTCACCGGCGCGCTCAAGGATGACCTGGCCCAGCGCTACGGTCTAGAGATCAAAGACCACCTCGAGCACTACCTGGCCTGGCGTCGTCTGGTTCGCGAACGGGTCGACGGTTTTCCCAATCGCGAGCGCCTCTGGCGCGGACTCCGAGCCGACGGTCTCTACGACATTCTCCGTACCCAGGGTCCCGACGCCGCGCAAGCGCTCGTCGAATCCCGAGTCGCCGCCTGGATCGCCTCGCAGGGCCAGCAGGTCGATCGGGGCTAGATCTCCGCCTCGTCGCTAACCATGGCCGGCATCATTACGGACTCCGAGGTGCCGTGGATTACCTTGTTCGCCGCTGGCACCACGGTCACCAGAACCCCGCTCAGCCTCGCCGTGCCGTCCACCACCATGTAATACGGCGAAATCCGCGCTCGCCCGGTCATCGGACGCACCGCGTCGGCCTCGACGTCGTAATAGCTCACCCGCACCCGCCGGCTCTGGTGGAACTGCTGCAGGATGTAGGGCGTCGTCTCAAAGCTCGCCAGCGCATCGTCCACCGCCGCGGCCCAGGCGTCCTGGTTCACGTCGTGCCCGATGGTCACGCCCCGGCTCCCCCACGCCAGTTCCGAGAACCCCGATGGTTTTAGTACCAACCGCCGCTCCCGCTGTGACAACCCGCGCAGGTCCGACCATTGCCGAATCCGGCGCTTGCCGGTGATCAGGGGCGGGTCAAGCGCTGCGGTCGGCGGAATGGGCTGGGGATCCAGCAACCAGGTCGGCGGCAGCATGTGGGCAAGCCGCCCCCGGGTGTCTTTCCCCAGAGCACCGCGCCAGAACTCCGCTAGCTCCGGATGGTGAAAAAGGTAGAACAGCAACTTTTCTTCCAGATAGCTCTTGAACGGCGCCGTCACCGTCGTCAGCCGGTGCTTCATCGCGTAGATCAGGAGATCGATCTTCGGGATATTCGGCAAGTCATGTAGCTCCAGGAATCGATAGACCACGTCTACGGACTCCCATGCCGCACAGTTGCGCATCTGGAGCGTTTCGTCGTGAAGCCGCAAGTCGCGCGGATGGATTTGGCGCGTGGGCAGGCCGGCTTCGCGCAGGGCCGTCGCGGCCCACTCCATCTCGGGCCGGTAGTCCTCGGACTCGTCAGCAACGACCAGCGCCACGGATGGGTCGTTAACGCGCGTCGCGCCGCGTAGTGCGTCGGCTAGCCCACTCACGATGCCGTCGGTTCCTCCGACCAGATCGAATCCCAGATTCTGGTAGGCCCGGCTGATGGCCCCCAGCACCCCAAAGCCGCCCGGCACCGCGTCAAGTTCGGTGGCCATGAAGCGGTCGTCGTCCAGGACCATGAGGTCCGGGCGGATCATGATGGGCAGGGCCGAGCGGTAGCGGCGCAGCCGCCCAAGTTCGCGCACGCGCTCCGGTTTTCCCTGCTCCAGGCAGCCCAGCACCCAGTCGGGCGCACGTCCGCGTGCGGCGCTGCTGTACAGACGGTTGGCCGAGGCGTAGAAGGCCAGCAGGTCATGTCCCAACTGCTCAAGGGCGGCTAAGGTTGATGAGGAAAGCGGAAACGGAGTCGGGGAAATGCGCCACGGCGTGCGGTCGGCGTCCGCCGGCTCGTCGCCGTCCAGCGGTGCGGCCTCGCCAACCAGCCTGGCAGCTGCTCGCCCGTCCGTTGCCAGCAGATCTGCCGTTGCACGCAGGGAAGTCAAACGGGTTGGGTACTTCAAGGCCCGGGATTCCGGGAGTCTAACAGCGCGCGGGAACAGCCGCCGAGTGCTCGGGCGGCGCCTGTTGATCAGCCGCGTTTGTCAAGATTCTCACCGGAAGCGGAACGATGTGTGTGAAAGAATAGGACCATATCGCGCCGTCGCGCCGCACACGGGTCTCAGTCCCCCCACATCCTGAAAGCTCATAGCCTTGTTGCGATGCACTCCCACGCTTAGACGGACCGGCCCGCGCCTTGCGGGTCTGGCGGCGTTGGTGCTGGTCAGTACCACGCTGACCGCCTGCGAGACGTTCATCCAGACGGTGGAACCTACGCCCACGCTCATCACACGTACCGAGTCGGTGCGCCAGAGGCCGATGGTGCCGGTGACGCGCGGCCAGCTCATCGAGGCCATTCGCACAACGGCCCGAGTTGAGGCGCTCGACCGCACCGAACTGGCGTTCAAAGCTGACGGTCGAGTCAAGACCATGAACGTCGCCCAGGGCGATGAGGTCAAACAAGGCGACATCCTGGCCGAACTAGAGACTGGTCGCCTTGAATCGGACATCGAGAGTTCGCAAGAGGCGCTGCAGAACGCGGAGTTGCGGCTGGACGCCGCGCGTACTCGCGCGCGGGATGAACGGGCGGCGGCTCAGCGCGCGGTCGCCAACGCAGAGTTGGCGCTGGAGAACCAACGGAAAGCTTTCGACCAGCTACTGCGACGCGCCGCGGCCGAGCAGTTGGAGGCGCTGCGCATCGACTTAGCAACCCGCGAAGATCGGGGCGATGTCGACCTGAGCGTCACCGAGGCCGAGGCCGCACTGGTCCGTGCCCAGCGGGCCGTGACCAATGCCGAAGGCCGACTGGCCGAAGTGAAGGTCGAGGCGGCCGGAGTGGTTTCGGAGGCGCAGGCGCAGGCGCAGGCACAAGCCACCCTGGACGGGCTCCAGGCCGATCTGACCGTGGCGACCGAAAATCTGCGGGCTCTCGAGGCCGGGACAGTATCCACCGGAGCCTCTCCGGAAGACACGGCCCGCGCCCAGGTGGACGCAGCCGTTGCCGCCGTGACCGGGGCCCGGTCCGCGGTCGTGCGCGCTGATCAGGATCTGGTGAATGCGCAGAATGCACTGGAAACCGTTGCTGCGACCATGCGCGCCGAGACACGCGATGACAGTAGCCGGGAGCGGGCCGCCATCGTTGCCAAGCGGGCCGCCATCGTTGCCAAACGCGCCGAAGTGTCGAGACTCGCCGAGACGCTACACGAAGTGACGTTTCAGCCGTTTCCACACGTCGTGGAGGCTGCCGAGCAAGATTTGGAGAAGGCGAGGCTGACGCGGGACGAGATCACAAGCCAGAGTTCGCGTGCGTCCGCTGAGGCCATGCAGCGCGCCGAGCTTGATTTTCGAGCCGCGCAGCGGGCGTACAACGAGGCCATCATGCCGGCAACGCCGGCGGAGATTGCCACAGCCCAGGCAAGCTACGACAACGCGCTGGCGGCGCTGGACCTGCTTGAAACCGAGCTCGCCGAGCTGCTGGACGACGGCACCAATGAGGAAGAGGCCGAGCAGCTGGTGCAGAAGGCCCTAGCTGAACACCGGGTCAACGTGGCGACGGCAACAGCCAATGTCCAGCTGGCCAACCACAGGCTGCGGGAGGCGGAGATTAGCCTTGACTCTCTCGTCGGCAGCGGAACCATCCAGCAAGCCATCGCTCGAATTGCCAGCGCGATCCAGATTGACCAGAACAGCTCTCTGGCCGCTGCGCGAGCCCGCGTGCAGGCGGCGTCGGCCAGGATCGATCAGTATTTGCGCGGCCAGACGGAGGCCGCAGCCCTGGCGCGCCACGCCGACGAGATCCGGACCACCAGCCTGACGGCGTTGCCCGACGCCGAGGCGGCGCTGGAAGCGGCCCTGGCGGATTTGCGGGTGGCCGAGGTCCGCTTTCAGGAAGTCACGGGTGCTCCCTCGCTGGCCACGTTGCGCGTTTCGCTGAACAACGAACAGGCCGCGCTGCTGGAATTTGAGGCCACGGTTGAGAACTTTGATCGGTTCGAGCGCGGCGAGTCGGCAACTGACTTTGAGCTCCAAATCCTGGAAAACGAAGTCGAGCGCAGCCGCATCGCTCTGGAAGCCCTGCTCACTCAGTCGGAAGACAACGTGATCCGGGCGCCGTTCGATGGAGTGATTACGTTCACGCGAGGGCGGGCCGGCTCTCAGGCCAGGGCGTTCAATGAGGTGATTGGGATCGCCGATCCGTCGGATTTGATCATTGAAGTCAGGATTGCCGAGCAAGACCAATCCAAGATGTCAGTCGGGCAGCCGGCTGAAGTCGCGCTTGACGCGTTTCCCGGCGTGAAGTTCAACGGCACCGTCAGCGCCATCCCGCGCACCATCGTCACCCAGACGGGTCAAACCGTACGAATCCCCGACGCACTCGTTGAGGTGGACTTTGAGGGTCAGGAAGTGCGCATGGGCATGCTCGCGCGGGTCAACATCACACTCCAGACGAAGGATGACGTGCTGAAAGTCCCCGTCACCGCGCTTCGCGACCTCAATGAACGCACCTTCGTTGAAACCGTCGTCAACGAGCAGCGGCGCAGCCTGCCCGTCGTCACCGGCATTCGGAGCGACAGCGAGGTCGAAATCCTCTCCGGGCTGGACGAGGACCAGATGATCTTCGCCGCGCCCTAGGCAGGCGCTTCGGGCTATGCCGAGCGATTCCGAGGCGTTCCAGTGCCACTAGCCATCATTCGCTTCGTGGCGAAGCGTCTGTTTAGCAATCGGGCGCTGATCAGCTCCACGGCTGTCGGGCTGCTGGTGACCGTCACGCTCTCTACGTCGGTGCCTTTGTACGCCGAGGGCATCAGTGGCCTGCTGCTCCAGCGCGAACTGCGCAAGCCCATTCCGCAGGCCCAACCCTCGTCCAGCATCTTCATCCGGCACAAGGAAACCGATGCGACCTCGCCGACGAGCGCCGGGGACTACCTGGCCTATGACCAGTTCTTTCGCTCCCTGATTCCTGAGGCCGTCGGGCTGCCCACCACGCAGCTCATCAGCTATCTCTCAACGGGGCGCCGGGCAATGCTCGACCTCTCGCCTCGTGACGACGCCGACCTTGCGGCGCCGCCACGGCGATTTGGGTTCGCGTTCATGTACTCGATAAACGAATTCTTCGACAACGTCGTCATTACCGAGGGGCGGCCGCCCACCTCCGAGACCAGCACCCTGATCGGACCCGCAGGAGCCCAAATGCCGCTGTTCGAGGGCGCACTGACCAGCAATGCACTTGACAAGCTTGGCTTGCTCGTTGGCGACGTCGTCGGCATGCAGTTCGCCGACCCGGCGACCGGCGATCCGGCTGTGGTGGCAATTCGGGTGGTTGCACGGGTGCTGCCGCGCGATGCCGAGAGCAACTATTGGCCCTATCCGGTTCGCGCTGCATTCGACGAAGGCGGGATCTACATTGAGCGCTCCGCCTATCTCGGCGACCTGCTCGACCACGCCCCGGCGGCCTTTAGCGAAGCAACCTGGTATGCCGATTTCGATATCGACGCAATTCGGGCAACCAACTACCGCCGGATCACCGGTGGTCTCGTGGTTATTCGAATCAATGCCAACGCCGTCTGGGAAGGCACGCGCCTCGAGAACTCGCCGGAACCAATCTTCTTTGACTTCGAACAGAAGCTCTTTTTCCTGACCCTGCTGCTACTGATTCTCAGCGCCCCCATCGTCGCTCTGACGCTGTACTACATCATCCTTACCTCCGGAATGGTGGTTGATCGGCAAAGGAACGAGATCGCCATCCTCAAGAGCCGTGGGGTCGGCACGCTCCAGATTGTGGGGATCTATGTGCTCGAGGGGCTGCTCATTGGCGGGATCGCTACGGCCGCCGGACCCTTTCTGGGATCGCTGCTGGCCCAGGTCATCGGCAAGACGTTCACGTTCCTCGTGTTCACGAACCGGGATCCGTTGCCGATCGACATCACGACCCGGCACTTCATTTGGGCCGGCGCCGCGGCCGCCCTGGCCATCGTGGCCACACTGCTGCCGGCCATTGGGGCCGCCCGCCACAGCATCGTCACCTATAAGCAGGAGGTATCACGCAGCACCGATCGACCCTGGTTTCAACGCTACTTCGTTGACGTCATCGTCGTCGTAGGCGCAGCCTACGGATACTTCACGCTCAGCCAACGTGACCAACTCGTGACCGTTGGCGACGGCGGCGACCTGTTCTCGGATCCGTTGCTGGTCATCATTCCCATCATGTTTATGTTTGCCGTGACCTTGCTGTTCCTGCGCTTTTTCCCGTGGTTGGTCGCCGGTCTGGCGCTCGTGGGGAACCGATTCCTTGGGGTCTCCATGCATCTCGGGCTGCGCCAGATCGCCCGCGAGCCGAAGCAATTCATGCGCCTCATTTTTCTGCTGGTGCTCACCTTGGCTATTGGAGCGTTCAGCGCATCCATGGCTGCCACGATGGACCGGAACTTTGACGATCGCGTGTATTTCTCCATTGGATCGCAGGCCGATTTCCTGGAAATCGGCGACTACGACGAGGAGACCCAGGAGTGGTCATTCCTACCGGTTGAGCGGCACCTGGAAGTTCCCCAGATTCTTCGTGTTGCGCGTCTCTGGGAAAACGAGGATTCAGGATTCCGGCGTCCGGGCGAGTCATTGCGGGTTGCCGTCAAGACCTATGGCGTCGACCCGATCGACTTTGCCCAGACCGCCTGGTGGCGGGACGACTTCAGCCCTTGGCCGCTCAACAGCCTGATGAACCAACTGGCGCTAGACGAACAAGCGTTGATCGCTTCACGTGAGAAGTTTCAAGGCGAACTGGGCCTGGGCCTGGGAGACCCGCTTCGAATCGACTTCGGCTCTCCCCAGACTCTTGAATTCTTTATCGCCGGCTGGACAGATATGTTTCCCACCCACTATCCGGAAGACGGACCGTTCGTCATCGTCAATCTGGACTACGTGGAGCGCAGCTTGGGACAGACGCCCTGGACGGTGCTGGCACACACCGACCCTGATGTCCACGCTCTGGAACTACGCGAAACGCTGCTACTGAAGCGATTCAAGCCGCTTGATGCGCGCGACACGCGGGCCGAGATTGCCGCCGCCCGCGACGACGCGACGCGGGTCGGTATCTTCGGCATCTTGTCAATCGGCTTCCTGATTGCCGCCGTCCTCACCATCATGGGCTTCCTGATGTATTCCTACATGTCGTTCCGACGGCGCATGCAGCAATTGGGCATCCTGCGGGCCATGGGGCTGTCGGTACGCCAGCTGGTGGGAATCTACGCGTTTGAGAATGGGTTTCTCATCCTGATGGGCGTCGTGCTGGGAACCGCGCTGGGCGTCATCACGGGCAACCTGTTCATCCCCTTCCTACAGCTCAGCGTGGATCAATTTGGCGACACGCCGCCGTTCGTGATCATCACGGCCTGGGCCGACGTGTTGAAGATTTACATCCTCTTCGGTGCGGTGGTGGTCGTGGCTTTCCCCGTCAGCGCCTGGTTGCTGTCCAAGATCCGAATCAACGAAGCCGTGAAGTTTGGCGAGGAGCAGGGATGAGCGCGGCGCAGGCTCCTGAACGCACCAACGGGTCGAGGCCCTACATCGAGTGCGACAACCTCGTGAAGATCTACAAGACCGAGGATCTTGAAGTCGTGGCGCTGCAGGGGCTGGACTTGGCCGTGCAGCGCGGCGAGATGATGGCCATTATCGGCAACAGCGGGTCCGGCAAATCCAGCTTGCTCAACGTGCTTGGCGGGCTGGATCGACCCACCGCCGGGCAATGTCGCGTGGGCGACCTGGACATTCTGCAGGCTTCCGAGTCCGACCTGGTCGACTACAAGCGGCACCACGTTGGCTTCGTCTGGCAGCAAAGCTCCCGCAACCTCGTGCCCTATCTGACGGCCTTTGAGAACGTGCGGCTTCCGATGCTCTTCGGGAACATGCGCAAGGCCTCGGACCGCTCGCGGTCGCTGTTGCGGGCGGTGGGGCTGGAAGATCGGATGCATCACCGGCTGAGCCAGCTCTCCGGTGGGCAGCAGCAGCGCGTGGCCATTGCGATTTCGCTGGCCAATGATCCCGACCTGCTGCTGGCCGACGAGCCGACGGGCGAAGTTGACACGCAGACGGCGGGACAGATCTACGACATCCTGCGCTATCTCAATCGAGAGCGGGGGTTGACCATCATTATCGTGAGCCACGACCGGAACATTGCGCGGCAGGTAGAACGCGTGGTGGCCATTCGGGACGGCCGCACGAGCACCGAAACGGTCCGCCGCGTGAGCGTTCACGAGGACGGCGAAGACCACACCCACGACGAGTTCGTCATCGTGGACGACACGGGTCGCCTGCAGGTGCCCCAGGAAATGCTGGACCAACTGAGCATTCGTGGGCGAGCGTTCGTTGATGTCGAGGGCGACGGCATCGTGATCCGCCCGGGGACATCGGGTATCTCGACCGTCGCGTCGTCGAGGTCGGCGGCCGCGGGTGAGACGGAATCGGACGAGCCGACGGAGGCACAGCCGCCAGACGAGCCAATCATTCCCGCGCGGGTGGAACTGGCCGCTCCGGTAATCCCGAGCCGCCACCGTCCGATCCGGAGACAACCCAAGCCGACGCCCCCGAAGCGCGAGTCGCCCAAGCGCGCTCGGCGCGAGGACGTTCCCGACGAACACCGGCCGTTCGCGCCGCCGGGCGGAGCACCGCGCGATGACTGAGGTGATCGGCGCGCGGCCGCCGGCCGCCGCAAAGCAGCCGAACGTCATCGTGGAAGCCCGCGACATTTCCCGCGTCTTCAGAGTCGGCACCGAGGAGATCCGCGCCGTCGACCACGTGACCTGCGTGGCGCATGAGGGCCGACTGATTACCCTTCGCGGCCGGTCCGGGTCGGGAAAGACGACGTTGCTGAATCAGCTGGGCTCGCTGGACAAGCCCGACGAAGGGGAAGTCTTTTTCCAGGGCCAGCAAGTCAACCGCCTAAGCGAGTCCGAGCTGACGAAGATTCGCCGTCACAATTTCGGCTTCGTTTTCCAATCGTTCGCGCTGCTGCCGGTGCTCTCGGCTTTCGAGAACGTTGAACTCACCATGCGCATCGCCGGTCGGTCGGCGCGGGAGCGTGCGTCGCGCACGATGGAAGTGCTGGAAATGGTGGGGCTGGCCGAACGCGCTGGCCATCGGCCGTTCGAGTTGAGCGGCGGTGAGCAGCAGCGCGTGTCGATCGCGCGCTCCATCGCCAACCAGCCGGCGGTCCTGATTGCGGATGAGCCGACCGGGGAACTGGACAGCATTACCGGCCTGGAGATTATGTTGCTGTTCCGCCGGATCGTGGACACGGAGGACCTGACGGTCATCATGGCCACCCATGACCCCGCGCTTAGCCAGTTTGCCGACGAGTCGTGGGTCATGGAGGACGGACGCCTGGAGCTGGCGGAGGGCGACCTGGACATCGATATTCCCGATTTGCGCCAGCGAATCGAGTTCGTCGAGGACTAGCCGGGCTGCGACCTAGCCTTTGGCGGTGGCCGAGGCGTCACCTTCGCCGTGACGCATGATCCAGAGGCCCCACGCGCCGGCAGCCAGCGATATGGCGGCCAGCAGGGCACCCACGACGCCAAAACCGGCCGCGCCAACGATAAGCCCGATCAGCGGCGTCAGGCCCAGTCCCACGCCGTCCACCAGGAACTGCGTGATGCCCATGGCCTGGCCCAGGCGCTGCGGTGGGGCTCGCTCGGTCAGCATCATGATCACAATGGGCGAACTGATGCCGGTCAGCGTGTAGGCAACAACGAGGCCCGCAAAGACCGGGAGACCCGCCGGGGCATACATCACGAGCGTGCCGGCCGCTCCGATGATCGTGGCAATCAAGAGCGAAGATTCCAAACCAAACCTGTTGACGAAAGAACCGCTGACGTACGTGAGGGCCGCTCGACCTCCTAAGGCAAATCCCATCAGGAGGCCAATGTCGCGCGGTCCGAGCTTCAGCGCCTCGCTTCCGTAAAAGGGGAGCACAAAGCCCCGGGTGGTGTTGTTCCAGCCCCACAGCAGGACCGCCAGAACCGAGACCTCGAGCACTACACGTCCTACGCCGAGCCCTGGGCGGCGTCGTCGTGATGGGGCCGCCCCGTCCCGAGTAGCCGACGGCGGCGCCGACGACTCAAGCGTCCGCACCGACGCCACGCCCGCGGCAGCAGCAATCGAAATCACCGCGACCAGCACGAAGGCGGCGCGCCAGCCGAGCAGGCTAGCGACACCGCCGGCGGCAATAGGCGCCACGAACGCGCCGAACATGCCGCCCGACATCACGCGCGCAATGTTGCGCCGCCGGTCTTCGCCTCCGCCGCGTCGAGCCAGATGAACCTGCCCACCCGGGCCGACCAGCCCGCTGCCGGCGGCGCTGGCGACTATCCCCACGCCAAAGATCCATTCGCTTGGCGCCGCAGCCGTGACCACCGAAGCCAGGCCAGTCAGAAGTAGTCCCAGCGGCATCAGGCGGCGAGGCGACATGCGGTCGGCCAGCGGCGCCAGCACCAGCATGAATCCTCCGCGTCCCATGCCCTGTACGGCTACGAGCAGGGCCGTGGTCGCGGGGGTGAGGCCGAATTCGTCCTTCACCTCTCCCAGCACCGGTCCCATGGCCGCCATGGAAAACAGCATCAGGGCATAGGCAAACCACAGGGCCAGCAAGTCGGGGTTTGCCCGTACGGCGCGAATCCGCGGATTCAGGAGCGAACCGATCAACGGCGTCAACGGGCGGCTGTCGCTCCGGGGCGCGGCAATGCCGAGAGTCTAATCGGGCGTGCTGGCTAAGGCGGAGACCGCTCCGGCCGGGTGTAGTCCTGAGCGAATGGGTGCTTGCGGGGGTACCGCGGTTGTCGACGCGAATCTTCGCCTCTTCCGGGGCGCTTCATGCCGTCTGCACATGCATCCAGCCCGGCTCTACGACTCGCTGTGGTGCAACTCCACTTTCTGGCCGCCAGCGGTTGCGTGCTCATCCAGCCCAAGTTGGAGGGTGTTCCAACTCAGCACGGCGCACTTGATGCGCACCGGGAATTTGCGGACGCCCTCGAGCGCCACGCCATCGCCGAGCAGCGCTTCGTCGGGCGGGTCGCCGTCGAGCATCATGCCGCGGAAGCCGGCGATCACGGCGTGGGCGTCGGCCAGCGGCTTTCCGGTCACCGCCGCCGTCATGATGGAGGCGGACGACTGGCTGATAGAGCAGCCGTGGCCGTCGAACGCCGCCCCGGTGATCACGCCGGCGTCGTCGATGCTCAGCCAGAGCTTGATCTCGTCGCCGCAGAGCGGGTTGACGCCTTCCATGACGACGTTAGCGTCGTCCAGCGCACCGCGATTCCTCGGCCGCCTGTAATGATCCATGATGACCTCGCGGTAGAGGTCCTCAAGCGTCATTCAAAAAACGCCTTCGTGCGGGCGATGCCCTGGGCCAGACCATCGATTTCGGCAGCGGTGTTGTACAGGTAAAAGCTCGCGCGCACCGTGGCCCCGACCCCCAGCTTGCGCATCAGCGGCTGGGCGCAGTGGTGCCCCGCGCGCACGGCGATTCCGTCGGCGTCCAGCAAGGTGCCTACGTCGTGGGGATGCACGTCGCCGACGTAGAACGAGATCACTCCGCCTCGGTCCTTGCCGTCCAAGGGCCCGTAAACGCGCACGTCCTCCAGGTCGCTCAATTGCGCCAGCGCGTATTCGGTGAGGTCGCGCTCGTGCCTGGCGACGCTGGGCATGCCAACGGCCTCCAGGTAGTCCACGGCGGCGCCCAGGCCAATGGCTCCCGCAATGTTGGGTGTGCCGCCCTCGAGCTTGTCGGGAAGGCCCGTCCAGCTTGACTGGTGAAGCTCTACGACGCGGATCATGCTGCCGCCGCCGAATAGCGGTTCCATGGCATCCAGCAGCGCTTCGCGGCCGTAGAGGACACCGATTCCGGTCGGACCCAGCATCTTGTGGCCCGAGAACGCGACGAAGTCCGCGTTGAGCGTCTGCACGTCGACTGCGAGGTGCGGGATGGACTGCGCGGCGTCGAGCAGCACAGGCACGCCGTGCTCGTGTGCGATTCGAATGATCTCGGCGGCTGGCGTGACCGTGCCCAGCACGTTGGACATCTGCGTGACTGTGACCAGCCGCGTTCGCGGCCCGAACATTCGCGCATAGGCTTCCAGGTCAATCCGACCCTCGACGTCTATTGGGATGTAGCGCAGCGAGGCGCCGCTTCGCTTTGCCAGCATCTGCCAGGGGACGAGGTTGCTGTGGTGCTCCATCTCGGTGAGGAGGATCTCGTCGCCCTCGCCCACGTGCTCGTCACCCCAGCCGCGGGCCACCAGGTTGATGGCCTCGGTGGTTCCGCGCGTGAAGATCACTTCGTGGGGATGCGCGGCGTTGATAAAGCGCGCGACTCTCGCTCGCGCGGACTCGTACTCGGCCGTGGCACGTTCGCTCAGCGCATGAAGTCCGCGGTGGATGTTGGCGTTGTAGGTCTCGTAGTACGTCTGTAGCGCGTCAATCACGACTCGCGGCTTCTGCGACGTCGCGGCGTTGTCCAGGTACACGAGCGGACGCTCGTGCACTTGTTCGGCCAGAACCGGAAAGTCCGCCCGAATCGCGGCGGCATCCAACCCGGCGGCGGAGGACGTTGGGACAACCATATGCCCTAAGTATCGATAAGAATCAGGACACGCCCAGCTTCGTATTTGGCCTCGTAGGTCGCTACCGGACGGATCGCGGGTAAGGTGCGCGGCCGACCCGTGGTCAAGTCGAATGTCGAGGTGTGCCTGGGGCAACGAATGGAACGCCGCTCGGGGTCGAAATCGCCATCCGTCAGCCAGGCTTGATCGTGACTGCACAGATCGTCCATGGCGTACAAGTCGCCACTGACGTTGTACACACCGATGCGACGATCGCCGACCTGGACCTGTCGTGCCGTTCCAGGGGGAATGTCGTCGGCGGCCGCCACGTCGACGAACGACGCCATCAGATTGCGGCGCCGGCGCGTAGCTTCGCCCGAACCGCGGTGCGAACGGCGGTTCGAACGGTTTCGCTTGGAATCCGGTCCAGCACTGGTTCGAAGGTTCCGTCCACGATCAGCGAGCGGGCCTGGTCGCGGTTCAGGCCCCGTGAACCAAGGTAGTACAGGTGCATTGGGTCAATGGTGGACGTCGTTGAGCCATGCGTACAACGCACGTCGTCGGCCATGATTTCGAGCCTGGGAATCGAGTCCGCGCGCGGGCCGCGGTGCAACATCAGGTTCCGGTTCTGCTGGTAGGCGTTGGAACGCTGGGCGTGCGGTTGCACCATGATGGTTCCGGCGTAAACGGAACGCGACGTCCCTTCGAGCACATTCACGTAGAGCAGATCGCTTGCCGCGTCTGTCGTTCGATGGTCTTGCAGGGTGTGGTGATCGGCGAACTGGCGCCCATCAAGATAGGCCAGGCCGTTCAGGCGAACGTTGGACCCGGGTCCCGTGAGAGTGGCCGAGATGGCGCCTTTGTGAAACCGGCCGCCAAGCGTGACGTTGGTGGTCGCGAGTTCGGCGTCACGCCCGACCTGGGCGTATTGGGAGAGAAAACCGCCGGTCTCGGCGTCCCAGGCCTGGACGTGGGTGTAGCTCAGCCTGGCATTCGCACCAGCGAAAAGCTCCACGCAGCCATTGGCGAATCCCGGCGACTCGCCAACGCTTGAACGCCACCACTCCAGCACGTCGGTCGACGATCCTTTGTCGGCGGCAACCAGGGTGCGAGGAAACATCGGTCCGCCGGCCGCGTCAACGACAATGACGATTGGTGCGTTCAATTCAGCGCCGGCCGGAACGTGGACAAACGCTCCGCCGACCCAGAGCGCCGCGTTCATGGCCTGCAGCTTTCCGGCCGCCGGCGTTGCCAGCTCCGTGGCCAGGCGCTTGGACACTGTCGCGGGCTCGCTGCCGGCGGCTGCCGCCAGGCCGGCGACCGTCACGCCGGCGGCCCGGGCTTCGGCGGAGGTGTACAGCACGCTGACCGACGTGCCGCGCTGTCGCAGTAGGACGCTGGCATTGGGGATCTCGTCGGGAAGGGCCAGCCTGGCGGGGGCGGCTCCGTTGGCGGACGGGGCCACGCCGGTCCAGTCAACCCAACTGGTGTCCGTGCGTCGCCACTCCTCATCGCTCCAGGCCGGCGCCGGCGTGTTCTCGTAGGCGCGCCAGGCCGCGGCGCGATGCGTAGCCAGCCAGGCGGGCTCGCCGCGCGACGCTGATAGATCGGCAATTGCTTGCGGGGTCGTAGGTGTCATTAGCGTGCGCGAGGCGGTCTCAGCAAGTGTGGCGGCCCGTGCTTACGCGTCTCGACAGTTTGGTCGAAAACGCTAGCCGATCGAGCCTTCCATCTGGAGTTCGATGAGGCGGTTCATCTCAACCGCGTATTCCATCGGCAACTCCTTGACGATCGGCTCGATAAACCCGCTGACGACCATCGCCATCGCCTGCTCCTGCGTCAGCCCGCGGCTCATCAGGTAGAACAGCTGCTGGTCGCTGACCTTGCTCACGGTGGCCTCGTGCTGGATGGCGACGTCGCTTTCCTCAATATCCATGTAAGGGTACGTGTCGGAGCGCGAGCGATCGTCAATCAGCAGGGCGTCGCATTCCACGTTCGAGCGGCAGCGTTCGGCCTCGGGCATCACCTGCACGTAGCCGCGATAGGCCGTGCGGCCGCCCTTGCGGCTGATCGACTTCGATGTGATCAGCGACGACGTGTCGGGCGCGGCATGCACCATCTTGGCGCCGGCGTCCTGGTGCTGGTCCTCGCCCGCGAAGGCGATCGACAGCACCTCGCCGTGTGCGCCCGGCTCCATCAGGTAAACGGCCGGGTACTTCATGGTGACCTTGCTGCCCAGGTTGCCGTCCACCCATTCCATGGTGGCGTCGCGGTAGGCCACGGCGCGCTTGGTCACCAGGTTGAAGACGTCGGTCGACCAGTTCTGGATGGTGGTGTAACGGCAGCGCCCGCCTTCCTTGACGATGATTTCGACGACCGCCGAATGCAGTGAGTCGGTGGCGTACACCGGCGCTGTGCAGCCTTCGACATAATGCACGTACGCGCCAGGCTCCACGATGATCAGGGTGCGCTCGAACTGGCCCATGTTCTCGGCGTTAATGCGGAAATAGGCCTGCAACGGAATCTCCACGCGCACACCTTTGGGCACGTAGACGAAGCTGCCGCCGCTCCAGACCGCGCTGTTCAGCGCCGCGAACTTGTTGTCGCCGTTGGGGATGACCGTGCCGAAGTACTCGCGCACGATGTCCTCGTGCTCGCGCAGGCCGGAGTCCATGTCCAGGAAGATCACACCCTGTTCTTCCAGATCGTCGCGAATGCTGTGGTAGACGACCTCGGAGTCGTACTGCGCACCGACGCCGGCCAGGAACTTGCGCTCGGCCTCGGGGATGCCCAGCTTGTCGAAGGTGGACTTGATGTCCTCGGGCACGTCGTCCCAGGAGCGGGCCTGCCGGTCCTGCGGGCGGATGTAGTAGTGAATGTCATCGAAGTCGATACGCGAGAGGTCGGCGCCCCAGGTCGGCATTGACTTGCGCTCGAACTGGCGCAGCGCCTCCAGCCGAAAGTCCAGCATCCACGCAGGCTCGTCCTTTTGGCGCGAGATTTCCCGAACGACGGCCTCGCTCAAACCCTTGGGCGAGGTGTAGACGGGCTGAATGTCGTCGTGGAACCCGAACTTGTACGTGTCGAGGCCGACCTGGTCGATGTCTTTGACTGCCATGGTTATGCGTCCTCGCTGGCTGCTGCGGCGCCGTAGCGCTCGTAGCCCTCGGCTTCCAGGCGTTCGGCCAGTTCCTTGCCGCCCGACTCGACCACGCGGCCGTCGATCAGAACGTGCACGCGGTCAGGCTCGATGTAGTTGAGCAGCCGTTGGTAGTGGGTGATCACCAATACTCCGAGTGCCGAGCCCCGCAACCGGTTCACGCCGTCCGCGACGATTCGCAGCGCGTCGATGTCAAGGCCCGAGTCCGTCTCGTCAAGTATCGCAACTTCCGGCTCCAGCACCGCAAGCTGCAGGATCTCGTTGCGCTTCTTCTCGCCGCCGGAGAACCCCTCGTTGAGGTAGCGCGAGGCGAACTTGGGGTCCATGCGCAGCATCTGCATCTTGTCCAGCAGCAGCCGGCGGAACTC
Source organism: Chloroflexota bacterium (assembly GCA_034423235.1). GTDB lineage: Bacteria > Chloroflexota > UBA11872 > UBA11872 > UBA11872 > UBA11872. The sequence continues at coordinate 6,999 of DAOUIX010000174.1, read as the reverse complement.
CATGACCGAGATCTCGGACTGGCGGCGAGCGTTCAGCGCCATGCGCAGAAAGCTGGCGACTCGCACGCCCGGGATTTCAGCGGGGTACTGAAAGGCCAGGAACAACCCCAGGCGGGCTCGCTCGTCGGTCTCCAACTCCAGCACGTCCTGGCCTTTGAAGTGGATCTGGCCGTCAGTCACCTCGTAGGCGGGGTGGCCCATCAGGGCATTGGCCAGCGTGCTCTTGCCCGAGCCGTTGGGACCCATGAGGGCATGCACCTCGCCACCCGGCACGTCCAGGGTGACGCCGCGCAGGATTTTGGTGTCGTCTACAGAGACATGCAGATTGCGAATCGAAAGGGTGGTCTGGCCGTTGGTGGCGGACATTCGCGTGCTGGAGGTCTCCTTTGGCTGGTCGCCAAGACACAGTGAGATGACGACTCGGTATACGGTGCGCGTCGGGCTCCTGGCCGGGCCCGACTACTCTCTCTAAACGTAGCATCGCGCGTTCGCGCGGCCAAGTTTACGCGGGTTTTTCAGCTAAAACCCCTGGCATGCTAACGAGGTGCGCCGCATTTCGTAGGCTTGGGTCCGTCAGCGTTGGCGTGCCGCCGAGACGGGCGGACGTTTCTCCAAGGATTGCAGCTGCCATGCCGCCAAAGGTTCGCCGTCCACGCGCCGAATGGCAGGAACAGCTCGCGCAGGGCGTGCGCGACGTGCGGGCCATTCCCGGGCTGACCGAGGAGCAGTATGAGCGGCTCGAGGCCGTCGCCAGCGAGTACCCGTTTTTCACGACGCCGTACTACCTGAGTCTGATTGAGGAGATGGACGCCAGCGACCCCATCTACATCCAGCAGATGCCGGATGCGGTGGAGTTCGAGGATTCTGCGTTTCTTGAGGACGATCCGCTGGACGAGGAAGACGACATGCCCGTGCGGCACCTCACCCACCGCTACCCGGACCGGGTGCTGTTTGTCGTCACGCACACCTGCGCGATGTACTGCCGCTTTTGCACGCGCAAGCGGAAGGTGGGGAAGAACCCGGTGCCGCCGCCCGATGAATTGGAGGCGGTGTTCGACTACATCCGAGCACATCCGGAGATCCGTGACGTGCTGCTGAGCGGCGGCGACCCGCTGACGCTGACGGACGGGGCGCTGGAGTGGATCATCTCGAACCTCCACGAGATTCCGCACGTCGAACTCATCCGGATGGGGACCAAGATTCCGTGCGTCAACCCGGCCCGGATCACCGATGAACTGTGCGAGATGCTGGCCCGATACCAGCCGTTTTACCTGAATACGCATTTCAACCACCCGCGGGAGCTCACGCCCGAGGCTCGCGAGGCGTGCGGGCGGCTGGTGGACCACGGGATTCCCGTTGGGTGCCAGACGGTGCTGTTGCGGGGGGTCAACGACGATCCCGAGACGATGAAGCAACTGATGCACGAACTGCTCAAAGCGCGGGTAAAGCCGTACTACATCTACCAGGCGGATCTGGTTAAGGGGACCGACCACTTCCGCACGTCGGTGCAGAAGGGTCTGGAGATCATGGAGGCGCTACAGGGGCACACGACGGGATTCGGGGTGCCCCAGTACATCATCGATGCGCCGGGCGGGGGCGGGAAGATTCCGGTGTCGCCCTCCCGGATCGTGGAGCTGACCGACGAAAAGATCGTGGTGCGGAACTACGAGGGGAACGAGTACGAGTACCCAGCTGCGGGATACGACGCGGAGACGATTCCGGACTACTTTCCGGCGTTCAACGAGTAGGCCACCGGCGGCCGGCGAGCCGCACGTCTGGACGCTACTGGCTGGCTGGCGGCGCTTCCTCGGAGTCGAGTAGGGCGTTCAGTTCGCGCCATTCGGCGGGCGACATGCCGACGTCGCGGCGAGTGATGGCTTCGCCGCGAAGGCGGCGGCGGACGACGTCGAGGCCCTTGGCCGAGAGGTTGGCGCCGCCCACGCGGTAGTCCATGAAGGCGGCGTAGGTGAGGGGCGCCCAGCGCCGAAGGGTGTCGAGCATCACGGTGGCGTAGGCGCGGATCTCGTACTGGGCGTGGGCGTCGCTGCGCAGCCAGAGGAAGTGCAAGAGGTTGTGCAGGTTCACTTTCCAGTACCACTGGGTGTAGAAGTTGAGGGTCAGGTTCATGCGGGCGAGTTCGCGGGCCAGGCCCTGGCGGGACTCATCAAGCACCTGCCCATGCACGTCTTCGTTAAGCATTTCCTCGTAGTGAGCGTAGGCCTGCTCGGCGTCGCTTCGGAGCAGATCAAAGACCCGGGACGCCTCATCGCCAGAGAGAACGTCGCCGCGTCCCTGGCGGTTGCTGGTGGACTGGGCGGCTAGGTGTTCGGGGGCCGGGATGTAGAACTCATTGTCGAGGATGGAGTAGCGGGCGGAGTACTCGTTCACGCTGGCGGTGCGGTGCCGGATCCATTGGCGGGCGACGAAGATGGGCAGCTTGACGTGGTACTTGATCTCACACATCTCGAACGGCGTGGTGTGCCAGTGCCGCATCAGGTAGCGGATCAGGCCGGCGTCCTGGCGGGCCCGCTTGGTCCCTGCGCCGTACGACACGCGGGCCGCCTGTACCACGGCGCTGTCGCTGCCCATGTAGTCGATCACGCGGACGAAGCCGTGATCCAGGACCGGCAGGGCCTCATAGAGGATGTTCTCGAGATCGGGGACGGTTAGCCGGCGGGTGGGCGCCTGGACGGCGCGGAGGGCCTCGATTTCCTGCTGCTCGTCCGCAGTGAGAGGCATCTAATCGTCCAGGCGGGCGCGTGGGCGGCGCGAGTATAGGGCGGCGGACGTTCAGCCTTAGAGCGGCGGGGCGAGGCCGAACGCGCGCGTGTATTCGCTGCCGACGTTGCCTATCCGGACCTGCTGGCCGGGCGGCGCGTCGGGCGCCCATTCCAGGCGGACCCGCTGGAAGTGCTGGACGATGCGTCCGTGTTCGACGACTTCCTGGGAAATGGGATAGCCGAAGCGTTCGAGGCCGCCCTCGGTTTCCCAGAACCGCAGGAATCCGAAATGCACGCTGTGGCCGGTTTCGGGGAAGTAACGATGGTCTGGAACCGTTAGGAAGGGGGTGTCGCCGGCGAACGGCCGTCGCGGGGCGGTCAGCGCATCGTTGAGCAACCCCAGTTGGGTCTCGTAGGGCGTCCCCGCGAGCTCCGGGTGGTACTCGAAGCGAGCGCGTTCGAAGTACTGGACCGCGCGTCCGTTCTCGATGAACTCCTCAGTGAGGGGCAAGCCGAAGGCGGTCACACCACCGCGAGCATTGAAGTACTTGAGGAAGCCGTGGCGCACGTTGTGCCCGGTCTCGTCGAAGTAGATGGACTGCCCATCCGGCAGGTTGAGAGGCGCGACGCGTTCAATCAGCGGGTAGTTGCGCACGACGGCAAAGCGGGTGCTGTAGATCAGCCCGGCTTCCTGCGGGGTGCGCTGATTGAAGCGCAGGGCGAAGTTCCAGGCACTGATGGTCTGGCTTCCACGGTCGCCGTTGAGACCAACGATGATGAGGCGGCCGGTGGACGTTCGGCGGCTGAAGTCCAGCGACTGAAGCGTGCCGATCGAGTCCTGGTACAAGCCTTGCAGAAGACTTGCGGGGAACTCGGGCGTGGACCAGGTGCTCAAGGGAGAATCGGCGTCCCAGGGTCGGCCGTTGGGGTCAAGGTCGGCAACGGCGCGCAGATATGGCAGTGGAGCGCCACCAAAGACATCCTCGTTTGATTCGGTGTGCCCGTTGGCCGCGCTGAAGAAGTAGGACAGAATCGGCTGGCCGCCATGGGTCATGACGCGGCGCGCGGTGGCCTGGACGGCGGCGCTGGTTTCGGGCTTTTCGTGGTTGACGCCAAGGTAGACCTGGTCCTGCGTGGTGTCGACGACGTCCCAGATCGGGTTGCCGGGCATCAGGCTGACGAGGGCGTAGGAGCGGGCGGCCAGGGCCTGGGCCTTGAGGGCCTCGGCGGGCCAGTGGTAGGGCATTTCGGCCGGCACGACGCCGAGCAGGTAGTCCTCGACACTCAAGGCGTTCACGGTGTCGATGAGTCCCTCCGCGTCGAGGTAGACGCGAATCGAACCGCGATAGACGTCGTAGAACTGCCCCGGTGATCCCACAACCTGGTCGGTGTACTTGTAGTGCACCAGCAGGCGGCTGTGGGGTTCAAGGGGGACGACTTCGATCTGGCCCGGTAGATCGACGTCGAGCATGTGCCCCCCGCCGGCGTCGATCAGACGGACGGTGATGCGGTGGGCGCCCGGGTGGTCCAGCAGGCGCAGGCGGGCGCCGGGCGGCAGCGGCCCGGTAATCCCTGTGACGGCCCACTGGCCGCCGACGCCAACGATGTCCCCCGCCAGTCCATTGGAGGACGCCGTTGCGCCATCGATCGATGCCGGACGGTAGTTCTGGTCGATTAGTACGCGGATGGCTGTTTGGTCGGTCGGCGAGTCGGTGATGTCGATGCCGGTGTAGTAGGCGCGAACAATCTGATCGGCGGTCTGCCCGGCCTCGGCGCGTCCGCGGGCGCCCCATTGGGACATGCCGACCCCGTGCCCCCAGCCCTGCCCTTCGATCTGAATGGTCTGGCCGGTCTGGAGGGGCAGCACGTCGGCCTGGGACGGGGATGGCGATGCGACGGCGAGCGCCAGCGCCGCCGCACACGCCAGCAGGCGAAGAGGTCCGCGCCAGAGATGGCGACGAAGGCCGACGACGCTCACGAGTTGATTTGATCCATGCGGCTGCGCGGTCAGGTCATGCGTTGGTAGGCGCCGTAGTCGATGGGCGCCTCGATTACGAGCGGTTCCGCGGCCGTCAGGCCGTCACGGACCACTGTAGCGGCGACGGCCGGGGAATCAACACGCTCAGCCGCGAGGCCGAAACTTCGGGCCAGCGCGACGAAGTCGGGCGGAGCGAAGTCATTGGGCATCGGGTCGTGTTCAAGCTGTTCGGCCTTGAGGCGGATAAGGGCGAGCGACGCGTCAACGAGTACCAGGTACACCAGGCCGGGCGGCTTGATACGGGCCAGGGTGCCGAGTTCGCCGGCGAACATGAGCGCGCCGCCGTCGCCGGTGACGGCCAGGGCGGGTTGGTCAGGGTAGGTGAGCTTGAGGCCGAGAGCGCTGGGGAGCGCCCAGCCCATGCCGGAAAGGCCGTTGGCCACGAGGTGTGTGTCCGGTGCGGGCGCCTCCCAGTATTGGGCGAGGTAGAGCTTGTGCATGCCGACATCGGAAATAAGGGCGGTCTCGGATGGAGCGGCAGCGCGGATCGCCTGAAAGAGAGGGTCGACGGCGATGCCGTCGGATGGGGCGTCGGCGGGATGATCGGTGCCCGGCGCCCCGGCTTGCAGGTCTTCGCGCGCGGCCCGCCGTGCGAAGGTGGCGCGGTCCGCGGCGTCGGTTCGATGCCCTGGAATCTCGACCGCGGTGAGGTGCTCCAGCATCGCGGCGATGTCGCCAACGACCGGGGCGTGCGGCAGCGAGCCGTCGTGCAGGTCGTAGGCGGTGAGGTTGAAGCCGGACGGACCGTCCCAGGGCCAGATGAGGTCCACGCCGTCCATGCCGACGCCCAGCACCAAGTCGGCGGCGCTGATGAGTTCGACAACGCCACGCGAGCCGTAGGAAGCCAGCGTGCCGGCGTGCAGCGGGTGATTGGCGGGAAACCAGCCGCGCGCCTTGACCTGCGTGACGACCGGGATGTCGGCGTCAATCACGAGTTGGGCGAATTGCGTGGCGATGGCCCGCCGTCGTGCCTCGAGGCCAAGGACGGCAACGGGGCGAGTGGACCGCGCCAGCCGCTGTTCTAGTTCCGCTAGCTCGGGCGGAATGGCGTGCGCAGGTGCCGAGCCGTTGTGGGACGGCGAGGGCGTAACAGCGGCGGGCAGCGTGGCGACCGAGCTGGGCACCGACATATGGGCCGCGCCGGGCATTCCTTGGGAAGCAGCCGACCACGCCGCGGGAAGCACCGTGCCCACATTCTCGGGGGAGACGCGCGCGCTGTACTTGACGGCGGGGGCCATGGCGCCGGGAATGTTGTAGACCTGATGCCGCTGTCCGGCGGCTTCGTCCGGCGTAACGTCCGCCGTGATGCCAAGCACCGGCGAGCGCTCAAGCGTGGCCTGCGCGAGCCCGGTGAAGAGATTGGCCGCGCCGGGCCCAAGCGTGCTGATGCAAACTCCCGGCCGACCGGTGAGCTGGCCTTCCGTGTCGGCCATGTAGGCGGCGGCCGCTTCGTGATGGGTCAGGATGAATTCAACGCCGTGTCGCTGAAGGGCGTCGAGCACCGGGAGCATTTCGCCGCCAGCGACGCCGTAGGCGCGGCTGACGCCTTGCGCGGCCAGGAAGGCGGCGATGGCGTCGGCGACGGTTACGGCAGGCACGGACGGTGAGGTGAGTAACGGCGCATGTTTTGAGTGTAGGCGACGAACGGCAACGGTGGTTTCGATTGTCTGCTATCCGGTCAATGCCAGTAGATCGACGGCGACGAGGCAGGACTCGGTGGCCGCACGTCAGCTCGCCATTGGGTCGTGGGCGCCGTTGACCCCTCGCATTTGTACGTGCTGACGGCCTCGCCACGGGGCCGGGTGGTGAGGGAAGCGCGATGGACGCGTCGGCCAATACTGAACACATCCCCCGCCAAACTGAACACATTCCCGCGAAAGTGAACGCAATTCGGCGAAAAACTGAACACATTGGCCCCGAAACTGAACACATTGGCCTCGCGGAGTGAACACCTGCAACGGTGCGCCGACCACCCGCGTCGCGCCCTCCGGCTTGTCATTCCAAACGCGGCGAAGTCGAGAGCCTGCCCTGGCCTGTCGAAGGGAATCTCGCCTTCCTTTCGTGCGCGCTCCCAAACCCAGGCCGCGTCCCCGGCACCCCATCTGCCCCACCGTCACTCCGAGACCTCTCGCAGAATCTCACCACTCTCGATCCACACCCGCTGGCGCGTAGTAATCAATTAGTGTACAATCAGGTGTATTGCCATCCCTGTCTCTGTGGGAGTCCCTCGTGCTCGTGCTG
>DAOUIX010000173.1:0-4949 GCA_034423235.1 Chloroflexota bacterium | reverse complement strand
GCCCACCACCCCCCGTCGGTCACATTTGCGACCATCCAGCCCCGCCCAACATCCGCAATCCGCCGTGCCACATCCAGGTTGGTCGGCACGGTCGAGGTGGGCGGCGGAGATGGCGTGGGTGTCGGCGTGGCGCCCCCGGTCATCGTGAACCGGTGGTCGTCCGACCAGGGCGAGCAATGGCGATCCCTGTTCGGCCCGTTGCAGGCGCGCATTTTCAGCTCGTACTCCGTGTTGGCCGCCAACCCCCGCAGGGTCTCGCCCGTGTCGCTCCCGTCGTCGACCGGGTGCGTGGCGGCGCTGGCTTCGCTGTCGGGGTTGGCCGCATCGTAGGGCCAGTACTTGAGGTCAAAGCCGGTCAGCGCCACACCCCCGGTGTTGGCGGCAATGCTCCACGTCACCCGCGCCGAACGGGCCGTGAGGTTGGAAAACCTGATCGTATGCGGCCGATCCGGCTTCGGCGCCCGCTGGGTCGTGACCTCCAGCGGCGGGTCCGTCCACCAGCCGCAGCGGGCCACCATGTTGTCGTCTTCATTGCAGGCGTGGATGCGGAACAGGTAGGTCGTGTCGTGCTGCAAACCGGTATAGCGATGGCTGCGCGAGGCGGGCCCGGCCACGAACGCCGAGGCATAGGGCGGGGCCGGCGCGGCCTTGCGCCAGAACAACAGTCCAAACCCCGTCAGCGCCCAACTCCCGTCCGACGGGGCGCCCCACGTCGCCTGCACCGAGGTCGTTGTGCGTTCGTTCACTGGGAAGCTGACCCCTGGCACCATGCCCGGCGTCCCCACCCTCGCTACACCCGACGTTCCCTGCGCGCCCGTCGCCCCCGGCACGCCCGGCGGCGCCCCCGCCGGGATCGCCAGCACCGTCAGCCGTTGGCTGACCGAGGCGTCGGCCGTGGCGGCGCCGCGCCGGCGAACCGTCGCCGTCAGCGTCCCTTCGCCTACCGCGCAGGCGTACACCAGGAACGGCAGGTCCTGGGCCTCGACCCCCGTTACCGATCGCGTTTGCGCCGCCGTTCCGCAGCCTCCGATGCCAAGCGTGGCGGCCCGGTCGCTGGACACCGCCACCTCGTACGCCGTAGCCGCGGTCAGACCGGACAGCTCAACCGCAAACCGGTCGACGGTCGTGTGCGTGGGTTCGCTGCTCAGATCGCCGAATCGGATGCCGACCTCGCCGTCCTGCGCCAGCAAGGGCGCGGCGTAGCCCAGCGCGGCCGTGCTCAGCAGCAAGCCGCCCGCCACCGCCGCGCCGGCCGCGCATGCACGCGGGCCCAGCCCAGACGCCCGGCAGCGACGGCCAGCGCCCAAGTCCCTGCCAGCCGCCTGCGCGTCCTGGCCCGAGGGAGTCTCATGATTGACCCCAGGCAATCGCCGAGGGCGAACCGTAGCACCCCGGCCCCTCGCTCATCGTCCGCCCCGCTTCTTACACTGGCCCCCGAGTCCGGGCGGTCGTGACCATTGCCAGCCGGCAATGCCCCGCTAAGCTGAACGCATGCCGTCCGACGTCTCCGTCCGCGACCTCGTCAAGCACTACGTCGTCCCCGAACGCGCCGGCGGCCTGCGCGCCTCGTTCCGCAGCGTGCTGCGCCGCAAACACCGCCTGGTGCGCGCCGTGGACGGCATCTCGTTCGAGGTTGATCGCGGCGAGGTCGTCGGCTTCCTGGGCCCCAACGGCGCCGGCAAGACCACGGCCCTCAAAGTCCTGAGCGGGCTGCTGCATCCCACGGACGGCCAGGTGGATGTCCTGGGCTTCACGCCCTGGGACCGCCGTGCCGAGTACCTCTCGCGCATCACCCTGATCATGGGCCAGCGCCAGCAACTCTTCTGGGACCTCCCCGCCGCCGACTCTTTCCTCGTCAACAAGGCTGTCTTCGGCATCGACGACGCCGTCTACACGCGCACCGTCGATCTGTTGACGGAGCTGCTCGACCTCGGTGACCTCCTCACCAAGCCCGTCCGCCAGCTTTCCCTCGGCGAGCGCATGAAGGTCGAGCTCGCGGCCGGCCTGCTGCATACGCCCCGCGTGCTCTTCCTGGACGAGCCGACGATTGGCCTGGACGTCACCATGCAGCAGCGAATCCGCGAGTTCGTCACCGCCTACAACGCCGAAACCGGCGCCACCGTTCTGCTCACCAGTCACTACATGGCCGACGTCAAGGCCCTGGCCCGCCGCGTGATCGTGATCGATCAAGGCAAGCTGCTCTACGACGGCGCCCTGGACGGCCTGGTCCGCCGCTACGCCCCCCACAAGACCATCACCGTCCACCTTGAGCGCGAGTCAGACCTCCCGGACCTCAACGGTCAGGCCGAGATCCTCAGCGTCGAGGGTCTCCAGGTCACCGTCCGCGCCGGCAAGGATGACGCGGCTGAAATCACCGGCCGCCTGCTGGCTCAGCTCCCCGTCGCCGACCTCAGTGTCGAGGACCCTTCCCTTGAAGAGGTCATCGACCAAGTCTTCCGCGGGGAAGGCCCGTGACCATCCGACGCGCCACCCTGGCCGGCGCCCTGGCCCTCACCCGCGCCGAAATCGCCGACATGTTCCAGTACCGGGTGGTGCTGTTCCTCTATTCCCTCTGGGAAGTCGTTCACCCCATCGTCTACCTGGCCGTCTGGGCCGCCATCGCCGGTGAAGGCGACGTCGGTGGCCTGCGACTCAGCGATTTCGCCGCCTACTACCTCACCTTCATGCTGGTGTCCCACGTCACCGCCGCCATCGAGATCTACACCTTCGGCCCGATGATCCAGCAGGGCGAACTCTCGCCTCATCTCCTGCGCCCCATGAACCCCGTCTGGGTCGCCGCCGCCCGCAACATCTCCTACAAGAGCGTCAGCATGGTGCTGCTCATCCCGGTCTGGATCGGCCTCGTGATCATCCTTCGACCCACGTTTTCGATCTCGGCCGGCAGCGTTGCGCTCTTCATGGTGGCGCTTGTGGTGGCCGCGCTTCTTTCCTTCCTGGTCGGTACCACCTTCGCCCTGCTGGCCTTCTGGACCACCCGCTCGTTTTCCTTCTGGGAGATCTGGATCGGCCTCACCTTCCTGCTCGGCGGCCAGGTCGCGCCGGTCGAGCTTCTGCCCGGCTTCGTCCAGAACCTGGCCACCGCCCTCCCCATGCGCTACACGCTGGGCTTCCCCATCGAGGTCCTGCTCAACCGCCTGGACGCCGGCGAACTCGCCCTGGGCTTCGCCCTCCAGTTCCTCTGGCTCATCGCCGCCGCGCTGATCGTGCGCCAGGTCTGGCGCGCTGGCATCCGCCAGTACTCGGCCGTGGGCGCCTGACCATGCGCATCCTCCGCATCGTCTCCGCCTTTCTGCGGGCCGCCATCCTGAAGGAAACCGCCTACCGCGCCGAACTCGTAGGCAATCTCTTCCGCAGCGTCATCGGCATCGCCGTGGCCGTCGGCGGCCTGGCGGTCGTCTTTTCCCACACCAGTGAGCTCAGCGGCTGGCGGCTCGAGCAGGCGATGGTCTTGCTGGGCGTCTACTACCTCGTCCAGGGCATCGTCCAGACCGCCCTGAGCCCCAGCCTCAACGAGGTCGTCACCGAAGTCCGCAAGGGCACCTTCGACTACGTCCTGCTCAAGCCCGTCCCCTCGCTGCTGCTCTCCAGCACCCGCCGCTTCGTCGTCTGGCACCTGGCCGACGTCGCCCTCGGCGGAACCATCATCGCGATCGGACTCATCCGCCTTGAGGCCCAGATCACCGTCGGCATCGCCGCCATCTTCGTCGGCGTCATGATCGGCGGCGTAGCCATCGTGTTCTCGATCTGGTTGGCGCTGACCACCCTGGTCTTCTGGTTCGTGCGGGTCGAGAACATCACCATGATCTTCCAGCTTTTCTTCGACACCGGGCGCTACCCCGTCGAGATCTACCCCTTCTGGCTGCGCCAGCTCTTGACCTTCGTCTTTCCCGTCGCCTTCATCACCACCGTTCCCGCCCAGACCATCACCGGCCGCGAACCCCTGGTCGCCATCTGGTTGGCGCCTCTGATCGGCGTCCTGACCCTGCTCGCCGCCGCCCGCTTCTGGCGCATCGGCCTCAGCCGCTACACCAGCGCCTCAAGCTGAATCCGCGGCGACCTCGCGCGCTCGTGCCAGAACCGCATCCAACATCGGCGGCGTCAGTCGCCCCGTAAACGTGTTCTGCTGGCTTGGGTGGTACGACCCCAACAGCGTCCACTTCCCCACCGCCGCTTCCACCCCGTGCCCAAACCTCGGCGCTGGCCGTGGCGCCGCCAACCCTCGCTTCCGAAACACCCGCAGCAACTGCCGCCACGCCTCCCCACCCAGCGCCACCATCACCCGTGCCCGCGACAACAAGTCCAGCTCCGCTTCCAGCCACCGCTGGCATTCCACACGCTCCTCGGCCGACGGCCGGTTCGACGGCGGCGCGCACCGCACGATCGCCGTCACAAACGCATCGCGCAGTTCCAACCCGTCGTCCCGATGCCGGCTCACCGCCTGGTTGGCAAAGCCGGCGCGATGCAGCGCCCCAAACAGGAATTCGCCCGACCGATCCCCCGTAAACACCCGCCCGGTTCGATTCCCCCCATGCGCCGCCGGCGCCCGCCCCACCCGCAGCACCCGAGCCTTTGGATCGCCAAACCCGGCCACCGGTCGACCCCAGTACGTCTGGTCTCTGAACGCCGCCCGCTTCGTCCGCGCCGCCTCTTCCCGCCAAGCCACCAGCCGTGGACATCGGCGACAGGCATGAATCTGCTCCGCCAGCGCCGCCAGTTCGCTCACGCGGCCGCGGCCGAACGCGTCACCCGCTCCAGGAACGGCCGCGCCAGCCCCAGCAACGCCTCCGGCCGCTCCTCCTGCACCAGGTGCCCGGCCCTCTCCACAATGCGCATTTCCGCGTCCCGAAACTGCCCCGCCAGCGCCTCCGCTTGTGACGAATCCGCCGTCCGATCCGCTTCACCCCACACCAGCAACACCGGACAGCGCG
>DAOUIX010000172.1:0-44811 GCA_034423235.1 Chloroflexota bacterium | reverse complement strand
CTCCGGGGGTAGGGCGGGTATGGCGAGCGAGTGTACACGTTTTGCGTACCTTTCGCAAGCCTGGGGGAGGAGGAAGGAGTGCGTACAGGAAGTGCAGAGGGGCGAGAGGTGAGAGTCGGAGGGGAGGTTGGGAGCGGTTGGTCAGGCCGGGCTGCCAGGGGTGGCCTGGGTGCGCTGGGACTGATTGGGGTGCTGGGTCCCCCATTCGACAGGCTCAGGGCAGGCTCCCTGCGGACGCCGGGATGGCGGGGGACGGAGATGTGTCAACTCGGTCAGGCGGATGTGTCCAGTTTTTGGCCCAATGTGTCAACTTTTCGGCCGAATGTGTCCAGTTTCGGGGGCAATGTGTCCAGTTTTGGGCCGGAGGTGTCCACTTTGGCGGGGCAGGTGCGCTGGGGATGCGTGCGGGGACGGGGTGGAAAATTGCGCCGGGATTGATCGTGGCGCTGGGTCCCCCGTTCGGCCGACTCAGGGCAGGTTCCTCGACGGACTGCGGCCCGGCCCACTGCGAACGGAGGGGTGGGTTGCGCGGAAGACGGGCGGGTCAGGGACCCGCCCCCATTCGGCAAGCTCAGGGCAGGCCCATTCGGCAAGCTCAGGGCAGGCCCATTCGACAGGCTCAGGGCAGGTTCTAGGCAAGAAGCAGCTGGGGACGCCGGGATGACATCGTGCGCGTGGTCGAGGCACGCACGGGCTACGGTGCTCGACGCCGCTATGCGGCGGAAGAGCGGTCGCAGCTCAAAGTGCCCCACTCCCAAGGTACGGCGCGTCCAAGACCCACATGCCGTACGACCTCGGTCAGCCGGACATCTCCACGCGCCAGGGCCTGCAACCCTTTGTGAACAGGGTCACGGGGAACTGGTTGTAGTGCGGACTCTCGCGAATGCCCTCACTGAATGCGAGGTCCCGAATGCTGAGACGGTCAGGGCTGTGGATGACGCGGCTTTGAATCCGGCTGGTACCTGACTCAGTCCACGTCAGCTTTACCGTGCACTCCAGGCCTGCGTTGCCCGGTTTCTCCGCTACCAGGGTCATCTGCGTGGTGAGGAACTCGGGCAGATTTTCGGTTTCCTCCGAGATGCCGTGGGTGACCCGAATCTCGCGCCGTTCGGCGAGGATATTCAGCCAGAGGTTGTAGCCCAGGACTGCCAGACCGACGAGCGCAACGGCCAGCACAAGCAAGCCGAACATCCGGCGACTTCGCCGCTGCCTTTGCGCCATGACCTGCGCGGTCTGGGCTCGCACGGCCGGATCACGGCGGACCGGCGGCGCGCGGCTTACTACCGGTTCGGACACGGCCGTGCGGGCCTCGGGAAGCTCGGAGGCGCGACCGCCAACCAGATAGTGGATCCAGTGAAACGCGCCCTTGGCGAAATGGAGCGCAGCGTTGACGGCCAAGACAACGGCGGCCCCGAAAATCACCCAGCCGGCCAGAACCGCGAGCAAGGCGATGGCCACGATGATCGCGGCAATTACGAGCGAAGGTCCGGTTAAGTCCAAGGTTTCGCCACTTCGCGGCTTCGGATCGCGCCGGTGGTCGGATCAGCGGCGGCAGGGTTTCAAGCTACCAGAGCAAGCTTGACGTCTGTCAGGCGTCTTGAGCCGGTTCGACCGTGCGTCCACGACAGCAGGCCAAAGCTGAGGGGCACGGCTCCGCCCCCGGTACGGGCTAGTTGGCGAGTTGAACGATCAGGGTGACGATGGCCGCACCCGCCGCGCTGAGGGCCGAGACGAGGCACGCAATCAGAAGTCCGGCAGCCCAACGCGTGAGGGAGGCCTTCAGTTCCCGCAGGTCGGCCTTGGTCGCCACGTGCGCGTCGTTCGCTTCCAAGCGAGTCACGCGCTCTTCGATAGGTATGGTCGCCATGGCGGGCACTTCTTCCGCACGGCCACGCCCGGATGCGACCTTGCAACACCACCGTGCGTAACCACGGTACCACCTGCTTGAGAGTTCGCGTCAGCGCCTGAGGCGGCGAGGCGACCAACCAGGAAAACCTGTGTCGCGGCTCATGCCTACTGGAAGAGTCTTGAACGGTAGGGCACGCTGGCGATCAGGATGCGAGTTGCAGTCGTTACCGACATTCACGGCAACCGTCACGCGCTGTTCGCGGTGCTGGCGGACTTGCGTCGGGTGGGCGCGGACGAGGTGGTGTTTGGCGGTGACGCCGCGCTGTTCGGCTCGCGGCCGCGCGAGTGCTGGGAGCGGGTACTAGACCTGGGCTGGCGCTGCGTGCAGGGCAATACGGACCGCTACATCGCCACCCTTGGCCCCAAGCCAGCCGCGATCGGCAGACCGACGAGTACACCGGCCGGGCACATGCCGGTCAATGTCGCCTGGGCGGCGGAACGGCTGGGTCCGGCCCTGGTCCGAAGGCTGGGCGCGATGGCCCGGCAGGCAAGCATCAAGTCTCCCGCGGGCACACTGCTGGTTGTGCATGGGTCGCCGGGTGACGACGAGACCGGCTGGAGCCGGGACGACGACGAGGCGACCGTGGCCCGTGTAATCGGACCTACGGAAGCCGCAGCGGTGGTGAGCGGGCATACGCACACGGCCATGGTTCGACACGCCGGCAATGTGTTAGCCGTGAACTGCGGGGCCGTTGGGCGGTCTCATGATGGTCAGCCCGGGCTGGCGACCTACGCCATGCTGGACGATTCCGGCGGCCGCTGGTCGGCGGAAATACGGCGGGTTGACTACGACTACCAGGGCGCCCATGCCGAGGTGCAAGCGTTCGGTGTTCCGCTCTCCGAAGCCTTCGCACGTACGCTGCTGACCGGCATCGCGCCGAGTTAAGCGCCCAGGCGGATCTAAAGGCGACCAACGCGGCATTCAGGAATGCCGATACTCTCTTATCGAGTCACCCGATCGTCAGAACGGCCACTAGCAGACCTGCGCAAATTGGTCTAGACTTCCTGATCCAGATTGGGAGCGCCCCTATGGGCGGAGCGGCTCTTCCATTGTTATCATCCGACAGCACTCACAGTGCAAATCATCCATCTTCTACCAGTGTCCAGATCACACGACTTCAGATTGTCGAAGCAACATTACAGCAAATCAACATTGAGGGACTACGCCCCCTAATTCGCACCGAATCTAAATGGCGGAGATTGTGCGCTGGCTTTAGACCAGATCGAATCAGCAAAAGAATTATAATTGCCAGAAAACTTCAGATAGCAAGACAAACCACGCTCATTGTTGACCTTCTGGAAGCACTTCTGAAGAGCCTCGGAATTGAACACGAGGACCTTCGAGACGGACTCAAAGAGGCATCAACGGATACACGTCTTACCGAATCAACTCGGCGTTTATACCTTGAGCTGTCAGCAACTGATCTCGACGATATTCCACCCGGACCCTCCCAGATTGCGACACAAGACCCCTTCAACTACTCAAAGCCCAGCACTGCCACTCATACCGATCGTGACGTTACTGAATCACTCGCAAGAAGATCCGGCTCACCGTCATCTCGAGAGTCCCATGCCACCAAAACCAGCCATACAAACAATTATCCACATAGTGGCAAAGCCAATGAGTTGTCTAAAGAATCAAAACCGAAGTCAAATCCCAAACCAACATTTCATTGGAAACCACCTACGGACCAAATCAAGGAAACTCAAGAAGTCGTAACTCTATTCGAACGCAGCATAACAGCCTTTGTTCACTGGCGCCTTGTTCATTCTTACAAAGATAAATGGCTCACCGAAGGTTGCGCCCAGTTTCTTCAGCGCTGGCGCACGAAGGCTGGCAACAGAGCACTTGAACCGGAGACACTTCTCGGCCTTTGCGAAATCGGAGAAATAAAAGAGATCATCGTCAATAGAAAGAACTGGACACTATTCTCTCCTTACTTTGATAATAAACAGTTTGTGCAAACTGCACTTGACGAGGTCATAGCATTGCGCGTTTCGGGGATGCATGCCAGCCAACGAGAGCTCTATCTCGCAGAGCACATATCAGCAGTTGCAGCCATGGTTCGTATCGCCTCAAACTACCATGCCGAGACAGCAGCACTAATCGATCAGGTCCTACAGCGCTCAATTGGCCCCGATGACTCTATCATCGAAGGTATACTCGACCCCCTAGCATTAGCGATAGAAACGAATCTCAGTCACTTCCAAGACCCCCTTTTGATTGGTCGCGAGCAGGAAATGCGCCAACTCAACGACTTTTGGAACGACCGATTCCAGCGCGTTGCTTCCATAGTGGGAGCAGGCGGTGTCGGAAAGACAGCCCTCCTCGACCACATTGTGAACAACCGATTGCGCGCCGAAACTACACCAGGATCCCGACCTGATCCTGAAGTCATAATATACCTTACCGCCAAAGATAACTACCTCGAAGGTGTAACGCCTGCGCCACCTCAGATGCGCTTCAATACACTACGCCAGATATACCGTGTAGTCATTGATACGATCGAAGAAGAAGATGCCTCACATTTTTCCATGAACGAGCTTCGAAGAAGGGTTCTGACTACTGCGAACGACCTCCGCATTTTTTTTGCTCTCGACAATCTTGAAAGCCTCACCGGTGAAGATGCTGATGAAGTCAGCCGCTTTCTAGACGAACTACCAGCACCAAGCAAGGCAATCATCACTACACGAGACAATCGGCGCATGGGAACTACGATTAAGCTAATCGGACTGCCGTCTCGTGACGCACGTGAACTATTGCAACGAAGCCTTGAAGAGTCAGAAATAGAACTCACCTCCGACGACCTTCCCATGCTCGATCAAGTCATAGAAGCCACCGGCGGCGTGCCGCTCTATCTAAAGCATGCCGCAAATGCCGTGACTCAAGGAGGCTGCACCCTGGAAGAAGCACATAGGCGACTTTCTGGAACTCCGATATTAGAATTCTTGGAGTTTTCCTACGCCAATTGCTTTGAGAGGCTCGCCGATGGCGCCAAACGAATTGCCTACTTTTTGGCGCTCTCCCCGCGTCCGCGAAGACGCAATGAGCTCGAGAGGGTTTGCGAAGACTCGGGTGAGCTGGACGAGTCGATAGCCCGTCTGGACCAGCTAGCTTTCATTGAGCGAGTTAGCAACAGAAGGACAATTGCCTTCAAGCTATCAAATCCACAGATAGCGGAATATGTAAAACTTCAGGTTCCAAGAGACCTGCCAAACAATGTAGTCAATCTCATCTCCAATCAGGTGGATACGACAACGCTTTCGTCTCCTAGAAATGTCGAGATTGCAATCACCAAGATAATTGAGCAGTCCTACAACGCATGTGAAGAGAGCTGGTCCAAGGGCATTGGTGCGCTTGAGAGAGCAAGAAGTGAGTGGAACGACCATCCGCGGATACTGGCACGTCTCGGATACTATTACTTTCGCAATCACCAGCGCCGAACGGCTAGGCAATTGATTCAATCAGCAATAAGAGAAGGCGATGGAGACTCCAGTAGTGGTTATGAGTTGCCAGACACAGAGCGCCCAGACTCCTACGCAGCGCTGGCGCTCATCAACCTAATGGACAAGCATTTTGACGACGCGATTGACCGAGCTAGAACCGCCACTACGCTCCGACCAAATTTCAACTGGGCAGAGCAGATTCTTGGTCAAGCACTTTACGAAAAGGCGAATAGAAGTCGCCTGATGATGAGTCATGACCGAACAACCGGAGTGTTGAGGGACGCCAAGTCATGGCTTGTCAAGAGTCTGTACGCCGACGACACTACCTACGCTCGTGCTCGTCATAATGAACGAAGTCATACATACATTGGAAGGGTTGAAGCCTTGCTTGCTAGTGAAAAGCAATATTTAAATAGCCGATGGTAAAATTTGGCAATAAGACGTCCTGTATTTCGGATATAGATTGACATTCATAGGGAGGGAGGCTGAAACAGACGTAGTGGTTCAGTGCGGTCACGTGACGAGGATTCCGTAACACCTCTTCGCACCTGGCACCTGGCACTTGGAAACCTCACACCAAACCGTAGCCGGACTGCGGAGCACCCTAACGTTACGAAACTCTGATGGCCATGGTGGCGAACAGTCGCAAACTGTCGAGAGTATCCCGGTCTTGCCAGCTGAGACTCGGCCGGCCCCTTGAGCAGATCAATGCCGTTTGGGCGGCACACGCTACTCTCAGCGGGTGACCAAGTAATCAAGGAATCAGCCTACAGGGACACTCCCGATCCATAGGACCATCAGCGATCGTGGCAGTAAGACGCCCCGACTCAGAATTCTCTCTCTGTTGTTCGGGGTTCCGATCCCACAGTCGCAAACTGCCCAAACGCGTCCCGGTGACTCTACTCTGACACTTGTCGAGATCGACGGAACGGCCAGCACATTTGAGATCGCAGTGTTCCGCGGCTGCCATCCTGTAAGGCTCTCGCCGATATGCTGCTGACAAGCGTGGCACCAGCCTGAGTTCCCAAGCTTGACGAAGAAGACGCTTGCCGATGGCATATCCGCCAAGGATCCCGCTGTCGCAGAGGTACCTGCATTCCCTGCGTTGCGATGGCGCGGGATTGCCGCGTTGTTCGTCGCACTGCTGCTGATCCTGGGGCTAGCCGTGTTCATCGCGCTGATGCGCGAGGGGCGAACGACGATCGGCGGCATCAGCGGTCCCTGGGCGCTGTATTTCGGGTTGACATTCGTGGCTACAACGGCATGGAGCCTGGCCGGCGTCGTGCTGGTGGCCTTCGTGGCGCGCCGTCGAGTAGACGACGTGCTCGTGGCTCAGGTATGGACCCATTGGCCGCTGATTGCGCCCGCCACGCTGACCGTCATGGCATTCCTGTCGGATGTTGTGAATCATCGCCTGGTCGAGACAGACGACTTGCGCTGGCTGTGGGCGGCGCCCATCGGCATCTGGGTCGCAGGCCAGGTACTTTGGCTGCCGCTGAGCCTTGATCGGGTTCGTCCCACCCCGGTGCGTGTGTTGCGCGAAGCCGCAACCGGGCTCCTGGGCAGCCGGTTCACCCGGCTGACATTTGGCCTGATCTTCGTCCAGTTTGTGCTGTTGCGGCTGGGTCTGGCGCTGCTGTGGCGGCCGGTCGGGCTGTTCGAGCGCGGGAGCGACGTGGGCGCGTATGAGCAGCGCGCCCGTTTGGCGCTGCAGGGGTTGCAGCCGTATCTGGACTTCTGGGTTGAGTACCCGCCCGTGTTTCCGTGGACGGCCTCGGGGTTGAAGCTGTTGAGCGTGCCGCTAGGCGGCGACGAGGCTGCCTTTCAGGTGCTGTTCAGCCTGATGATGGTCGGGTTCGAAGCCGGAGTGCTGTGGCTCGTGCATGCCGTTGCCGTGCGCGTGTGGGATGCGCCGCGCGCGCTGGTTACGGCCGCAGCCTATGCGGCGCTCTTCTATCCGATCTACATCGCGAACCGGCACTTCGAGTCCATGGCCACGTGCTGCTTGTTGCTGGCGGTGTACCTGGTCATCCGCGAACGACGGCATACGGCGGCTCTGGCCATTGCGCTGGGTGTGCTGACGAAGCTGTTTCCCGTGGCAGCTCTGCCGGCGGTGCTGGCGGGACAGTCATGGAGCGCGCGCATACGACTGGTCGGCCTGCTGCTGGCGGCCGTGGTTGGAGCGCTGGCGCCGCTGGCGGCCTTGGGTCGCGAGTTCTTTGTGGCCTCGTTTCAGAACATGCTGCTGCGGCCCGCGTGGGAAACGGTGTGGGCCTTGGCCGACGGCTACTTTGGATTCGGCTGGATTCATCGCTATCGACAGTCGCCGGACACAGCCCTGGAGTTCAACTACACACCAGACCTTCCAGCGGCCGCCTGGTGGAGCGTGGCCGTTGTCGTGGCGGGCCTTTACGCACTGCTGGCCTTGCGACGCCAGCCGCTGACGCCGGCGGCCACCGTGTGGACAACCGGGCTGGCGCTGGTGGCTTTTGCCCTGTACCTGCGGGGATGGTCGCCGCAATTCATGGTGTGGCTGCTGCCGTTTGCGGTGCTGGCGTTTCCCGGGGGGCGCGGATTCCTGATCGCGACCGGGCTTTCGGTACTGGCCCTCCTGGAGTACCCGGCTTACTTCGTGCTCTGGTCGGATCACCAGTGGGCGCTCTGGATCGTGGTGGTCGCCCGAACGCTGGCCCTCCTGACGCTGGGCGTGGTGTTTGCGCGCCGGCTGTGGCTTGCGGGTCGGGTGGCCAGTGAGAAGCCCGCCGAAAGCCTGGATGCCGCTCATGCGTAGGCACCCTGTCGCAGGTCCACCACTGCGGCTCGCGCTTGGCGCGGCGGGGTGGGCCTGCCTGGTCGGCATGGCGCTCGCGATCGCGGGCGCTTCGATTGGACGAGCCGATTTCACCGATCCGAGCGTGACCTGGGGAGCGACGGCCCTGGGAAGCCTGGGCGCCGCTCTCCTGCTGTGGTCCGGGGCAAGCTGGCTTCGCCACCGAGCGGGACACGGAACGGACTGGAGTGGAGCGGGCCTTCCACTGCTGGCCACGCTGGATGGCTGGATCATCGTGGCGTTTCAGTACGCGCACGAGCCGACGAACCATCTCCTGGCCGTAGGGCTTGTAACGCCCGAGCTGTTTGCGCGGCCCTCGGTGACCGAGTGGCTGGCCGTTAAGTTTGTCGCCATGACGCTGTTATGGGCGAGTTGGCCCTGGTTGGCGGCACGCACGACGGCAAGCAAGCAGGGGTCGCGGTCGCCACGGGACCAGACGTCGAGTCGGGGGAACAGCACGCTGGCGAGTGGTGGGCTGATGATTGTGGCCGCCGTGGGCGCACTGGCCTACCTGCGACTAGCCCTCCTCGATGTGTTGAGTATCGAGGTGCCGTCGGACCTTCGAGTCAATTACATCGGCGCGCTGGCGCTTCGCGAGGGACTCAACCCTTATGACAATGAGGTTGCCTTGCAGATCGCCGGTCGTGAGGCGATTCCGTACGTCGGCACGCGCCTTTGGGCCATGGTGACCAATCCGCCGACGGCCATGCTCTACTTCGCGCCCTATTCGGCCATGCCGCTGGCAGCCGCGCGGCTGGTCTTCCTGGCGGCGAACCACCTGGCGCTGCTGGCGACCGCGGCGCTGACCTGGCGACTGGTGCGGCCGGCCCTGCCGCCGATGGTGTGGCTGGGCCTGGTTCTTGGCGTTGTGGCGCTGCTCGACCCGTTTCCGCTGGCGTTCCGTCTGGGTCAGGTTGACCTGATCATTGGGCTGGCGTTGGCGGCGTCCGCGTACCGGCTGCGTAACGGCGACGACCTGTGGGGCGGCGCCTGCATTGGCATTGCGGCCATGCTGAAAATCGCGCCCGGGCTGCTGGCGCTCTATCTACTCTGGCGCGGCCGCCGGCGGGCCCTTGCAGGGCTTGCCACAACGGTCGCGGTCTTTGGCGCGCTCAGCCTGGGTCTGGCCGGCCTGGACGCCTGGCAGTACTACCTGACCGTTCGGCTGCCCGATCTGCTGGCGGGCAGTGCGCTATTCAACAACCTCTCACTGCCGGGGCTGATCTTGCGGGTCTTCATGGGACCGGAACTTGCAACGAGCATCCTGGACCCGCAGCCGGACATCGCGATTGCTCGACTTCTGATCGCCCTGGCCGTGCTCGCCGCCTTGGTGGTCACGGCCCGGGCTCTTGGTCGCCAGGCGCGTACGGGTCGGGCGTTCGTGCTGGAGTTCAGCCTGGCCGTGGTGGCCGCCCTGGTGGTGAGCGGGGTTACGTGGCCGCACTACCTGGCGTGGCTCTTGCCGCTGGTGGGTCTATGCCTCGCGTCGAGCTGGCCGACAGGGGCCAGCCGCTGGACGGCGGTCGTGAGCGGGGCCGGGCTGGCGTTGGCGTCGCTGCCGCTGAACGCGTACGGCGGTCTGTTTGGGAGTATCTTCGATATATCCATGACCGCACTATCCGTCCGCAGCCTGGGACTGCTTTTGCTGTTGCTGGGCTTGTTGCTGGCCGTTCGCGGCGCCCGTTCGGGCCCTGAGTCCTCGGCGTGACCGAGGTCCTGCGATCGCGCGCCCTCTGGGGCGCTATCGGGTCCATCACGCTGGCGGTCGTTCTCCTCATCACATTCGCGCCGGCGCGTGACGTCACGCACACGGTCTTGGGCTGGCTGCGGGTAACGCCGCTTGAGATCGAGGGCGACCCTCAAACCGGCGCCGACTCGGGGCAACCCGTGCCGGTGACCCCAACGCCGACCCTGGCGGACGCCATTGAGGTGATAAGCGTTGAACCCAGCTCGACGATCGGGGAGGCAACGCCGACGGATATCGACGACGTGCCCTTCCAGGTCATCCAGGTTGCACCTCCGGACGCCTTTGCCGCCGAGCCCAGACGCAGTGTGACGACCTTTGGCACGGTGACGCTGGGAGTGGATACCGCCGACCTGGCCGCGTTGCTGGCGCCCGGCTTTCAGTCGCGGCGGCTCGCGCGTCGCCTGGGGACGGATCAGGTCACCGTGGCCGGTGGTGCGCTGGTGATGAGTTCCTGGCCGGCCGACGACGCGGAAACCGAGGAGCTGACCTTGATCCAGATCGAAGCGCCGCTCGTGAGCGGCCTCCCTCCGCGTGACCTGGAACTGCTGGCCGAGCTGATGTCCCAGGCGTTCATCCCGCCGATTCTCAGCCGGGAGATCGATGTGCTGGAGATACCCCTGGTCCAGTTGGCGCTCGGTCTGGAGGTCGACGACGAGGCAAGGCCGACGAAACCGACGTTGACCGACCTTCCAGGCGGGAATCCGGCCGTGACGTGGTTGCAGGGAAGATCGCAACTCGTCCTGACCGGACCATTGTCGGGCGAGGAACTGCTGCGGCTTGCCGCGACCGCACGAGGTGTGCGGTGAGCCAGGCGGCTGCCATCAGCCTGATCGGGGTGACCAAGCGCTACGGCAACACGCTGGCCGTTGATGACGTCAGCCTTGAGGTTGCGCACGGTGAGGTTTTTGGGTTCCTGGGTCCGAACGGGGCGGGCAAGAGCACGATCGTCAAGATGATCCTGGGGCTCACGTACCCGTCGGCCGGGGACATCGAGGTCCTTGGTCAGCCGGTTGGCAACGTAGCGGCGCGGGCCGAGGTTGGGTACCTGCCCGAGACGTTTCGGTTCCACGACTGGCTGTCGGCGTCCGAATTACTGCACTTTCATGCGCGCCTCGGGCGTGTGGCCGCGGACCGGCGCGCCGACCGGATACAGGAGTTGCTGGACCTGGTGGGACTCAAAGACCGGGCGAACGACCGGCTATCCACGTTTTCGAAGGGGATGATGCAGCGGGTTGGCTTGGCGCAGGCACTGGTGGGTCAACCCCGGCTGGTAATCCTGGACGAGCCAACCTCGGCGCTGGACCCGATCGGTCGTCGCGACGTGCGAGATCGAATCCGGGAACTCGGCCAACGAGGCGTCACGGTGTTTCTGAACTCGCACCTGCTGTCGGAGGTCGAGCAAGTCTGCGACCGGGTGGCCATCATCAATCACGGCGCCGTGGTGGCCGAGGGGAAGCTTGACGAGCTACTAAGCGCGCAGGAGATCGAGCTGAGGGCCGGGGCTGGCGCGGAGGCGGCGGTGCGCGAGGCGCTTGGGAAATCGGAGGTGCGGTCTGTGAACGGGCGCCTGCGGGTGCGGGTCGCCAACGATGCCGAAACCGCGGCTCTTGTCCAGAGGATCGTCGAAGCCGGCGTGCCGCTCTACGACGTCCGGCAGGTCGGCGACTCGCTGGAGGATCTATTCGTGCGGGTGGCCGAGCGGGGGGACGTGTGAGCGCGCACCTGATCGCGTTCTTCACGCTCCGCGAGGCGCTGCGCCGGCGGGTTGTACTGGCGGCGGCGCTGCTGACGCTCGGGTACCTGGTGCTCTACGGCGTCGGAGTCTGGTTTGGGTATCGGGACCTACAGAACAATCCGCAGGGACCACCCGGGCTGACCGAGGCTGTCGTGGGCTTGATGCTGGTGGGCGGCCTGTGGAGCCTGAATTTCATCGCGTCCGTCCTGGCCATATTTCTTTCGGTGGGCGCCCTGTCGGGTGAAGTCGACCAGGGCACGCTCCACGCCATCGCGGCGCGCCCGGTTCGACGCAGCGAAATCGTGCTGGGCAAGTTCGTCGGCTTCACGCTGATGCTGGCGGTTTTTGTCGGGGTATCGGCCAGCGCCATGATCCTGATCGTAGCCGTGATCACGGGCGAATTCGTCGGCGGCAGCTGGTCAGGTCCGCTCCTGATGTTGCTCGCCTCGATGTTGCTGATCGGCCTGGCGCTGGCGGGCAGCTCGCGTCTGAGCCCGCTGCCCAACGGCGTGATCGTGTTCACGCTGTTTGCCACGGCGCTGATCGGCGGCGTGATCGAGCAGATCGGGGACGTGCTGGAGAGCGCGGTGATGTTCAACATCGGCATCTTCAGCAGCGTCGTCGTTCCAACTCGAGCGATTTGGGACATGGCCAGCGCGCAGCTGGCGACCGGCGGTTTCGCGGGCGAGTTGAGCGCGGGACCGTTTGGCGCCAGTAACCCGCCGTCGGGTTGGATGCTGCTGATCGCCGCGGCGCACCTGGCGCTGACGCTGGGGATCGCCGTGCGGACGTTTGAACGCCGCGACTTCTAGCGTCGCCTAGAATGCGGCGACCTCGCACCGTCGCACCGCCCTTCAATGTCTACTGATCTTCGTATCGCGCTGATCGGGTGTGGCGCTCACGGCGGTACGCGCCTGGCATCCGCAGTCTGGTCCACCGAAGGCGTCGCCTTGAGCGCCTGTGTCGATGTCGACGCCGCGGCCGCTCGCAGGGCCGCGCATACCGTGGCCGAAGTCCTGACCAGCGTCGAGTCGCTCACCGCCGACGACTATGCCGACGCGGCGGTGATCGCCGTGCCGCACGACGACCTGGCGCCCATCACGAACGCCTGCCTTGAATCCGGCCTGCACGTGTTGGTGGAGAAGCCGGCGGGGCTGAATGCGACCGAAGTGGCCGGAGCCGTCGAGACCGCCAGCACCCGCGGGCTGACGTTCATGCCCGCCTACTGTCTGCGATTCAACGAAGTGCGCACCCGCACCCGCGACCTGGTCCGGCGCGGCGTGGTCGGCAACATTCGCACGCTGGCCGCCGCCAAGGGCGGCCCGCCGCTTCCCGGCTGGCTGGCCGATCCAGCCCGCGGCGGGGGGCAGCTGCTGTTTCTTGGCTCTCACCTCGTTGACCAGTTGCTATGGCTGCACCGTCAACCGGTTGTTCGCGCCTATGCGCACATGACGTTCCGGGACGACACCGGCAGCGACGAGTCGATCTCCGGAGTTGTCGAATTTGCCGATGGCGTCAGCGCCACGATTAGCCTCAGCCAGGCCGCCGGCATCCCGTACGACCATCTCGAAATCACCGGCGACCGGGGTCGGATCCGGTCGGACTGGATGAGCGGCCAGATCGACATCGAGAGTTCCGGCGCCCACGAGTTCCGCCTGCCAACCGTTGAGTTCGTACGGTCGGACCCCCTGCAGCCGATGTACGACGCCGAGATGGCCGAGTTCGCGGCTGCCGTGCATATCGGGCGCGCGCCCAGCGTGGACGGGCACGACGCGGTTCGCACGCTACGTGTGCTAGACGCATTGCGTGAGTCGGCCGAGCGCCGGGCGCCAGTGGAGATCAACGACGAGGTGCACGGCACGACCGGACGAGTGGTTGACCACGGCCCGGCCAGGATTCGCATCCAGCTCACCTATCCGTCGGACCGCATCCAGGAGCCGATCCTGTACGAGATAGCCCGGCGCTTCCATCTGAAGTTCAACGTGCGGCGAGCGGATATCGACGCCGGCATCGGCTGGGTGCAGTTGATGTTGGAAGGCGACCGCTCCGAGATCAAAGCCGCCATCGAGTGGGTCGAGGCGCAGGGCATCCGCGCCGATCCGGTCGAAGGGGACATCGTCAGCGGCTGATCGGCCTAGGCGGCCTGGCCCGCCCTGCCGGCGATCTGACGGTAGAAGGCGGCCGTCGCGTCGGCGACAGTCTGGGTTGTGTAGCGCTCCAGGACGTGCTCTCGTCCCGCCCTGGCCAGTTGCTCGCGGTGCTTCGAATCATCGCGCAGGGCGTTCAGCACGTCAGCCAGTGCGTGCGCGTCGGAACTCGGTACGATCAGGCCAGCCCGGTCAACGACGTGCGGTAATTCACCCGCAGTCGACACGATCACGGGCACACCGCATGCCATGGCTTCAATCGCGGCCCGACCAAACTGCTCCGTCCAGCCGCGTCGCCCCACGGTCGGCAATACAAACACGTCGAGACTGTTGTAGAAGGCCGGCATGTCGGCGCTTGGAATGGCGCCTTCGAACACGACGCCGGACATCGCCGCAGACATGCGACGCAGGTCAGGCTCCGATGGACCAGTTCCAGCGATGCGAAGCGTCACATCGCCTCCAATTGAACCGACAGCGCGGATCAAGACGTCGACCCCCTTGGCCGCGATGAGTCGTCCGGCGAAGCCAACCACGAACCGATCGGGCTCTCGCGGTTGCGGGCACGGTGCAAAGACCTGTGGATCCACACCGAACTGCGGGATGATCTCGATGCAGCGCCGATGCCCCTTGCGGTGGAGCACCTCGGCGGCCGACTCGCTCCCGGCAATGGCGTCGGCACGCTCCAGCACATATCGCTCGATCCAGCGAAACGGCGGCGGGTAGCGGCGGTGCAGGTTCTGCCAGGCGAAGAACACCGGACGGACGCCGTAGCGCACCGCGTCCCGACAGGCAATGGCGGTGGCGAGGTTGTAGGGCTCCTCATCGATGTGGAGCACATCCGGCCGGAACGACCGCATGATCTGGCGAAGGCGGCGAAACCAGAAGAGGTGATATCGCCCGTTGAGCGCCAGCGGCGTGTAGACGATCTCATAGCCGCGCGGCGGTGGACGCTCGGCAATGTGGGCCCGACCCTGCTCGATCCAGCGATCGGGCGCGACTGCCACCAGATCAAGATCAGGCTTGGCGCCGAGCGCACGCAGCTTGTCGTGATGACCGCCGACAACCAGCGCCTTGGAGGCCAGCAGCACTCTCATGCGGCGGCCTGCCGGTAGACGGCATAGGTGCGTTCGGCGGTGCGCGCCCAGGTGAAGGCGGCTGCCCGTTCCAGACCGCGCTCGCGCATGTCGTTTGCTTGTGCGGCGTCGCCGGCCACCGCGGAAACCGCCTGGGACCATGCGGCCGGATCGTCCGGCGGCACGAGACATCCGGCATCGCCGACCACCTCAGGGAGGGACGTCGCGTTGGCCGCTATTACCGGGACACCACTGGCCATGGCTTCGAGGGGATCAAGGCCGAAGCCTTCGTAGCGCGAGGGGAAGACGAACGCATCCGCGGCGCGATAGAGGTCGGGCTTGTCGCGCTCACTCACTGGTCCAAAGACGTGCAGCCAGCAGTCGGCGTCTGGATGGAGGTCGGCGAACCAGTCCACGTACACCCGGCTGCCCTGGCGGGGCGCTTGCCCGGCGATTACCAGCGGCAGGCGGCAAGCGCGCCAAATGGCGGGCCAGGCGGCCAGGACCACGCCGAGATTCTTGCGCAGGTCACGGGTGCTCAGGAACAGCCCGAAGCGGTCTGGAAGGCCAAGCCGTTGTCGGGCCGCCGCGCGGCCCGCCGCGTCGCTCGGATCAAAGCGCCCGTCGACGCCCAGCGGCACGACCTGCACTCGATCCGATGGCACGTTCGCCAGCCTCGCCAGGTCCCGACGAGTCCACTCCGAGTCCGCGATCAAGGTGCGCGCTCGACGCAAGCCCGTCCGAACCAGCCGAAAGTAGAGGGCTTGGCCGGGCCCCGCGCCGTAGGCCGGTAAGGCCAACGGAATAAGGTCATGCACGGTTACCACCGCCGTTGGCGCGAGCAGGGGCGGGGCAAGGTAGGGCACGTGCCCGAGATGGCCGCGTGCCTGCAAGGGCCAGAGCGCTTGCTCCCACGCGACCTTGCCCAGCGGGCCGCGGAGAGTCCGCGGCGGCCTGCGCTCATCGATCGCAAGGTCGGGATACCCTGTCCGCAGAGCCTGAATGAGCGAAGCAAGGTATTGGCCAGAGCCCGTTTGTGGAAAGCGCCGAAAGAAGGCGTTGAACGCGACGCGCAGCGCGCGAACCCGGCGCGGCTACTCGCGCACGTTGACGCCGAAGCGTCGATACAAGCCGAGCGCCAGAGCGTCGTCGGGGCTGGTTCGGCGTTTCAGTTCAAGCAGCGCCCCGAGAACTGCGCCCCAAATCGCGTAGATCCACCACTGTTCGGGGCTGCCAAAGAGGGCGTACAGGCCGAAGATGGCCGGCAACAGCGCGTGGACGGTTGGCGTGGCGTCGGTTGTGCGGCGACGCGGCAGCAGGGCCAGCAGCCAAACGCCCAGGCAGACCGCCCAGATGGCCGGCTGCGCCACGAGCAGCGCGAACCCCATGGTCGTCGTCCCACGGCTGCCACGAAAGCGCACGAATATCTGCCACATGCTCCCGGTGGTCACGGCGGTGATGGCAATGAGTTCCACCACCGGTTCCTCGGGCGCCAGCGCTCGCGCCAACAGCACGGACGAGGTGGCGGCCGCCAGGTTCCAGAGCAGCGCAATGATGGCTGGAAGTTTGCCGGCCCGGAAGAAGGTGTTCTGGATCCCCAGGTTCCCGGATCCGGTGTTGCGCAGATCCGACCGCTTGAGGATGGCCGTGGCAAGCAACGCCGCCGGGACACTGCCGATCAGGTAGGCAATCACACCCACCAGGGCGTACGTCGGGATGTGTTCAGGGTTCAACGCGGGGGCTCCGCCGCATTCTAGCTATCCACCTCGGATCGCGCCGGTGGGCTCGGGCACGGGCGGCCCCGCCGCCGCCTCTTGGTAGACCTGAATCAAGCGCCGGGCGGATTGTCGCCAGGAGTAGGCGTGCCGACGCCGATGGCCTCGTTCGATCAATTCGCTGCGGCGCGGCTCATCCGTCATCAACGCGATCAAACCCCGCGCCAAGGCCTCCGGGTCGGAGGGATCCACGGCCAGCGCGGCACCGGCGGCAACTTCCGTGGTGGCCGGAGTGTCTGACGTGAGAACGGGACACCCACAGGCAAACGCTTCCAGGATGGGGATGCCAAAGCCTTCGCCGTGGCTGGGATAGGCAAAGGCGTCGGCCATGGTGTACAGGGCGCGCAGTGTTTCGTCGTCGACGCGTCCGACAAATCGCACCCGGTCACCGGCCCGCTCGATCGCAGCATAGACGCGGTCGCACAGCCAGCCCTCGCCGCCCACATGGACGTGTTCGAGCGCCGGACGCCTCCCGGCCCCCGACGCTGACGCCACGGCCCGCGCGAGGCCCTCGATGTTCTTGCGCGGCTGGATGGTCCCGACGGAGAGCACAAAGCGTTGGGGCAGGCCCAGCCGCCGGCGGACGGCGCACAGTATCTGTTGGTCGGTGACCGGGCCCAGCCACTCGGGCACCGCGTTGGGCACCACGCGAATCCGCTGAGGACGCACGCCGTAGCGCTGCATCAGGTCACGCTTGGTGGCCTCCGACACCGCGATTACCAGACGGGCACGATCGATCGACTTCGGCACGGCCTTTTCCAGGAACTGACGCTGGCGCGGATGCGCGTCCTGCGGACGAATGACGTACGACAGGTCATGGACGGTCAGCACGCCGTGGGCGGCCAGCAAAGGCGGCAGGGTGAAGTCGGGACCGTGAAACACAGTTGCCCGCCCTGTCATCGCTTCCGCCGGCACGGGAGCGCGCGCCTTGAACCAGGCAGCAAGCGCAATGCGCGGTGATATCGGGACGCGGCGCACACGAACGCGCTCGTGCACGGCCAGCGCGTCGGCGACGCGCGACGGGCCGCGACGGGTGTAGACCAGGGTGAGGTCTGGTCGGTCGGGATCGATAACAAGGGCACTCACCAGTTCCCGAACCGAACGGCCGATGCCCGCCTGCTGCGTTGCGGCGGCGGTAATGTCGATCGCGACACGCACGGCTAGCGGCGCTTGAGTCGGGTGAATACGAACAGCAGGCCACCCGTGAGGATGACCGACCAGTAGGTGATGACCCGGTCAACGATCGCGACCGCTCCCGCCACGCCGCCGCCGACGCCGATCAGCCGCATCAGGCCCAGCAGCCCGCCCTCGACCGCACCAAGGCCACCGGGCGTGGGTACGGCCAGCAGCAACGATGCCGCGGTGCCAACGAACACGATCTCGGCCGGGTTCAACTGCAATCCAAGCGCACGCATGACGATGGTCAGGCGCACCATTTCGAGTGACCAGATGGCAAAGCTGGCCAGCCAGAGAAATGGTCCCGTGCGCCACGTCCAACTATCGAAAACACCGCTGTGAAAGCGCTCGTAGATTGCGGCAGCGGCCTGTGGCAGTCGCGCGAAAATCGGGGTGCCGAAGAGCAGCAGGAACAGCACGCCCAACCCCAACACCGCCAGCGCCAGCGCCGCGACG
This sequence comes from Chloroflexota bacterium, assembly GCA_034423235.1. Lineage (GTDB taxonomy): Bacteria > Chloroflexota > UBA11872 > UBA11872 > UBA11872 > UBA11872. The sequence continues at coordinate 26,517 of DAOUIX010000172.1, read as the reverse complement.
GCCAGGATTCGACCCACGTCCTCGCTGGTCTCGGGCGACCTGGCAATCCAGGCGGCTGAGGCCATGACCATGATGATCAGGGCGCCCACATCGAACACGCGCTCGGAGAAGATGGTTCCCAGCGTGCGAGTCAGCGAGGTGCCGTAGTTCGCCCGTGCCATGTAGGCGCGATAAACGTCACCCAGCTTGGCTGGCACCACGCCGTTGACGAACCAGGAGATATAGAGGATCTGGGCGAGATCACGGGATCGGTAGTGCGGGGTCACGTCCTCCCGGTGCACAGCGTTGGCTAAGAGAACACGCCACCTGAGCGTTCGAATCGGGAAGGTGAGCGCAAAGACCGCGTAGGCGAGAACGATCAGCCACGGATCGGCGGACCGAATGCGGGAGACGATGTCCTCAAGCCGAAGGTCGGCCAGGATCCAGGTGAGCGCGAGCAATATGCCGGCGACGAGAAAGCTGAGCAGCGTGCGCGAGCTAAGGAAGCGCCGGCGCAGGTCCGTGCGGGCGGCGACCGCGTTGACATCGGCCGCTTCCAACCCGTCGCTGGTCACAACGCCGCCCTCAAGCGCTCAGCCTTCAACATCCGCGACGGGACAACCAGGGCCAGCGCCACGAACAGTGCAAACAGGATTCCCATGCCGCTCACGAACAAACTGTCCACCAAGTTGTGGGTGGCAAAGCCGACCAACGCGCCAAGGGCCCCGACAGCGCTCCATTCGAACGCCGTGTGACGCGCCCGGCGCACCGCAGCGACCGCGATTGCTAACGCCCAGACGCCGAGGCCAGCGATCATGAGCATGCCAGGCAGGCCAGCCTCGGCGCCGAAGTTCAGCGCGACATTGTGCGCGTGACCAAGCGGTTCGTCGAAGGGTTGCAAGGCATAGGCGCGGTAGGCATCGTCGAAGTTGCCGGCGCCGACCCCGAGCACGGGCCGATCCTGGAACATCCGCCAGCCGGCTGCCCAGTGCGCCACCCGCTGCGCGATGGCGAAGTCGTCGTGCGCCCGGTGACGCACAACGTCGTCCACGGGATGCTCGCCCTGCAAAGTACGTGAAATGTCGGGCGGCAGGACCCGGTCAAACAGACCGCCGGACATCGCCACGGCGATGGCCAGCACCACAGCCGCGGCCAGCGCTATGAGGCCCCGCGGCCACGGCGTCGCCTGGCGCCCGGCCGCCAGAACCACGATCAGCGAACTGGCGCCGATGCCAAGCCAGGCGCCCCGTGATCGGCTAGCGACGACGGCCATCAAGACCACAACTCCCAGCAAGGCCAGCCAGCGCCGCCGCGACCCGCGCGCATAGACTGCCGCGGCCAGGATCAGCGGCAAGTGAATACCGAGGTAGCCCCCGTACGGGTTTGGCTGATCGAACGTCCCGAAGGCGCGCAATACGCCGCCCACCACAAAGCCGACGGGGCCAACGGCCGCCGCCGTCTGGACCAGTCCCAAAGCGGCTTGTAGAAGCACAGCCGTACCAGCCGTCCAGGCCACGATTCGGCGGCCCGACGACTCGCGCATCAGGTCGGCAAGGATGATCAATGCCACGGCAATCTGGAGCCACTTCAGGGCTTCCTTGAGAACCAGCGCCGGATTCACGGCCACGAGGGCCGTGACCATGAGCCAGCCCGCGAATGTCAGAAGTCCAAGCATGTACGTCGGAATGGACGCACGGGCTCGGGCGCCCTGCCCGAATGTCCAGACCACCAAGGCCCCAAGCAGCAGGCCATCGGTGGCGCCAAACGCCACGCCGCTAACCTGAACCTCGGTAAGTCCACGAAACGGAACGGCGGCAATGGCCAGCGCGATCAGGACGGCCGCCACCGCACGCGTGTCGAGCGCCGGCACGACGAGGCGGGCCATTGCCGACCCAACAGCCACGAGGAGCAACCCCGCCAGCGCGAGCGTGGGCAGCGGTCCGGCAATTACAGCGGCCAGGGCCAGGGCCACCACGGCGGCACACATCGCCGCGAATCCGAGCGGAGCGGGCCAGGGAGCGCGACCAAGCCTAAGGCGCCGAAGGCGTACCCGGCCGTAGCCGACCATTGGCACAGCTTGCGCACGCCACAGGATGGCTCCTACGGAAACCGGAGCGATCAGCAGAACGCAGGCAGCCACGACCAGCAGCCCGACTTGAACCAGCAGGCCGGTGATGCCTAATGTCAGCGCCGCCGCCGCCAAGGCAACTTCCAGGCGGCGAACGCAAGCCCGCCGGACCTGCAGCGCCACCACGGCGGCTGCGGCCAGGAGCGCTGCCGCGGCCAGCGGTAGCGCGCGGACCCAGAACACCTGATGCACGGCCAACGCCACGGGCAGCATGATCAGCAGGGCGCCAGTCGCCAATCCTGCGGCGCCAAGCGCAGGGCGCCAACCGAGGCGCGCCCTCGTGCGCACGAGGGCGGTCACGTTTGTCGCCGCGGGAATCCGGGACCAGGGACGCGCGTGCCCAGGTCGAACGCGTGACGCATCAAGCTACGGTCGCCATGTCAGGAGAACGGACCAAATCGTACGTTGTTCCGCAAGCGGGTGAGCCTAACCAGTCACCAGTCGATCAGCACTCGGAGGCGCGGGAGAATCGCGTGATATTGAAGCAGCCATTTGGGGTAATCGGGTGACGGACGTGCTGATCGGGCTTGGCTCGAACGTCGGCGACCGGCTGGCGCATCTTCGCCAGGCCGTGGATGGCCTGCGGACGGTGCTCAGACACGTTGAGGTCTCGCACGTCTACGAGACGAGCCCGGTAGGGGTGCTAACGCAGCCGCCGTTTCTAAACGCGGCGGTGCGCGGCGAAACGACCGAAGGCCCACAGCGCCTGTTCTTTTGGGCCAAGTCGCTGGAGTTTGCCGCCGGCCGTCGGCCCGGCCCGAGGCTGGGTCCGCGACAATTGGACTTGGACATCATTGCGTTCGGAGACCTGGTGATTGCCACGCCCCGCCTACACGTCCCGCACCGGGCGTTTGCCCAGCGCGGCTTTGTACTGGCGCCACTGGTAGATCTCGCGCCCGAGTTAACGATTCCCGGCGCCGGCGCCACGGTGAGCGCGCTCGGCGCCCAGGTGGGCCGTGGCGGCGTTGAGCTTCGATACCCGGCGGCAACACTGTCGGCTCCGCAATAATCGGCGGATGTCCGACGCATATGTTGACGCGCTGGCTTGGCTCTACGGCTACGCCGACTTCGAGCGAGATACGGGGCTGGGGGGCGGTCCGCCGTTCGAACGCGGACTGACGCGAACCCGGCGTCTGCTGGCAGAGCTTGGGAACCCGCACGAGGACCTGCGTATCGCGCACGTGGCCGGAAGCAAGGGCAAGGGCAGCGTCTGTGCGCTGGTTGCGTCGGCAGCCGAGGCCGCCGGCCTGCGCGCCGGTCTTTACACCCAGCCGCACCTGCACAGTTTTCGCGAGCGCTTCCAGGTTGACGGAACGCCGATCGACCCAGATTCGTTTGCGCGGATCGTCAAGCGGATGCGGGGAGCGGTGGCCCGAAGCAGCTTCGCAACACTTGGCAGCCCGACCACGTTCGAAATCAGCACGGCGATGGCGCTGGCCTGGTTTCGAATGGAACGCGTGGATCTGGCAATTCTGGAAGTCGGTCTGGGCGGGCGGCTGGACGCCACGAACGTGGTGATACCTGATGTCACGGCGGTCACCACCATCGTGCGCGAGCACACGCGACTATTGGGCGACACGCTGCCCGAAATCGCCAGGGAAAAAGCCGCAATCGCCAAGCCGGGCGTACCGATGCTGGTCAGCGATCAACCCACGGAGGTGGTGATGGCGATTCGCAGCGTGGCAGAGGCACTCGGGGCTGAGGTCCACCTGGCGCCGGCGCTCGCAATCGAAGGCGCCCGTTCGTGGCGCAGCGGCCGCGCCACCGCCGTGGCCCGAGATCCGCATTCCGGCGACGCGCTGCCGTTGGGCCTGGCAGGACCCCACCAAGCCCGCAATGCCGGGTTGGCCTATGCCATCTGCAGGGTGCTCGGCGACAGGGACATTGCCATTCCGCGGAACGCCATCCGCGCTGGATTCGGGGCCGTACGCTGGCCTGGACGACTGGAGTTGGTTGGTCGCGAACCTGCGGTCGTCGTCGATGGGGCGCACACTGCGGAAGCCGTGGAAGTGGTCGTTGGCACCCTGCGCCACGAGTTTCGACTGCCGCGCGGGCCGGTGATCTTTGGGGCCCTTCGCGACAAGCCCGTGCGACGAATGGCTGAAGCGCTGCGCCCGTATGCGACGCAACTGATCGTGATTGAACCCCGGCACCCGCGCGGGCTGGCGGCGGCCGACGCCCTGGCCCAGCTCAGTGGTTTGCCGAACGCCTCGGCGGCGCCCGACGCGTCGACGGCACTAGCGGCGGCACGCGACGCAGCGCGACACGGCGAGGCCGTGCTGGCTCTCGGCAGTCTGTCGATCGCCGCCGACGTGCGAGCCGCCGCCGGGGTGCCGGTCGAGATCGACCCGCCGATAGAGTCCGCCGCCTGACCGTGGATACCCCTTCCGACCGTCGCGCTCGCCGCCAACTGGACGAGGCCGCCGCCGACGGCCTCTTCGAGCGCACGACAGGGCGCGGAAAGCCCCTGTCGCTGACGCCGGACGATCCCAACGTTCCGGCCGACCTTCGGTTGGCGTTCCGAGTAATGCGCGACGCGAATGTGTCGCCGCCGTGGATCGCGCTGGCGGGGGAGGTGGAGGAAGCCCTGGACGAGCTACGGGGCCAGTTGGCTCGCCACGAGCGCCGCATGCGCGGGCTGCGCCATGCGTTGGTGGCCGGACGCGCGGCGGACTTCAAAGAGGCGTTCGTGAACGCGGGGGCCGTGCATCAGCGGCAGCGACGTCAATTTGAGCAGCTTCTTGACGAAGCGCGTCAGAAGATTGACCGGCTTGCGGCCACGGCACCGGACGGCGCGGCGCGAGTCAGGTTGCGTCGATCGACGTTTGTGCGGCGCTTCGACGCAATCTGGCCCTGGCCCGACCGTCCGCTGGGTAAAACAAATCGATGAAGCAGCACGTTCGAGCCTGGCTGGGACGGGGCCTCTGGCTCTGCCTGAGCCTGGGATTCGGGCTGCGGCGGCTAATCGGCGGACGGCGAAGTCCGCCGACCGACCCGAAATCGGTGCTGATCGTGCGATTCGACCTGATGGGCGATGTGGTGAACGCGCTCTCGGCGGCCGTTGCCGCGCGCACCCGGTGGCCGGGGGCCCACGTGGCGTTTATGGCGCCACCGGCCTGGCAGGCGATCGTGCGTCGCTGCCCGGCTGTTGACGAAGTGATCCCGTTCGACGGCGGCGCCGTCACGCACTGGCCCGCGGTGCTCGATCCACGGGCGTGGGCTGGCGCCGCGCGTGTCGTGTCTGGCGCTCGGGCCCGGCGGTTTGACGTAGCCATCAGCGTGTATGGACCAATCGCGGGATCAACGGTTGCGTTCAGCGGGGCGCGGTGGCGCGTGGGCTACCGCGCGGAAGCGCCAGCCTGGAGCTTTGACGAGGCGTTGCCGGGTCGACGCCGGAACGGCGGGCCGCACGAGGCCGAGCTTGCGACCCGGCTGATTGGAGGCGCTGGACCGGACTGGCAGGCCATCGCCGCGCACGACACCTCGCACCTGGTGGCGGGGCTGCAACGACCACTGGTGGTGCTGCACCCGGGTGCGGCCCACGGAGACGCAAAGCGCTGGCCGGCGGCGCATTGGGCATCGCTCTCCAAGGCGCTGGCGCCTCACGTGGGCGCCCTGGCCGTGGTTGGTCAGGATGACGCGCGACCAACGGCGAATCGCATTGCGGAAACCGCGCCAATCCATGACCTGACGGGCGCCACGTCGATTGACGAGTTGATTGGCGTTCTGGCGGGCGCGGACGTCGTCGTCTCGACAGACAGCGGGCCCGGGCATCTGGCGCGAGCGTGCGGTCGGCGGGTGGTCATGCTCCACGGACCCACCGACACTTCAGTCCACGGGCCCGGCGACCCGGCAGCACACGCCCTGCGCGTGGACCTGCCGTGCGGACCCTGCTACAGCTTTGACCGGCCGGCGGAGTGCCGTTTTGGTGACGCCCTGTGCATGCAGTGGCTGACGCCGCAGCGAGTTCGCGACGCCGTACTGGCAATGCTGGACTAGCGGCGTCGTGGACGCCCTTCGTTATGTCAACATTGGAATCCGGGCGCCATCTGCGGGAACACGGCAACGATCAACGCAACGGACACGCTGATCAGCGAACTGGAGACGCGGATTCTCGGGGTCCGCGTTCACGCCATCAGCCGGGCGTTGACCGTGGCCTGGATCGACGCGTGGCTGGCTTCGGGGCAGGGCGCCCAGGTCGTGACGGCGAATCCCGAGATCGTTATGCGAGCTCGTCGTGAACCCGCCTACGGCGAACTGCTGGAAGGCACGCGCCTGAACGTACCGGACGGCGTGGGCATCGTCGCCGCGGCATGGATGCGCCGACGATCGATCCCGGAGCGTGTGACCGGGGTCGATCTGGTTGATGACCTGGCGGGGCTGGCGGCGGTGCAGGGCTACCGAATGCTGCTGGCGGGGGCGGCGCCGGGCGTGGCGGAGGCGGCGGCGGCCGAGCTGCGACAACGCTACCCGGCGCTTGTTCCGCCCAGGACCCTGGTGGGCCAGCCTGGACCAGACGGCGACGCCGAGGCCCAGGCCGTGATCGAAGAGTTCCGGCCCCAGATTGTGCTGGCGGCCTATGGCGCGCCAGCCCAGGAGTTCTGGATCGACCGCAACCTGCGCGGCCGGACGCCGATGGTTGGCATCGGGGTCGGCGGCACGTTGGACTACCTGGCCGGCCGGATTCCGCGCGCACCGGCACCCTTGCGTCGCGCTGGCCTGGAGTGGGCGTACCGACTGGCTCGCCAGCCGTGGCGGTGGCGGCGCATGCGCGCGTTGCCGGAATTCGCCCGACTGGCCATCCTCGAGGCGTTGGGGCGCGAGGAGCGACGCCAATGAGCCACATCGCCGTTGTCGGCGGAATCAATCAGGACATCGTGATCCACGTGCCACGCATTCCGCAGCCGGGCGAGACGGTCCATCACGGCCGCCTGGGTCGCTACGCGGGTGGCAAGGGCGCCAACCAGGCGGTGGCCGCGGCCCGCGCCGGAGCTTCGGTCAGCATGTTGGGCGCGGTGGGAACGGATGCGGCCGGCGATGACTTGCTGCAAGGCATGGCCGCCAATGGGGTGAATACCACGCATGTGGCGAGGGTGGAGTCGTCCGCGACCGGCACGGCTCTGATTGCGGTGGACTCGGCCGGTTCGAACTCCATTGCCGTGGCGGAAGGGGCGAACTTCCAAATCGATCCCGACGCCGTGGCACGTGCCGTTGCCGACCTCAAACCGGTTGCCGTCATCGGCCAGCGGGAAGTACCGGACGAGGCCATCCTCGCCGCCTTCGCAGCCGCGTCGCCTGGGCTGCGCGTGCTGAACGTGTCACCGGTAGATGACGGCGAGGCTGTCAATCTCAGCCAGGTGGACATCGCCGTGGTTAACGAAATCGAGGCGGCGCAGCTCGCCGGCGGCCAGTCAGACGCCGAAGAGCCGACGGCACTGGCGGAGGCCGTCGCCGAACGCACCAACCGCGGTTGCGTCGTCACGCTTGGGGGACAGGGTCTCGTCGCGCGAATCGATGGCCGGGCCCACGCGCAGCCAGCGTTTCCCACGACCGTTGTGGATACGACGGGAGCCGGCGACGCATTTTGCGGGGTGTTTACGGCGGCCCTAGCGGCTGGACGACTCGCCGAGGCCGCCCTGCGCTGGGGCCAGGCGGCCGGGGCCCTGGCCGCCGCCACACCAGGCGCGCAGCCTTCGATGCCGACGGCCGGCGACATCCGCCGTCTCGCGGAGACGGAACTGGCCTAGCGCGCGCCGCGCGGCCTTCGCGGCTACGCTGAGCCCGCCAGCCGCCGCCTTTAGACCAATGACCGTCCTCGAACGATTCCGCCTCGACGGCCGCCGGGCGTTTGTGACCGGCGCCAGCCGCGGCATTGGCCGGGCCATTGCCCTCGCCCTGGCCGAGGCCGGGGCGGATATGGCGCTGGCCGCGCGGGACGAAGCCCGGCTGCGGGAACTAGCGGGCGAGATCGAGTCCCAGAGCCGCCGAGCCTGCGTCGTTCCGCTGGACGTGAGCAACCTGGAAGCCATTGGACCCGCTATCGACGCCGCCGCCGCCGCGCTGGGCGGGCTGGACATCCTGGTCAACAACGCCGGCGTCACCTATCGCGCCGGATTCAAAATCCACGACCCGGCCGAGTTCGACCGCATGTTCGACGTCAATCTCGGCGCCGTGCTCTTCGGCTGCCAGGCGGCCCGTCCCCACTTGGCTGCGGCCGGTAGTGGGGTGATCGTCAACATCGGATCCATCGCCGGAACCAAGGGCACGGGCCTCTACGGGGCAAGCAAGGAAGCGGTGCATTCGCTGACTCGCGGGTTCAGCCGCGAGTTCGCCAACGACGGCATCCGCGTCGTGGCGCTGGCCCCCGGACAGGTCTACACCGACATGGGCGCCCGCGTGCGTGCCAACCCGGACGAGATGAACACCCTGCTGCATCACACGGCGCAGGGACGCGTTGCCGACCCGGCCGAGATTGCCGCGGCCGTCGTCTACCTGGCCTCGCCCGCCGCCGGCTTCGTGACCGGGACGACCATCGCCATCGACGGCGGTCGCGACTTCTTCGCGCGACGATGACCGCCCCCGATCCCTTCCGGCTGGACGGCCGCCGCGCCCTGATTACCGGTGCCAGCCGCGGCATCGGGCGCGCGATCGCCGAAGCCTACGCCCTTGCCGGCGCCCGCCTGGCCTTGGCCGGCCGTACGACCGCCAACCTGGAGAAAGTCGCCAACAACGTCAGTGAACACGGCGCTGAAGTCCACGTGTTCGGCGCGGATCTGGGGGACGCCGAAGCTCCGACCCGACTGGTCGAGCGCGCCGCTCAGGCCCTGGGCGGCCTCGACATCGTCGTCAACAATGCGGGCGACGGCGGCCACGACGGACTAACCCTGAACGCCTACCGCCGCCTGTTACACGCAAACCTCCGCGCCCCGGTGCTGATCATCCAGGCCGCACGGCCGTATCTGCTTGAGTCCAACGCCCCGGTAGTCATCAATGTCTCGTCAGTCTCGGCAAAGCTTGGTGGCGCCGAGCCCTACGGCCCGCTCAAGGCCGCCCTGTCGTCCTACACGGTGGGTCTGGCCAGGGAGTGGGGCAAGGACGGCATCCGCGTGGTCGCAATAGCCCCCGGCGTGATCGAAACCGACATGACAGCGGGTTATACGAGCGAGGCCTGGTGGACGCACAACCTGGCTGATCGGGTGGCCCTGGGTCGCAACGGCCGGGTGGAGGAGATTGCCGGCGTCGCCCGGTTCCTCGCGTCCGACGCCGCCGCCTACATCACCGGCGCCGTCATCCCGGTGGACGGCGGCTGGGTCCACCAGTACTGAGCGCCGGTTTACGTCCGGTCGAGCAGGTCCAGCCAGCGCAGGTCGATGATCCCGTCGGCGTCTGCCGAAGGCGCCAGCACGCAGCCCAGGCGCCCGTTTCGCAGCACCGCCATGTCCGGGTAGCCGCAGCGCACATCACCGGCTGCCGGCGGCGGGCCGTCGCTGGGGCTGGCCAGCCAGCCGATGCGTCGCCAGGTCGCGCCGTTGTCCTCGCTCACGCTGCACCCAACGCCCGAGCGATTCCCCGCCTCGTCGCGATAGGCGCACAGCAGCGCCCCGGACCGCAGGCGCTGCAGCTTGATGTTGGCGCCCCAGAATTCCACCGGCCGCGGTTCGGTCCAGCTTGCCCCGTCGTCGTCCGAATATGCGATCACGCTGGGATGATCGTCGAACACCCGCGCCACCGCCATGTACCGCCCGTCCGCCAGCCGCGTAATGTCCATGTCCCCAAACCCCAGCGTCGGGTGCGACGCCACGATCACCGGCGCTGAGAAGCTCTCGCCCTCGTCGTCGGTAAAGCAGACCCCCGCCTGCCAGCCGCTGTCGCGCCCCGTCGTCCCGATGACCGCCAGCATGTGACGGCCGTCGTCCAGCAAGTGGGGATTGCTGGCGCCATAGAGCTCCGACCATTCGGGAAACAGTCGCACCTCGGGACTCTCCGGCCCCCAGCTCTCACCCCCGTCCGCCGAACAGGTCGTGGAGAGATACCACCCCGTGCACGGCTCGTCGCCCGGCAGGCTGGCATCCATCTGGATGCGCCCAAGTCCCAGCAGCAGCCGCTCGTCCGAGAATCGCATCAGACCGCCCAGGTGCATGCAGTCCCACCCGGGCTTCGCATAGATGGCCTCGGGCGTCGTCCAGGTCGCTCCCTCGTCGTCCGATCGCGACGTCAACATCACGCTGTTGTTGCGACGCTGAACGCCCGGCGCCCAGCTGAACACCATCACCAGCCGCCCGCTCGAAAGCTGCGCCAGGCTGGCCGAGTAGTGGGCGTGCGGCGTGGCGCTGGTGAACAGGCGGCGCGCCTGTTGCACTGCGATCGGCGCGTCGGCTATGAGGTCCGGTTCGCCTGTCATCACCATTGCGATTCACCTCGACGACAACGCAGTGATCCTACGCCCGATTGCCGGCAATTCGCGCCTTCGCAGCTTGGGGTCGATGCCGTGCCCTGACTGCCAACGGCCAGGCACGGCCGCGCTCCTACAATTGATGAAGCTGAAATGACCGCCCGCACAGGGGCACGCTGAAGGGAAGAACGGTGACCGTTCCGACCGATCTGCAGGAAGAACTTGCCGCGGCCTGGGCCGATCTGGAGAAGGCGCAGCAGCGACTCAAGGACGTGCGTCGCCGGGTGCCCTCGGAGCCCGTGCAGGACTACCGGCTCCACGGGCCTGATGGGGCGGTCAGGCTGTCCGAGTTGTTCGGCGACAAGCCCGACCTGATCCTGATCCACAACATGGGCACCGGCTGCCCCTACTGCACCATGTGGGCGGACGGCTTCAATGGCGTGCTCCATCACCTTGAGGACCGCTCGGCCTTCGTGGTGGTCTCGCCTGACAGCGTCGAAACCCAGCAGGAGTTTCGGAGAAACCGCGGCTGGCGCTTCCGGATGTACTCCGCCCAGGGCTCCACTCTGTTCAAGGACATGGGCTTCGAGTCCGAGGACGAGCACTACGGCTCCAACGCCATGCCCGGTGTCTCCGCCTTCCACAAGAATCCCGACGGCGCCATCGTGCGCGTCGCCTCCGACTTCCTCGGTCCCGGCGACGCCTATTGCAGCGTCTGGCACCTCTTCGACCTGCTCCGCGACGGCGTCGGCGACTGGGAAGCAAAGTTCGACTACTAGGCCTAGGCAGCCACGCCGTCCGCCGCGGCGGTCCTGAGCGTTCGGCCACCGCTCCTATAATCGCCGCCGGTTCGCTATCTCCCGAGCAGCGCTGTGTCCATTGACCGTTCGCAAGTCGACCATGCCGCCGAACTCGCGCGGCTCGAGCTGTCCGACGATGAGCGCGAGCGGCTGCGCGGCGAGCTGGGGCAAATCCTGCAGGCGTTCGAGGCGCTCAACACGCTGGACACCGAGCACATTCCCCCCACCGCCCAGGTCATCCCGCTGGGCAACGTCGAGCGCGATGACGTGGTCGCCGACTCGCTGCCGCTCGACGCCGTGCTCGACAACGCTCCGCGTGTTGAGGACGGCCAGATTCGCGTTCCCCCCGTGCTGGACGAGTCCTGACCGGTGGCCGATGAGCTGTATCGGCTGACGCTGCACGCGGCCGCGCAAGGTCTGCGGGACGCGCAATTCACTTCGGTCGAACTCACCCGGTCCCTGCTCGACCGCATCGAATCGGTCGACGGCCGTACGGGCGCCTATCTCACCGTCACCCCTGGCCTGGCCCTGGAGCAGGCAGCCAACGCTGATGCGCGCCGCGCCACGGGCGATGATGGCCCGCTGCTGGGCCTGCCTATCGCCCTCAAGGACGTGCTCAGCACCGCCGGCGTGCAAACGACCTGCGCCTCCCGCATTCTCGAAGGCTTCATCCCGCCCTACGACGCCACCGCCGTAACCCATTTGAAGAACGCCGGCGCGGTGACGCTCGGCAAAACCAACATGGACGAGTTCGCCATGGGCTCATCCAACGAGCACTCCGGCTACAAGCCGGTGCGCAACCCCTGGCACCTGGACAAGGTGCCCGGCGGCTCCAGTGGCGGCTCCGCGGCCGCCGTGGCCGCCGACGAGTGCCTGGCCGCCCTGGGATCGGACACCGGCGGCTCGGTCCGCCAGCCGGCCGCCCTCTGCGGCTGTGTGGGGCTCAAGCCCACCTACGGCCGCATCTCGCGCTTCGGGCTGATTGCCTTCGCGTCGTCGCTGGACCAGATCGGTGTGCTGACAAAGGACGTCACCGACGCCGCGCTGCTGCTGGGCGCCCTGGCCGGCCACGATCCGCGCGATTCCACCTCGGCTGAGGAGCCGGTGCCCGACTACGCCGGCGAACTGGACCGGGACATCAGCGGGCTGCGCATCGGCGTGGCCCCTGAATACTTCGGCGAAGGCCTCGATCCGCAGGTCGGAGACTCTGTCCGCTCAGCCATCGACGCTCTACTCGGCGCTGGAGCAGCCCAGCAGGAGATTTCGCTGCCCCACACCGAGTACGCCCTGCCGACCTACTACGTCATCGCCCCCTCAGAGGCCAGCGCCAACCTCGCCCGTTACAACGGCGTCAAGTACGGCCTCTCCGATCCGCAGGCCACCGACGTCGACGAGATGATGGCCCGCATCCGCGGCCGGGGCTTCGGCTCGGAGGTCAAGCGCCGCATCATGATCGGCACCTTCGCGCTCTCCTCCGGCTACTACGACGCCTACTACGTCCGCGCCCAGAAAGTCCGCACGCTCATCAAGTCGGACTTTGAGGCCGCGTTCGAGGACGTCGACGTCATCGCGGCCCCGGTCGTTCCCACGCCCGCGTTCGACCTGGGCGCCAAGTTGGACGACCCCGTGGCCATGTACCAGTCCGACATCATGACCCTGCCCGCCTCCCTGGCCGGCCTTCCCTGCATGAGCATTCCCTGCGGGTTCGTGGACGGACTTCCCGTGGGGCTCCAGCTCATCGCGCCCCCCTTCGCCGAGTCCCGCCTCCTCCAGGCCGCCCGCGCCTACGAACGCGCCCGCGGCGACCTGGCCGCACCCCTCAAGGCCATCGACGTATGACCACCGCCACCGCCTACCGCGTGGTCATCGGGCTAGAAACCCACGTCCAACTCCGCACGCAAAGCAAGATGTTCTGCGGCTGTGCCGCCGACTACGCCAACGCCCGGCCCAACACCCACGTATGCCCCGTCTGCCTTGGCATGCCCGGCGTCCTGCCGGTCATCAACCGCGAGGCCGTGGATCACACCATTCGCACCGGTTTGGCGCTCAACTGCGAGATCCCCGAATACGCCAAATTCGACCGCAAGAACTACGCCTACCCCGACCTGATGAAGTGGTACCAGATTTCCCAGTACGACCTGCCGCTCTGTATCGACGGCCACTTCGATGTCGAGGTGGACGGCGCGACGACCCGCATTGGCATAACTCGCGTCCACCTGGAGGAAGACACCGCCCGCCTGACCCACGTCACCGCCGCCGACGGCTCGCCGGCCAGCCTGATCGACGTCAACCGTTCCGGCGCGCCGCTGATGGAAATCGTCAGCGAGCCCGACATTCAGACGCCTGCCGAGGCCATGGCCTATGGCGAGAAACTGCGCGCGTTGCTCCGCTGGATCGGCGTATCCACCGCCAACATGGAAGACGGCGCGCTGCGCATCGACGCCAACATCTCCGTCTGGCCCGAGGGCGAGCCGATTGGCGACGTCAAGGTCGAAGTCAAGAACATGAACTCATTCCGCGCCCTCGGCCGCGCCCTGGCCTTCGAAATCGAACGCCAGACCGGCCGGCGCGAGCGCGGCCAAGCCATCGAACAGGAAACCCGCGGCTGGGACGAAACCTCAGGCGCAACCCGCTCCCAGCGCACCAAGGAGTATGCCCACGACTACCGCTACTTCCCCGAACCCGACCTGCCCCCGCTCCACATCACGCGCCGGCGCGTCGACGCCCTGCGCACCGCCCTCCCCCGCATGCCCGACCAGGTCGCCGCCGACCTGATCCAGCAAGGCGCCCCCGAAGCCGACGTGGCCGAACTCGTCCAGGACCGCCCGCTCACGGACTACACGCTCGCGGTCATTGAAGCAGGCGCCTCCGCCAGTGAGGCCGTGACCTGGATAGTCCACGAGTTCCGCCGCGCCCTGAACGCCCAGCCCAACAAGGGCGCAGCCATCCCGATCCCCCCGGCAGAGATCGCCAGCCTTCTCACCCTGCGAGCCAAGGGATCGGTCAGCAGCACTATGGCGGGCGAAGTCCTCGACGAAATGTTCGCCTCCGGCAAGTCAGCCGAAGAAATCGTCCAGGCCCGCGGCCCCCAGATCAGCGGCCAGGACGAGCTCCTGGCCATCGCCCGCCAGGTCATCCAGGAAAACCCCCAGGCCGTGCAGGACTACCGCGACGGCAAAGGCCGGGCCCTGCAGTTCCTGATGGGCCAAGTCATGCGCATCACCCGCGGCAAAGCCAACCCGGGCGCGGTCAGCGAGTTGATCCGCAGCGAACTGGACTCCGCCTAGCATTCGCGCCGGCCGGCTGTGGCGGTGCGGTCCTGGGGACTAGGATTGATCAGCAGCATTTGTGACCGGTATTCGACATCGCCGACCAGGCGGAGCGCGCGAGATGAGTCCAGGAGAAGCGCCAAAGAGCGGACCCTACGCCGCCGCCCTTGCGCAATTCGACCAGGCGGCCGACCAGATCAATCTGGATCCGAACCTGCGCGAGGTCCTGCGCTGCCCCAAGCGCGAGCTGACCGTGAACTTCCCGGTGGAAATGGACGACGATTCGATTACGTGCTTTACCGGTTACCGCGTTCAGCACAACGTGACGCGCGGCCCGGCCAAGGGGGGCATCCGGTACCACCCCAGCGCCGACCTGGACGAGGTGCGCGCCCTGGCCATGTGGATGACCTGGAAGTGCGCCGTGATGAACCTGCCCTACGGCGGCGCCAAGGGCGGCGTAACCGTGGATCCGCGCACGCTGAGCCGCCACGAACTTGAGAACCTCACCCGCCGCTACGCCACGGAGATCATTCCGCTGATGGGGCCGGACAGCGACATTCCCGCCCCCGACATGGGCACCAACATGCAGGTGATGGCCTGGATCATGGACACCTATTCCATGCACGTGGGCTACTCGGTTCCCGCCGTGGTCACGGGCAAGCCGGTAGCCATCGGCGGATCGGAAGGCCGCGAACGGGCCACGTCCAGGGGCCTGCTGGTGGCAACCCAGGCCATGTTGGAGCGGCTCGGTCGTCCGGAGTCGGGAACCGTCGCCATTCAAGGCGCCGGTAACGTCGGGCTGAATGCCTTGCACCTCTTCGCCGAGGCGGGATTCACGGTCGTTGCGATCAGCGACAGCAGCGGCGGCGTCTACAACACAATCGGCCTCGATGCCTCGCGCGTGTACAAGCACGTTACGGATGGCGGCTGGCTGGCCGACTATCGCGAAGCCGAGCACATCTCGAATGCCGAGCTTCTAGCGCTGGACGTCGACGTGCTGGCGCCGGCCGCAATCGAAGGACAGATTCACGCCGGCAACGCGGCGGACGTACGGGCAAGCCTGATCGTCGAAGGCGCCAACGGTCCGGTCACGCCGGAGGCCGACGACCTGCTGAACGACCGAGGCGTCGTTGTGGTTCCCGACATCCTGGCCAATGCCGGCGGCGTGACGGTGTCCTACTACGAGTGGGTGCAGGGCATGCAGCACTTCTTCTGGAGCCGCGACGAGATCAATAGGCTGCTAGCCGACCACATGGGGCGCGCCGCGCAGGAGGTCTGGGATTTGGCGCAGGACCGAGGCGTCAACCTGCGCGAGGCGGCCTACCAGATTGCGGTTGGACGAGTGGCTGAGGCCACCCAGCTTCGGGGGATTTACCCCTAGCCGCGCAGGATTTCGCGCACGGCCGCCCAGCTGAACGGACTGCCGTTGTCAAACGTCGCGCCTACAGTGCTAAATGGATCGCGGCCTTCGTCGCTTGGGTTATAGAGCTGCGTGGGGGAGTTCAAGAGGATCGCGGGACGATCGCCCGACACCATGAAACCGTGGTGGACCAGCTTTGGAATCAACACTGTGTACTGGGCGTCGTCCGTCTGGGATTGGCCCATGGGCAGCAGGTCCAGCGTGCCGGCGGTTGGTGAGCGGTCCCGGCCGTCCCAAAGAGCCAGGATGATGTCGCCAGCCGCCACCACGAACCGATCTTCCTGGTGCTGGTGAACGTGCCACTCGTCCTCGTCACGAGCTAACCCCACAGGTGTGGTGGAGAAGTAGGTCTGCGCGAACGGCCGCTCTTCGTGCTCATATACATCCGACCAGTCCGTGCGCAGGATTTCGACGAGTGAGCCGGACTCATCGCGGTTGACCCTGAGAGGTCGCGCAGCCGCATCGTGGATACGAAGTCGAAACGTTGTTAGGTCGAGGTCGATCGGTCGTCGGCCCTTAAATCTAGTGCCGACAGTTTAGGCGCCCCCGGCTCCGTGGTCTTCGGCTAAGACCAACGCGCGCTGGTATTCCTCCGGCGTATTGAGATTCCAGAACGACCGAAGGTCCGGATCGAGCATGCGCAAGTCAGCCTCGGGAACTCTGACGGTCGACACTGCGTCAAATACGAGCGCAATCTTCAGTTCGCGGCGCTCGATCTGCCGGCGGGCTGGCGCTAAAGCGGACTTTCGGTAGACCGTGTGCAGCGGCTCGGGCCGGCCGCCGATCACGGGTACCACCGCGTCCACGCGAGATGCCCGCCGCGCAAGATCGAGAATGAGCATCGGGTTGAGAAATGGCATGTCGGCCGCTGCAACGAACGCGAGGTCATGGGCCGCGGCGGCAAGTCCGCTATAGATGCCGCCCAGGCTCCCGGAGCGCGGGTATAGGTCGCCAACGACACGCGCACCCGTGACCCCCAGATCGTCGTTGGCCACCAGAACGATGTCGCCTGTGATCCGCGAGGCGGTGGCCACCACGTGCCCGAGGAGCGTCTGTGGCGAGCCGTCGGACGCCGGTATCCAGGGCAGCGCACGCTTGTCACGGCCCATGCGCCGGCTCTGTCCACCGGCCAGGATGACGACTGAGAAACGTGGGGAAGTCACCGGGATGGACTTCCGTTGACTTCAGGCACCTGCCTGCCTACGCTCGAATCAGAACGTCTGGTAGTTCTCCGAGGAGTTCCGATGGCAGCGCCCGAAGCGGTCGGCGACAGCGATTTCCAGTCCAAGGTTCTCGAAGCCTCCACGCCGGTCCTAGTGGACTTCTGGGCCGAGTGGTGCGGTCCATGCAAGATGATCGCCCCGATCGTGGACGAATTGGCCGAGGAGTACGACGGTCGAGTGGCCTTCGCCAAGGTGGACGTTGACGCAAACCCCATGACGCCCGGGCAATTTGGCATACGCGGCATCCCCACGCTGCTTGTGTTCAATGACGGTGCGGAAGTCGGACGTATTGTCGGATTCCGCCCGAAGTCGGACCTGGCCGCCGCCCTGGACCAAGCGTTGAACGGAGCATAGAGCCAGGCCCACGCTTCTGGCAGACCGACGGCAGCCAGGGTGTCGCTAGCCGGTGGCCAAGCTACGCGCGCCGATCAGTTCCAGCTTGGCGCGATGGACGCTGTCCATCTCGCTGATCAGTTCCTGACGCCGGGCAGCGATGGGCTCGGCGGCGTCACCGTCAGCCGCGAGCCGGGTCTCCTCAAGTTCCGCATTCAGCCGTCGCTCGCGCAGGCGGAGCGTCGCAAACTGCAGTTCCACGCCCAGGGATGCGTCGCTGCCGGGAGCCTCCGCCGCGCCTTCCAGAACGGCGGTCAGACGCTGCTGCGACGTAGGGTCGAGGGACGCGCTTATACGTTCCCAGTCGAGATCGTCGTGTTCGCGAGCCTGGGCCACGATTCGCGCCAGGATGTGCCGCGCTGCGGGATCCGTTAGCAGCGCCGGATCGAGTCGACTGATGAGCTCAGCGTCCCGCACGCCGGCTCTCGCGACGCAACGCAAGAGGCCCTCTTCCAGCCGGTCCATCAGCATCGGAGCCGCCGCAGCGGTATCCCGGGTGCTGCGAGCCGCCGCGCGGGGTGCGCCGCGCCGGCCGTCGCGCGCTGCCATTCGCCGCAGTTCATCAACTGGCACGCCGCTCAACTCGGACAATCGGCTGAAGTAGTGTGCGCGAACCACGGCATCGCCTATCTCGGAGACGATCGGCAAGAGTTCACGCATTGCCGCACGCCGACCGCTCAAACTGCCCAGATCGTGCTGGCTGCCGGCCCAGCGAAAGGCGAAGTCAGCCAGCGGCGTTGGGTTGGCGATGAGGTCGCGCCAGCCCTGCGGCTTGGAGCGAACCAGCGAGTCCGGGTCGTCGCCAACGGGTAGCTCGGCAATCCCGATGTCCGTCGTGAGGCGGTCTTCGTGTCGGACCAGGCCACGGACGTCGACCGTGGTTCCCGACTCGTAGTCGCCGGCCTCGCGAACGACGTCCAGCCCGCGACGGGCAGCCGCCGCTCCTGCCGCGTCGGCATCCAGGGCAATGACCACCCGCGACGCGCCGGAGGTCGTGAGCATGCGCGCCTGTTGGGGTGTGAGCGAGGTGCCCATGGAGGCCACGGTGTTGGTGAAACCGGCTTCGTGCGCGGCGATCACGTCCATGTAACCTTCGACGATGACCGCGGTGCGCTCCTCGCGGATGGCGTCACCGGCCAGGTGGTAGCCGTAGAGAAGGTGGCCCTTGGTAAAGACCTCGGAATCGCGGGTGTTCAGGTATTTCGGCTCGATGTCGCGAAGGGTGCGGCCGCCGAAGCCGACAACGGCGCCGGAGCGGTTCCAGATGGGAAAGATCAGGCGGTCGAACAGGTAGTCGCGGACTCCGCGCTCATCGGAGCGGGCCAGGCCGGCGGCTTCAATGGCGTCGTCTTTGAAGTCAAGTCTGCGCAGGTGGGCCAGGAGCGGCGAGCCGTGCGCGCTGGCGTAGCCCAGTCCGAATTGCGCGACTGTCGTGTCGGCCAGCCCTCGCGTCCGCACGTAGACCCGTGCTTCCTCGGCGGCCGGCGACTCCAGGAGTTGCCGGTGCAGGAACTTCTGGGCCTCGGCCAGAAGACCAAGCATCGCGGCCTGCCGACCGCGGCGTTCGGGATCGGCGGGTCCGCGCTGAATCTCGATGCCGGCTTCGCGGGCGAGTTCGCCCAGGGCGTCGGGAAACTCGATGCGGTTTCGACGCATCACATAGGTGAGCAGATCGCCGCCCTCGCCGCAGCCGAAGCACTTGTAGCTGCCCCGGTCGGGAAAGACGAAGAAGGAGGGCGTTTTCTCGCTGTGGAAGGGGCACAGGCCCTTCCAGTTACGGCCGGCGCGCTGCAACCGAACGTCTCGGCCGATGAACTCGACCGCGTCCAGCCGGGCCTTGACTTCCTCTACCGGCGTCGCCATCTCAAGCCGAGCTTAAGGCACCATTCGACGCGACACGCCGTACAGGTTAGGCGCCGCGAGAGTCGCGTTTCGAGCGCGCAAGGTTGTCCGAGTAGCGCCCGCTAGGGCTCAAAGATGTACTCGTCGAAGTCGCAGATCGGTCGGTAGCCCAAACGCGCGTACAGCCGGTTGGAAACGGGATTAGCCAGGTCTGTGAACAGCGCACAGAACCGGCGTCCATCGTCGAGCAGTAACTGGCTCAGGTCAGCGACACAGGCCGAGGCGTACCCGCGGGCTCGATGTTCGGGCGGGGTGTAAACGAAGTTGATCCTGATGCCGCGCGGGGTGGGCCCATCGCAGGCAGCCATCGACACAGGTCCCCCGTTGTCCCAGACGTACATGCGTCCGAGGCCGATGCGCCTTCTCACGCTTTGTTCAGCAGATGGCGGGTCCTCGGACCGCAGTTCAATGTTTAGGGCATCGGCCCACCGGGCCAGCGGTTCCAGGTCGGACATAGCAGCCCGCCTTAGTACCCCAGGCGGTCGTCTGGGTGGGATGACCTCGGTCAGTTCGTGGACGCGCGAGTGCATTTGGAAACGCGTCTCGTGACCCGTCCGCGCGTGCCAGCTCTCCAGAAAGCTCGCGGTAGTTCTGGCTGGGCCGATAACTCCGGGAAGCGAGGAAGTGTCCGCGCTCAACTGCTCGACCAGCGCTTCAACGGCTCCCGGCTGCCCCCGAGACAGGATCAGATTCGCCCCGGACTGCAGCGCCGCCATGACGCAGACTCCGCCGCGATCCACGGTCAGCGCGTGCTCGGCCTCCGTCGCGCTGGACGCCACCCCGAGCATGAGCACATTCTCGGCCTCGCGCTCAGCGAGAAAGCCCTGCGCTTGCGACAGAAACGCTTGCGCGTCCGGGTGCCGCCTTACGACGAGATTTGCCATCTGGCAGCTCGGCTTAGACCTTGGTTCGAGCTACCGGTCGCGGAAGCCCTGCTCCAGGCGGGCGTGCGCAGCCGCGATGCGGGCTACCGGTACGCGGAACGGGGAGGCGCTGACGTAGTCCAGACCCAGCGACTCGCAGAAGTCGATGGATGACGGGTCGCCACCGTGCTCGCCACAGATTCCAACTTCGATGTCAGCGCGGGCGGCGCGGCCCTGCTCGGTGGCAGTGCGCATGAGGGCGCCTACGCCGTCGCGGTCGAGCACGCCGAAGGGATTGTCGACGAGGATGCCGTCTTCCACGTACTTGAGCAGGAAGCGTCCCTCCGCGTCGTCTCGGCTGATGCCGAAGGTGGTCTGGGTGAGGTCGTTGGTGCCAAAGCTGAAGAACTCGGCCACGCCTGCTATCTCGGTTGCGGTCAGGCAGGCCCTCGGCACTTCCAGCATGGTTCCAAACTTGTAGTCGATCCGGTCGCCGACTCGCTGCTGCACGTGCTCGGCCGTCGCGCGCAGGCGGGACTCGATGGTCGTGAGTTCGGATATGTGACCGATGAGCGGAATCATGATTTCCGGCAGGACGTGCACGGCCTCGGCCTTGAGTTGCAGCGCGGCCTCCACGATGGCCTGGACCTGCATCTCGTAAACCTCGGGATAGACCAGACCGAGGCGGCAGCCGCGCAAACCCAGCATGGGATTGAATTCGTGGAGTTCGGCAGCGCGCGCCACCTTGCGACGGGCAAGGGCGAGTTCGTCTTCCGACGCACCGTTTTGCTCCAGGCCGGTCAGCTCGTCCTCAACGCCGCTAAGGAATTCGTGCAGTGGCGGATCGAGCAGGCGGATGATGACCGGCAAGCCATGCATGGCGCGCAGGATGCCGACGAAGTCCTCGTGCTGGATGGGCAGCAACCGGTCCAGCGCGCGTCGGCGCTCGGCCTCGGACTCGGCCAGGATCATGTCCTGCACGATGGGCAGGCGGTCGCCCTCGCGGAACATGTGCTCAGTGCGGCAGAGGCCAATGCCTTGCGCACCGTACGAGCGCGCCAATTCGGCTTCTTCGGGCGTGTCGGCATTCCCCCAGACCTGGAGCCGGCGGATTTCGTCGGCCCAACTGAGCAACTCATGGAGTTCCTGCGTCATCTCGCCGGGGATGAGCGGCACGTCGCCGCGGATCACGTTGCCGAGGGTGCCGTCGATCGTGAGCGTTTCGCCTGCCGCAACCACCTCGCTACCGACCCGGAACTCGCCGGCCTCAATGTCGATGTCAAGGACTTCGCAGCCGACAACTGCCGGCAGCCCAAGCTGACGAGCCACGATGGCCGCGTGGCTGGTGGCGCCGCCGCGCGACGTCAGAATGGCCTGGGAGGAGGCCATGCCGTGGAAGTCGTCGGGCGAGGTTTCGGGACGAACCAGGATGACCGGATGACCGTCCTCGGCCAGCGCCGCGGCATCGTCGGCGGTAAACGCCACTTCGCCGGTCGCGGCGCCAGGGGATGCATTGAGGCCACGGGCAATTGGGTCCACGGGCGTTGACGCGTCAATGCGCGGGTGCAGCAGAGCACTAACCTGCTCGGCCTCGACGCGGCGAACGGCGGTCTCGCGGTCGATCTTGCCCTCGTGGACCATGTCCACGGCAATGCGGACGGCGGCCGCCGGGCTGCGCTTTCCGGCGCGCGTCTGCAGCATGAAGAGGCGGCCGTCTTCGATGGTGAACTCGAGGTCCTGCATTTCGGCGTAGTGAGCCTCGAGGGCATGCGCGTACGCCTGGAACTCGCCGTAGACCTCGGGCAGCGATTGCCGCAATGTGCTGATCTGTTCCGGTGTGCGGATGCCGGCCACGACGTCTTCGCCCTGGGCGTTGAGCAAGTACTCGCCGAAGAGCTCGGGTTTGCCGTCGTTGGGGTCTCGGGTGAAGGCCACGCCGGTACCCGAGCGCTCGCCCATATTCCCGAAGACCATGGTCTGCACGTTGCAGGCCGTGCCCCAGTCGTGCGGCAGGCGATGGAAGTTTCGGTAGTCCACTGCCCGGCGGCCGTGCCATGAGTCGAAGACGGCCCAGATTGCGCGTTCCAGTTGCTCGTGCGGGTCCTCCGGGAATCGCTGACCGGTTTCCTCGAAGATGAGGTTCTTGAAGTCGGCAGTTACCGCCTCCCACTCAGACGCGGTCAGTTCGGGGTCTTCGGACTTCCCGAGGCGCTCTTTGTGCTCGTGAATGATGTCTTCGAAGGCGCGACTGTCGAGACCCAGGACGATCGAGCCGAAGCCCTGTACGAAGCGCCGGTAGGAGTCGCGGCTGAAGCGCGCGTCGCCGGTGAGAGTCGTCAGACCCTCAAGGGTCTGGGCGTTGAGTCCGAGGTTCAGCACGGTGTCCATCATTCCGGGCATCGACACGCGAGCGCCCGATCGCACCGATACCAGGAGCGGATTCGTTGGGTCGCCGAAGCGCTTGCCGGTCTGCATTTCGACTTCGTACAGCGCGCGATCGATCTGCTGCTGCATGCCGGCCGGAAACTTGCGGCCGTCTTCGTAGTAGGCGAGACACGCCTCGGTTGTGATCGTGAAGCCCGGCGGCACGGGGATACCGGCACGGGTCATCTCGGCGGAACCGGCGCCCTTGCCGCCAAGCAGATTGCGCATGGACTCAGCGCCCTCGCGGAACAGGTAGACCCACTTGTGCTCAGTGGCGGACATGCGGCAGCGGCTCCGACTTCAGGAGAGAGAGCGCCGCAGGGGCGCGGCGCGCGCGGCTCTCGAATGTAACATTGCCCCGGGGCGAGCCCGCCGCTGCGCTTACGGGAGAAGGCCGACAGATTTCCTGGTTCAACTCCGGCCGGCGTTGGGTGGCCACGGTGGCCCTGGGCCACTTTGCGGTGGACTTCACGGCGAATCTGCCCAACATGATGTACCCGTTCCTGGCGCTCCAGTTGGGCGTGGACTCCTACGGGCTCATCGGCATTGCCACGGGAGTCTGGGCGCTCACCTCGTCGCTCTCGCAAC
Organism: Chloroflexota bacterium; assembly: GCA_034423235.1. Taxonomy (GTDB): domain Bacteria; phylum Chloroflexota; class UBA11872; order UBA11872; family UBA11872; genus UBA11872. Next base: position 3,136 of record DAOUIX010000172.1, on the reverse strand, counting down.
CGCCCTTCGGGTACCTCGGCGATCGATTCGGACGCCGATGGCTGGCCGTGGGAACTATCGCAGTGATGGCGGTGCTCATGGCGTTGGTGCCGCGCGCGCCGTCGTTCGCCGTGTTGTTGCTCCTGCTCGGGATTACCGGCGTAGCGGTGGGCGGGTATCACCCCCAGGGTGGCGCCATTGCCAACGAGGCCGCCCGCCAGAATAAGGGCCCGAGTGTGGCGACATTCTTCCTGGGCGGGCACCTGGGCTTTTTTGCCGCACCCCTGGCGGCCGGACTCGTCCTGGCGGCCAGCGGCCTGGAGTGGATGCCGCTGATGGCAGCCCCGGCGTTGCTGATAGCTGCGCTGCTTCCGTTGGGGTTGCGCGGGTTCTCCAGCACCCGGCAGGCGGCAAGTCGAGGCAGCTTTTCCGTACCAGATGCGACCCGCGCCGTCTTTGCCGCCATTCTGGTCATAGCCTTTGTCCGCGGTTGGGCATACGCGAGCCTCAATACCTACATCCCCTTCTTCGTCTCGCCGGGCGAGCCTGACCCGCTCTTGTACGGTTCCCTGCTGTCCCTCTACTTCGGCTTTCACGCGGCCGGCGCGTTTGGCGGCGGCGTTCTGGCCGAGCGCCTGGGCACGCGGCTCTTGATCGGCGGCTCATCAGCACTGCTCATTCCATTCATCGCGGCGTTTGCGCTGCTGCCGATAGGTCCGGCTTCGTATGTGACGGCGGCTGCCGTGGGAGCGCTGATTGGGGCCGGCTTCACCCCGACGGTTCTGCTGATGCAGCGGATGGCTCCTAATCGCATGGGCGTCGTGACCGGCATCGTGCTCAGCGTGGCGTTCGGTGCTCCGGTGATCGGCAACCCGCTGACGGGCTTCGTGGGCGACGCCGCCGGTCTCAATGTGGCGTTCATGCTGATGGCGGTGGCTCAGGTCGCCGTGCTGGTAGCGCTACGCTGGATTCCTGGCCGTACAAGCAGTGGACAGGTCGCACCGCGTCCGGCCGGAAGTGCGGCAGGAGGAGCAGGTTGATGGGAATCCTGGAACTTCGCGAACGAGTCGATCGGCAGTTGCAGGAGCAGTTCAGACGCCGGCGACCGGACGATCCTGCCGTCAACCTGCGCAAGACGCTGGTGGACGAACTGGTTCAGCTCGCTGAGGAAGGCTGCGAGGTCGAGGACATCACGGCAGACGTGCTTGCCTCGGACGTGCTGTCAATGGACGTGGCCGCCGTTGAGAATTACCTGGCCCGGCTGGATGGATTGCCTTTGCGGTCGGACTTCCAGTTCGAGGAACCGAGCGACTTGGCTGGGATTCAAGCCGCGCGGCCCGCTCACCGACCGGTCCCCGTAGCGGACGACTCGGACTATAAGCGGCGGCTACGTGGGGGCTGGGTGGGGCGCTGCGCGGGCTGCACGTTGGGCAAGCCGGTGGAAGGCTGGTCGCGCGCCGAGATTCGGGAACTGCTGGACGCGGCTGACATCGGCGACTTGCGGTTCTACGTGCCGTACCTGGAGCCCAATCCCACAGATCGTGCCTGGCACCCGTCGGCGGTGTATTCCGCGCAGGGGCGAATCAATGGGGTTCCGCGCGACGACGACATCGACTACTGCATCCTTGCGCTGGAGATCCTGGAGACCTATGGCCCCGGTGTGACGACGGCCGACTTCGGGCAGTCGTGGCTGGAAATGCTGCCGTACTGGCGCGTGTATACGGCTGAGCGGGCGGCTTACCGCAACCTCGTTCTGGGACTGCCGACCAGCGAGGCAGCAACAACTCGGAATCCATATCGCGAGTGGATTGGCGCGCAGATTCGGGCCGATGTGTTGGGATGGGTGCATCCGGGCCGGCCGGAAGACGCGGCGGCGCTGGCATTCCGGGACGCGGCGTTGTCGCACGTCAAGAACGGGATCTACGGGGAGATGTGGGCGGCCGCAACGATTGCGGCGGCCTTCAGCCTCGACGATCCGCTAGACGCGGTACGGGCCGGGATGGATCAGATTCCGGCCAACAGCCGGCTGCACGCGGCACTGACCAACACGCTGGCCTGGAGCGAGGAGTTCGCGGACTGGCAGGACGCCTGGGAGCGGGTTGACGAGGCGTATGGGCACTACAACTTCGTGCACACGATCAACAACGCGTGTTTTGTGGTTCTGGGGCTGGCGTATGGGCGAGGAGACTTTGCGGCGACGGTTGGGATTACGGTGGAGTGCGGCGAGGACACGGACTGCAACGGCGCTACTGCCGGATCGATCCTTGGGGCGACGAAGGGTGCGGAGGTAGTTCCGGCGGAGTGGACTGAGCACTTTCACGACCGGGTTGAGACGATTGTCAGCGGGATCGGGACGCTGCGGCTGAGCGACCTGATCGCGCGGACGGCGGCGCTGGCGCGGGGGCCGTTCGCCGCCTAGCCGGATCCGCCCTGGCGGACGAAGAGGTCGCGGACCTCGGCCACGGTGGTGGCGTCGGCCGGAGCCTTGTCCTCGCGGACGAAGCCGATGACGCGTGGGAAACGCAGGGCCAGGCCGAGTTCGTCGTCGGTGCGGCCGGCGACGTGCATGGGGCTGCGAGTCAGCTCGTCGGCCAGGACCTCGACCACGATTTCGGGGCTGGCCCAGACGTCGGGGACGACGTCGGAGTGGACGTTGGCGGGGCGATCGGCGACGGCGATTTCGTCCAGCCGCTCGCGGATGCGAACCCATTCCTCGTCGGAGTAGCCGGTACCGATGCGGGCGATGGACTTGAAGACCTGTTCGTCGGCGTCCCAGACCGCGCTGAGCAGGGCGCCGATACCCCAGGGCGTGCGCTTGCCCTGGCCGCGCCAGTAGCCGATCAGGACGCAATCGAGCGTGTCGGTGAGGGCCGATGAATAGCTGGCCTTGTACTTGATCCAGTTGAAGTTGCGCTGGCCGGCCTGGTAAGCGGAGTCAAGCCGCTTGGCCATGACGCCTTCGAAGCCAGCGTGGACCTGCTCGTTGAAGAAGACGTCTATTGCTTCCGGGTCGTCGGTGACGATGCACTCCGAGACCTGAAGGTCTTCGCCTTCGTCTTCCACGATCTCTTCGAGCCGGCGTCGGCGCTCGGTGAAGGGCAGTTCGATCACGTTGTCGCCGTCGTAGAGCAGGTCGAAGGCGTGGACGTGGAGCGGA
>DAOUIX010000171.1:0-7116 GCA_034423235.1 Chloroflexota bacterium | reverse complement strand
GCCAGCGCCGGGCAATTCCCGACCGGCGGTAAGGCCCAGCGCCAAGCCCGCGAGCCGGCCAACACCGGCTGATCCGGTGCAAGTCCGGAGCCGACGGTACAGTCCGGAAGGGAGAAGGCGCCGTGGGCGTGCGACGCGTGCACGCCTACGCCCCGGCGGTTTAACGCGCTGAGGGCCCGCGACCTGACGACTGCCCTGAGCGAACGCCACTGCGCCGACGCGGCAGTGAGACACGAGTCCGCCATGGCTCGTGCCCTGGATGTGGCGCGTCGGGCGAGAGGCCGCACGCATCCCAATCCACCGGTTGGCGCCGTGGTGGTCGGCGACGATGAGACCGTCCTCGGCGAAGGCGCCACCCAGCCAGCCGGAGGCGATCACGCGGAGGTCATGGCCCTGCGCGCCGCCGGTTTCCACGCGCGGGGCGCCACGCTGGCCGTCACGCTGGAACCCTGCAATCACTACGGGCATACACCCCCGTGCACACAGGCCATTTTGCGGGCCGGCATTGAGCGCGTCGTCGCGGCTATTCCGGACACGAATCCTGGAGTCCGTGGCGGCGGCTTCAACTACCTGCGCGGCCAGGGGGTGCAGGTCGTGACGGGCGTCGGCGCACGCGCGGCGAGCGAGCTGGCCCAGGGGCACTTCAAGCTCGCTGAATCCGGTCGTCCGTACATCACCGCCAAATGGGCCGCAACGTCGGACGGCATGGTCGCAAGGCCGTCCGGTGGCGGCCGGATCACTGGCCCTGCCGCCTGGCGGCACGTCCGCGCAATGCGCGACGCGGCCGACGCCGTCATTACCGGAGTCGATTCCGTTCTGATTGACGACTCACGTCTCACGGTACGCCCGCCCCCTGCCGACGGACGGCAGCCCCTCCGGGTGGTCTTTGACTCCCGGGCGCGCACCAGGCCGTCATCTCGAGTTGTTGGTCAGGACGGGAGAGCGCTGATTCTGACGACAGCAGCCGCGCCACCCATGCACGTTAGCCAACTCAAAGAAGCCGGTGCCGAGGTGCTCACCTGCGCTTCCACCACCGCCGGACGCATTGATATCGGGGCGGCCCTGGACGTCCTCGGGGAACTCCGTCTCTCGACCGCGCTACTCGAGGCCGGACCCACGCTTGCCAGTGCATTCCTGGCGGCTGGCGCTGTCGATCGCCTTGCGGTCTTCGTCGCCCCCTGGACCATGGGAGACGGCCTCTCGGCGCCCGCCGATGTCGAAACGCTGCTTGATTGTCCGCGTGTCAGCAGCGTTGGCGACGACACCCTGATCGAGGGCGACCTGCACCGCTACGGACCGGCGGTGGACTGAGATGTTCACCGGCATCGTGGAGGATCTCGGACGCGTGGTCCGGGTAGAGGAATTCGAGGGATTACGCCGGTTCACGCTTCGATCGGACATCTGCGCCGAGGGTGTGCGTGTTGGTGACTCCATCGCCGTCAACGGCGCCTGCCTGACGGCCGTCAGCGTGTCGGCCAACGAAATATCGGTAGAAGCCATCCCCGAGACCCTACGACTGACCAACCTCGGCCAGCTCGCCGTCGACAGCCCCGTCAACCTGGAACGCCCGCTGGCGTACGGGGACCGCATGGGCGGGCACTATGTGCAGGGTCATGTGGATGCCGCCGCCGAGTTGATCGAACGTCGACCTGAGGGCGATTCCGATGTGGTGCGGTTTGCCGCCCCGCCCCACCTCATGCGCTACATCGTTTCCAAGGGCTTCGTGGCGCTCGACGGCGTGAGTCTGACCGTGGTCGGCCCACGCGACGCGACGTTCGCGGTCGCCCTTATTCCACACACCATCCGTTCGGTCACGCTGGGCGCGGCGCCCGTTGGCTACCGGGCCAACCTGGAAGCCGACGTCCTGGCCAAGTACGGACGCCTGCCGCAGCCTGAGGGCGTAGGCGGACCTTCAATCGCGCAACTGCGCGCGGCCGGCTACAGGCTGGACGCGACGCGATGAACCACGACGCGCTGGCTACGGCAATTGCCAGCATCCGCAGCGGCGGCATCGTGGCGGTCGTCGACGACGGCCTGGCGCAGCCGGACCTTGACCTTGTCGCGGCCGGCGAGAACCTGCGAGCAGACACGCTGCGACACCTGCAGGTTCTGGGCAACGGCGAGATCTACGCACCCGCCGCCACGCTGCGACTCGACGAGCTTGGGCTGTCCGCGCAGCCGCCGGATTCCGGTGACCCGCTCGCACGACGCCCGGCGCTGGCCATCTCCGTGGGACTGGCAGATGCTTCCGCGGAGTCAGACAACGCGTCGAGAGTCGCCGTGGTTCGGGCCCTGGCGTCCGATCGGAATGGTGCCGACTTCCGCTCGCCCGGTCCGGTTACCCCGATTCGGGCCCGCGAAGGCGGCGTGCTGCGACGATTGGGCCACACCGAGGCGGCGGTCGACCTGGCCGTGCTGGCAGGGTTCGAGCCCGTGGCCGTGTTGACGCACGTCGACGCGCCGCCCCCCGAAGCCTTCAATGAACCCTGGCTTTCCTCCGACTCCGGCGCACCAGCAATCCCTGTGGTACGCATCAGCCAGATCGTCCATTACCGGCGCGCGAGTGAACGCGTGGTGTATCAGGTTGCTGCCGCCGATCTGCCAACCGCGCACGGAGCCTTCCAGGCCGTGGCATTTCACGACACGACAACCGGCGAAGACCACGTGGCCCTGACCCTGGGTGATCTAGCCGGAGACTCGCCGCCGCTCGTTCGGGTTCACTCGGAGTGCTTGACCGGGGACGTGTTTGGCTCCATGCGATGCGACTGCGGCGACCAGCTGGACGCGGCCCTGTTGCGGATTGCCGACGAGGGCCGTGGCGTGGTGCTGTACATGCGGCAGGAAGGCCGGGGCATAGGGCTGGCGAACAAGCTCCGGGCCTACGAACTGCAAGATCGGGGGCTGGACACGGTGGATGCCAATCGTCACCTGGGATTCGCCGCCGACCTGCGCGACTACGGCGTGGGTGCGCAGATTCTGCGCGAGCTCGGCATCACCGACCTGCGCCTGCTCACCAACAACCCCAAGAAAACCGCGGGGTTCCGCGCTTACGGGTTGAAGGTGGTCGAGCAGCTGGCGCTGGCGGTTGAGGCAGGCGCGCATAACCGCCGCTATCTGGAGACCAAGCGCGCACGAATGGGGCACGAGCTATGAGCGAACAAGAAAACGGAGCGCGAGTGATCGATCCGCCGCTCGACGGCAGAGGGCTGCGCGTGGGCATCGCGGCGGCCCGCTTCAACGAGTTCTTCGTGGGGCACCTGCTGGAGGCCTGTCAACGCGAGCTGCGCCGACATGGCGTGGCTGAAGGGGACCAGACCATTGCCTGGGTGCCTGGATCGTTCGAGCTGCCGGTGGCGGCGCGCGAACTGATCGACGCCGAAAAGCCCGACGTCGTGATCTGCCTTGGTTGCATCATCCGCGGCGAGACCACGCATTACGACCACGTGGCTCAGGAATCAGCGCGGGGAATCGCGCAGGTGGCGCTGACCAGCAAGACGCCGGTGATCTACGGGATTGTGACGGCGGAGACGGTGGAGCAGGCCATCAATCGCTGCGGCGGAAAGTTCGGCAACCGCGGTGGGGACGCCGCCCTGGCGGCGATTGCCATGGTGCGCAGCCTGGAGCAGATTCGGGGGGTCTAGCCGGGGAAGTCCTCAAAGGCCTGGGCGGCGGCTTCGATGTCCGACGTGTCGTTGAAGGCGTGGAAGGACAGGCGGACGGCGGAGTAGCCGTCGGCGGCTCGGCAGAGGATGCGGTGGGCGTGGAGGCAGTGGTCGGCCAGGGCCATGCCGTCGGCGCCTTCCAGGCCAACCGTGAAGATGCCTGAACGCGCGTTGCCTTGCTCGGGCGTACGGATGCTGGCACCGGGAAGATCGCTGAAGACGGCGCGGGCTTCGGCCGCCAGTTTGGCGCCGCGCTGCTGGACGGACTCGAGCCCCAGGTCGCTCAAGATCCGGATGGAGGCACGCCAGGCGGCCAAAAGGGCGTAGGGGCGGGCGCCGAATTCGTAGCGCTGGGCGTTCTCGTGCAGATGGGCCTCGCCCGGCGGGAAGCTGGACTGCGACACCGCACCTGCGCCGCTTCCCCAAGGATGCAAGCGGTCCTGGGCGTCGCGCCGAACGTACATGGCGCCGACACCGTAGGGGCCCATGCTCCACTTGAAGGCAGGGAAGGCCATCACGTCGCAGCCAAGCTGCCGCATGTCGGTGGGGCGTGCGCCAAAGGATTGGGCGGCGTCCACCACGGTGACCACGCCACGCTCGCGGGCCAGCGCCGAAACCCGGTCGACCGGCAAGACAATGCCGCGCTCCGTGGTGACGTGGCTCAGGCAGAACGCGCGGGTGTTCGGGGTCATCGCCGCTTCCACGTCGCGGACGAACGCATCGTCGTCGCCGTCGGCTTCGATGGCGACGATCTCCAGGCCAAGACGGTCGCGCAGCGTCAGCCAGGCCAGGTAGCCGCTGGGGTGTTCGGCGGCGGTGAGGATCACGCGGTCGCCGCGCTTTAGGTCAAGCGCGGCGGCGACGAATGAGACGGCCTCGGAGACGGCGCGGATGAGTGCGATCTCGTCCGGGTCAGCGTTCAGCATGGCGGCGACTTCGCCGCGCAGGACAGCCATTTCCTCGTTGTAGATCTCGCGTAGGTCGTGGTTGGTAGTGGTCATGACCGCTTCGCGGCCGTACCAGGATTGCTGGAGATCGAGGGTGGCCTGCGGGGTCGGAGCCACACCGCCGGAGTTGAGGCAGTGGTAGTGGCGGATGGCCGGGATGGCCTCCCGCAACTCGGCGAAGGCGCCGGTGTCAGCCATGGGTCGGGGGTACGTCAACCCAGCGGCGAGTCTCGGCGGCTTCGACGGCGCAGTCGATGACTTCCTGGGTTCGCAGGCCGTCCATGAGGGTGGGTGGCACGTCGCGGTCCTCGCGGATGGAGTCCACGAAGCCGCGCATCATGCGCTCGCCGAAGAAGGCCAGGATGCCGGCGTGGTCGGCGTCGTCGAGCGGGAGGCCGGGGTCAACCAGCTCTGGCTCCTGGCCCACCCGGTTGATCGTGGCCTGCAGGACGCAGTCGGTCAGGACGCCGGCCTCGGTGCCGTTGATCAGGAAGCTACTGCGCCCCAGCGGCAGGTGCGAGTCCACCGCGCCGACACGGCTGGTGGAAATCGTGCCGTGGGCGCCGCCGGCGAAGCGGACGCTGAGCACCGCGTCGTCATCCAGCGTGAGCGGTACCTCGGCGCCGGTCTCGGGATCCAGGGCGTGGGGCCTTACGGTGTTCAGGTCGGCGGCCACAGCGGTGATCGGACCTGCCAGGAATTGGGCCAGGTCAATCATGTGGCTGCCAAGGTCGCCCAGGACACCGCTGCGACCACGGGTTGGGTCGTAGCGCCATTCCATGACTGGCACGTCGCCCAGCAAGCGTCGATTGAAACGCTGGCAGTGGACGCTGACGAGCTGGCCCAGTTCGCCGGCCTGGACCATGGCGGAAATGTGCTCGATCAGGGGATTCCAGCGCAGGGTGAAACCGACGCCGGTTCGGACGCCGGCGGACATGGCGGCCATGTACATCTCACGGGCCTGCATGGCGTCGAGGGATATTGGCTTCTCGACGAATACGTGCTTGCCGGCCTCGATGCAGGCCATGGTCTGCGCGTAGTGCTGATCGTCGGGTGACGTGATGACCACGGCATCGACGGACGGATCGGCCAGCAGGGCGTGCTCGTCGGGATAGACGGACGGGACGCCGTGGTCGGCGGCTACGGCGGAGGCGCGCTCCTGGTTGGGTCCGGCGATCGCGGTGACGCGGGCGTTGGGGACCTGGCTGAGGCCGGACAGGTGGGCGGCGGCCATGAAGCCGTAGCCGAGCATGCCGACGCCGACGGGTTCAGGCACCGGTGGACTCCCCAAAGGCAGCGGCGGCCACCGCCAGCATATGACGGCGGGCGCGTCCGAGTTCGACGTCAATGGCGTCGGCGCCGGAGACATCGACGCGTTCATTGGTCAGCGTGCCGTTGAAACCGGCGGCGGCGAGTCTGGCAAGCACGGCCTGGTGGTCGATGTCGCCGTCGCCGGGGGTGCGGAAGACGGGGGCGGCGCGGGGACCGACGTGGTCTTTCATGATGAGCTGACGGCAGAGGCCGGCCACGGGCTCGATGTCCTCGACGGGGTCCAGGCCCTCGTAGTAGTGGACATTGCCGGTGTCGTAGCAGACGCCGACGGCGGGCGAGTTGAAGCGGTCGTGGAGTTCGCGGAGGGCCGCGCCGTGCTTGCCGACGCCGGTGTGCGGCTTGGGGAGGAGCAGGACGCCGGCATCCTCCGCGGCGCGGACGCCGGGTTCGAAGGCGGCGTAGAAGCCGTCGACTTCGGCCTGCCAGGCGGGGCCGGACTTGGGGCGGTCGGGGAAGCCGTCGGCCGGGTATTCGTAGGGGCCCCAGCAGACGAGGGCGGGGACACCGGACTCGGCGGCGAGTTCGATGGCTTTGAGGAAGCGTTCGGGTTCGCCGGGATCGGAGGTGACGCCGCCGTGGGACTTGTGGTCGACCTGGAGGCCGGCGTCGAGGACCGGCTGGACGGCGGCGCGGGCTTCTGCCGCATCAGTGCCGTCGGGCCAGAGGGGGCCTTCGTCGTGGCGGTCGTAGAGGCCGACGTGGGTGAAGCCGGCGCGGTGGATGCCGGCGTAGGCGCGGCGGCGGGAGAGGCCGTCGCGGGCGTAGGGAATCGTGAGGGCGGCGAGGCGGTAGGGCATGGATCAACAGAACTCCCTGGCTGTGATGGCGTCAATCGTGCCGATGTGGGATGGCCTGTCAACCGGAGGGGAGCGGATCTGCCGGCTACGGCGCGTTCGGTAGCTAACTCACACCCGATCCGCCAACCACACGTGAAACACGAACGGCAACCCCACCAAGTCCGGCTGCACCGGCCGCTCGGGTCCAAAAAACAGCTTCACCGCATCGGTCCGGCTCAGCCGCAGCGTGCGGCTCCCCGTTTCCACCACGATCCGGTCGCCATCGGCCCGCGCGTTCAGGTCCGAGCGCCCGTACGCCCGCAAGAGCCCCTGCGGATCCTCGATCCGAATCATTCGCACGTAGCCGGCTGACCGCAGGATGCCCAGGGCGTCCAGCGC
>DAOUIX010000170.1:0-7438 GCA_034423235.1 Chloroflexota bacterium | reverse complement strand
GTGGGAGCCAGCCTGGGGAGATCGGGACCGGGCGGGCGTCGTGCGTTTGCATGGCCCAGGAGGGAGCACGCGTCCTGGTGGCGGATATCGCCGCAGAGAACGCGCAACGGACCGTGGACGCCATTGTGGAGGCAGGCGGGGAGGCTTCGAGCTTTGTTGGGGATGCGACGTCGGGCGACGACTGCCGGGCGATGGCGGCGACGGCGGTCGAACGGTACGGCGGGCTGCACGTGCTGATGAACAATCTTGGGTTTCGCTGGGGCGGGCATGATCGGCGGAAGGGCGTAGCGGAGATGGAAGAGGCCGTGCTGATGCAGGCGTTTGACCTGAACCTGAAGAGCGCGGTGCTGGCCAGCAAGTTCGCGATACCGGCCATGATTGCTTCGGGCGGGGGGTCGATCATCAACGTGTCGTCGATCGACGGAATAGCCGGGGCGCGGCACCGGGGCGTGGCGTACTCGATCACGAAGGGCGCGCTGCCGATTCTTTCGCGAAACACGGCGGCCTTTCATGGACGCGAGGGGATACGAGCCAACTGCATCGTGCCGGGGCACTTGCAGTCGGCTTACCAGTCGAGAATCAAGCCGGAGGACCGCGAATTGCGACGGCGGGTAACTCCGCTGGGAACGGAAGGAACGCCGTGGGACATTGCCTGGGCGGCGGTGTTCCTGGCGAGTGACGAGTCGCGCTGGGTCACGGGGGTGACGCTGCCGGTGGATGGCGGGCTCTTTGCCGCGCAGCCGCTGCTGGCCCATGATCTGCTCCAGGAGCCTGACCTGGAGCCTAATACGGGGGACGCCTGAATGCCGTACGCGCTGAAGCCGAAGACGATGTACATGATGCCGACACACTTTGGGCCGATGAGCGGTCCGCGGCAGGGGCCGGGCGGCGAGATGGGCGCGTTCAGCGTGGACCAGCGGAAGTCGCGGGCGTATGCGGTCAGTTTTCTGACGGAGCAAGAGCAACTGGAGGCGTTGCTGCCACCGGGCTTCGAGGCGGTGGGGGAGCCGGTGGTGACGGTGACGCAGACGCAGATGACGGAGATCGACTGGCTGGCGGGGCGCGGGTACAGCACGCTGGGGGTTACGTTCCAGGCTCGCTACAACGGGTCGCGCGACCGGGCGACGGGGCCGCTGCTGCTGGTGTTGTGGGAGAACCTGACGGACCCAATCCTGACGGGGCGGGAGCAGCTGGGGTTTTCAAAGATCTACTGCGAGTTGCCGGAGCCGGTGATTCACGGCGGCGAGACGCACTGCACGGCGAGCTGGCTGGGGTTCCGGTTCATGGACATGCGGCTGACGAACATGGTGAAGGTGGACGTCCCGGCGGGCGCTGCAGCGGCGGAGAATTCGGACGACGGGGACCTGCACGGAACGCTGCACTACAAGTACGTGCCCAGGACGGGAGAGTGGGGCGAGGCCGACGCGGAATACGCGGTGCTGAGTCCCGCGAACCCGCCCGTGAATGAACCGAAACGCTGGCAGGGAGACGGTTCGGTGAGGTTTCACCGGGCGCGGTGGGAGGACCTGCCGACGCAGTACATGATCGTGAACGCGCTGCACGAGCTCGAGGTGAAGGAGTGCCGGGGCGCGACGATTACGCACAGCGTGGGCGGCCGGGATCTGATTGACCAGCGCATTCTGCGGTAGACGCGGCGGGCATTGGCCGATGGGTTGCTTGACATAATGTCACTGAGTCGGCACTAGGCATGGGTTCGGCAGCGGTAGGGATAGGGGCGCCGAACGGGCTTGCGCGGTGGCAGACGCCGTTGCTGGTGATTGCGGCGTGCGCGCTGATTGCGGTGATCGGGTTTGGGACGCGGTCGATATTCGGGCTGTTTCTGCCGCCGATGACCGAGGCGCGGGGCTGGTCGCGGGAGGCGTTCAGCCTGGCGATGGCGACGCAGCAACTGACATTCGGGGTGGTGCTGCCGCTGGCGGCGGCGTCGTCGGACAGGTTCGGGCCGGTGCGGGTGATGGTGGCCGGCGCCATCGCCTATGCGCTGGGCCTGTGGCTTATGACGCTTGTCGAGTCGCCACTGGTCTTCCTGCTGGTGGCAGGGCTGCTGGTTGGCGGCACTAACGCCTTCACGTCGTTTTCGCTGGTCATCGCCACCATGGCGCGGATGGTGGAGCCAAAGCGGCGTCCGCTGGTGATGGGACTGGGAATGGCGGCCGGATCGTTGGGCCAGGTGATCTTCTCGCCGATTACGCAGGGGTTCATCAGCGCGTTTGGATGGAGCGACGCGCTGCTGATCCTGGCGGTGGGGTTTCTGGCCATCGTGCCACTGGCGTTCCTGCTTCCGGGGAACCCCGAGGTGGCGGCCGAGCAGACGGCCAAGGAGAGCGTGGGCGCGGCGATCCGGGAAGCGGTGGGGCACCGGGGCTACCTGCTGCTGACGATGGGATTCTTCGTGTGCGGGTTTCACGTGGCGTTTATCACCGTGCACCTGCCGGCGTACATGCTGGACCTGGGATTTGAGCCGCGCGTGGGCGCGATCGCGCTCTCGCTGATTGGGTTCTTCAACATCGTCGGGTCGTTTCTCTCAGGTTTGGCGGGGACGCACCTGAGTCGACGGCTGAGCCTGAGCTTCATCTATGCAAGCCGGGCCGCGGTGATTGCCGCGTTCCTGCTGCTCCCGAAGACGGAGCCGGTGGCGTACATGTTTGCCTCGCTGATGGGATTGTTGTGGCTGGCGACGGTGCCGCTGACGAACGCGATCGTGGCGCGGGTGTTCGGCGTGCGGTACCTGGCCACGCTGTTTTCGTTTGTGTTTCTTTCGCATCAGCTCGGGTCGTTTTCGGGCATCTGGCTTGCCGGCGGAATCTACGAGGCGACGGGAAGCTATGACGGGATGTGGATCGCGGGGATCATTCTTGGGATTGCTTCCGCGCTAATTCATGTGCCGATTAACGAACGGCCGATTGCGCGGCTGGCGAAGGCGCAGGGCTGATTCGGAGCGGCTCCGACTAGGTCTCGTCGAGCGTGGGGCGGTATTGCAGGGCTTCGGCCAGGTGTTCGATGCGGATGGTTTCGCTTTCCGAGAGGTCGGCGATGGTGCGGGCGAGCTTGAGGACGCGGTGATGGCCGCGGCCGCTGAGGGACAAGCGGTCGTGAGCGCTGCGGAGGAGGCGTTCCGCGTCGGGTTCGAGGGCGCAGATTCGGGAGATCAGGCGGGCGGTGATTTCGGCGTTGGTAAAGAAGCCGTGGGGGGCGAGGCGGTCTTCCTGGATCTTGCGGGCACGCGCGATGCGGGCCTGGACGTGGGATGAGGGCTCGCGCTCGGTGTCGTCGGCCATCTTTGCGTACTCGAGGCGGGGGACGTCGATGTGGACGTCGATGCGGTCGAGCAGTGGTCCCGAAATGCGGTTGCGGTAGCGGCGGGCGGCCTCGGCGCTCATGCCGCTGCCGGGGCCGTCGGAGGCGGCGAATCCTGAAGGGGAGGGGTTCATGGCGGCCACCAGCATGAGGCGGGCGGGGAGGTCCACGCTGTAGGCGGCGCGGGTGATGGTGATGTGGCCGTCTTCGAGGGGCTGGCGCAGGGACTCGAGGGTCTGGCGGCCGAATTCGGGGAACTCGTCCAGGAAGAGCACGCCGCGGTGGGCGAGGCTGATTTCGCCGGGCCTGGGCGAAGTGCCGCCGCCGACCATGCCGGCGTAGGTGACGGTGTGGTGCGGGGCGCGAAAGGGGCGCTCGACGACCAGACCCGTGCCGTCACGCAGCTGGCCGGCGATGCTGTAGATCTTGGTGACCTCGATCGCTTCGTCGAGCGTCATGGGCGGGAGGACCGAGGGCAACGCGCGGGCCAGCAGGGTCTTGCCGGAGCCGGGCGGGCCGACCATGAGCACGTTGTGGGCGCCGGCGGCGGCGACTTCGAAGGCGCGCTTGGCGTGCTCGTGGCCGCGGACGTCGGCAAAGTCGACCGGATAGCTGGCGGACTGGGTGGACATTTCGGTGACGGGCAGGGGTTCGATGCGGATCAGGCCCATGTAGTGGGCGATGAGTTGCTGCAAGGATTCAACGGGGTAGACGGCGATTCCCTCGACGACGGCTGCTTCGGCGCCGTCAACGGCTGGGACGAAGGCCTTGTCGACGCCGGCGTCGCGGGCGGCGGCCACCATGGGGAGTACGCCGTGGGTGTGGCGGACGCCGCCGTCCAGCGATAGCTCGCCCAGGTAAACGGCCTGGTTGTCGTCGAAGCCCTCGAGTTGCCCGGTGGCGGCCAGGATCGCGACGGCCATTGGGAGGTCGTAAACCGGGCCTTCCTTGCGGATGTCGGCGGGGGCCAGGTTTACGGTGAGCCGGCGCTCTGGGAATACGGCGCCGCTGTTGCGAATGGCGCTGCGGGTGCGCTCGCGCGCTTCCTGCACGGCGGCATCGGGCAAGCCGACGACGTTGTGCTTGGGCAGGCCGTTGCTGATGTCGGCCTCGACGTCGAGGACGACGCCGTCAAGGCCGGTGATCGCGCAACTGTGTACGGTGCCAAGCATGTGCCAGGAGCGGCCCGCCCAGCCGCGTGGTTCGCGCTACATACCCGGCCCGTCGCCGATGGTCTTGTGCATCTTGAACTGCCCGCTCTTCTTTTCCTCGCCGCCGCAGGCCGCCAGGAGCAGGCCCGAGGCGAGCAGGGCAACGACCCGGCGTCGAGGAATGAACTTCCGCACCTTGCTTGCCGGCATGCGGAACTCCGTGGCTTCGCCCACGACGCCTATCGTACGCGCTTCGGGGGTGAGAGGTGACATTGGGCGGCTAGCGCTGGACGGGGACGACGACGTAGGGGGTTTCGACGTCCAGGTCGGGTCCGATTGCGCCGTTGCCGAGGCGGTCGATGGCCTCAACGTAGTACATCAGGTCCCAGTCCGGAACGATGTCCATGCCGGGGATGGTGGCGGACCAGCGGCCGTTGGCCTGGTGCATGGGGACGGGTGTGAAAAGCTCGCGCTGGTTGAGGTCGCGGTAGTAAAGGGTTACCGACGCCGGGTCCTCGTTGGAGTCGACGCAGGCCGTGACGGTGAGGTCCTGGCCGGGGACGGCGAGCGAGGCGCGGTCTACGTCGACCGACGGAGCAGCGACTGCGTTTCCGACGGCCACGGTTTGAGGGTCGTCGGCAGAACGCCAGGAGCGGGTTTCGCCGTTGGTGTCGGTGGCTTCGATGTAGTAGGCGGCGTCACAACAGGCGGGGACGGTAATGCCGGCTGAGTAGATGGCGCCGTCGGCGGACATGGAGGTGCGCTGCCAGGGGCAGTCGCCGCAGCGCCAGACCAGGTTGACGCTGTCGATGCCGTCGGGCGCCGTAATGGTGGCCGAAAGGTCGAGCGAGCCGGGGGCTGCTGCGCGGATGGGGACATGACCAATCTGGGGGGCTGCCTCGCGGACGACCAGGGCGTTGATGACCCAGTCAGAGGCGGGGTGGGAGTTGATTTCCACTTCGAGCCGGCCGTTGGCGATGTTGCAGCGCTGCGTTCTTTGGATGACCTGGCCGGCGGGAATGGTAAACCGTTCGGTCTGGTGACGGCCCTGGAAGGTGAGCCACATGGGGCCGCGGTCGACGGCGTCCGGGCTGGTGTCGCCCATGACGGACGTGACGTCGTAGATGCCGGGCGCCACGTTGGCACGGAAGGTGTGTTCCACGTAGCCGGGGTTGGGTCCGCGGTGCTGGAAGTCACTTTCCAGGAGGTTGACGGTCAGATCGCCGACGTCGCGATTGCGTCCCAGCAGGTCGCCGTTGTCGGGGAGCGGAGGGCTGACGGCGCGAATGTCGCGCGTCATCTTCCAGCCGATGCCGCGCGCCGGCGTGTACTGAACATCGGGCGAGACGGCGCGGAAACGCCGCTCGACGAGGGCGGACTGCATGGTTCGGGGGATCCAGGGGCGCGGGTCGACTGGCTGGGCACCGAAGTCGAAGCCGTCGGCGAAGAGGCCGAAGCGATCGAAGATCTCTTGAACTTCGTCCAGCCGCGCGAGGTCGTGGTCGAGGTAGGGGGCCAGGCGCTTCCAGGTGCCAGCTTCGTCCTTGACGGGGCCGAAGATCATCTCGTCGTCGTAGAGGCCCTCGGTGTGATCGACGATGGCCTGCCACTGGTCGCGGGCCGACTGCATGTGGACTCTGGCCGATTGCAGTCGATCGGCAGCGCCGGCCAAGTAGAAGAAGGCGAGGTCCTGGCCTGCTCGAATCTTGTGGGCGTGGTAGCGGGCGAGGCCGGAACAGAGGCGGACGTCGGCTTCGATGCCGCGGAACTCGGGGCGGGACGCGTCGCCAACAGATCCATCGGCTCGATCAAGTGCGGCTTCGGCAGCGCTTGCGTGCCTATCCAAGCGCTCTGCGATCTGCAGTGGCGTCAACTTGGCGCGGACGGAGCCCGCGAGATAGTCCTCGACGTATTCGCTGGCGCCATAAAAGCCGGCGAGGTCGCTGGGTTCGACTTCGAGGTAGGCGTCGAGCAGGCCGCCGGTGTCTCGTTCGGCCCACCAGCCGAAGACGCTGGCCGAGGGCAGGTGGGCGGCGGTGATGAACGGGAGGTAGTGCGAGCCTTCGGCCACAGCCTCCAAGACGTCCGCCGCGGCGTTTGCACCGAAGCGGTGCTCGAACTCGCGTTCCCAGGCGCTGGCGTCGCAGTCGGGGTCGTAGCCGAGGCGTCCGAAGAGGAGGTACCAGAACCAGTAGCGTTCATCTTCGAACTCGTACCAGTTCATGTCCTCAGGCTGGAAGAGCGGCCAGGCGCCGCCGACGTTGCGGAAGCCCTTGTTCGAGAGGGGGGCGCAGACCTCGAAGCCCTTGGATTCGCCCAGGGCGCAGCTTTCGGCGTAGCGCCGGACCCAGACCGGGTCGCCCCACAAGGTGAACTTGTTGGTGCCAAGGTTCCACATGCGGAACAGGAAGTCGTACGCGCGGGGGTACTTGAGCAGGTCGCCGTAGGAGTGGCGGCGGTCCATGCGGTCGAAGTCCTGCAGGAGGCCGGCGGAGTAGGGCATGCCCTGGTGCTCGCACCAGAACTTGGTGGACACAGTGGTGGGGAGGCCGGTATCGAGGGCGCCTTCCCAAGTGTCGTCGGCGATGGCCTTGGCGCGACAGTCGATTTCGATTTCGCGGCCGGCCGCCACGACGCCGCTGTAGATCGAGCGGAAGAAGGCGGGGCTGTCCTCGGCCTCGATGCCGGACTCGGAATTGACGCGTAGCTGGACGCCGGAAATGTCAGGGCAGGCCTTGAGGACCTTGGCCATGCCGAGCTCGCAGTAGTCGGCCAGGATGTCGAGCGAGAGGCCCTCGACCAGCGATTCGCCGTACTCGTAGCTGTGTTGCTGCCAGACGCCGAAGGTGAAGTCGATGCCGCGCTCGACGGCGGTGCGCGAGATCATCTGGAGGGCGGCCAGGTTTCGTTCGCGTTGCTCGTCGGTCAGGCTCGGAACCGTTACATCCGGGAACTCGGGCATGGGAACC
>DAOUIX010000169.1:0-5832 GCA_034423235.1 Chloroflexota bacterium | reverse complement strand
GCACTTTCTGGCGCGCTACCGGTACTACGGCGAGTGGCTACCGAACACCTACTACGCGAAGCACGTGGACTCGTGGTACGAGTCGGGGTTTCGGTATCTATGGGCGGCGGCCATCGAGACGGGGCTGTATCTGCTGCTGCCGCTGGCCTACCTCGCGCTGCGGGGTCGCTGGCGGGAGGGGCGCGACGGGACCTATGCCCTGGTACTGCTGCTGGTGGGCGCGCACATGATCTACCTGTTCGAGATTGGCGGGGACCATTTCGAGTACCGGCCGCTGGACTTTTACTGGCCACTGATTGCCGTCCCATCCGCCCACGGGATTTGCAAGCTTGGATCAAGACTTGGCGAACAGATGCAGCGTTTACATCGGTATCTTGGGTCAATACCGACATGGAGCTGGGCGACGTTAATGTTCGTCCCCATCCTATTCTATTCGAGTGTCATTCAGGGCACCCTATTGTTGGAGAGCAGGGAGAACGTTGAACTTGGTGACTCGGGATACGTCAAACTCGAAGAAGAGAATGCGAGGTGGTTGCTCGCAGTTCCAGGAACGCCGGCCCTTATTTCCGTGTCGAACTATCTGCGCGGATCACTGCTAAGACATGCGGTAGGCGCAAGCACAGCCATTCACCGCGCTTCAGCAGACGCTCTAATACGAGATTGGAGTCCCTATAGGGACGAAGTTCGACACGTCATTCCAAGCGATGCTGTAGCGGCCATGTTGGGCATAGGTGTCATTCCGTATTATCTGCCAGACTTGCGGGTGATCGACCTGCTTGGTTTGGCCGATGCGACGATTGCGCGCAATCCCGCCACTCACGACGCTGACAATCGAAGAATCGCACACGACCGGAGTCCTCCAAGCGGATATCTGCCGCGGCGTGGGGTCAACATTAGTATTGGCCGCGCTTATGCAAGTCAGGCCGAAGCATTAGAGAACAGAAACTATGCTTTGAAGCTAAGCCCCGGACTGTGGATGCCGTTCAATGTCTACGATCACGCCTGGGCCAACGAGCGGTTTGCCGGCCTGGACGTACGAGCCACCAATCGCTTCTCGCAGGACGACCCGGCCGGCAATCGCTTCAGCAAGGACGGGGTCCGGTATGTGGGCGAGCAGTTTCTGGGAGGCTTTGACGAGACGGACCTGGATGGCTGGCTGCGCGAGGGCAAAGCCGTCAGCAATCACGCATTGGCCCCATTTTACGACCGGATCTTTCCGGTTCGGGGGCACGTGGGCCCTGGGTTTCTTACGACCTACTTCCCTGGGAAGTGGGAGCGTACTGGCAGCGCGTGGTCCCCGACGTTTACGGCCCGGGCGGATCAGTACCTGATGTTCCTGATTGCCGGGGAGCCGCACGACTTCGTCGGCATGCGCCTGCTGGCCGGTGGTGAGGAAATCGCCGTCTGGCGCGGCGACAACTGGGACGCCTTTGAGATGGTGATCTATCCGTTACGTGACGTTGCTGGCCACGAGCTGCAACTCGAGATCTTCAACAACGAAATTGGCGACCGCCCTCGGCTGATGCTCGATCATGTCATGTTGGTACGGAAAGAAGCGACCGACAGCCAATGATCGCCCACCCGAAATAAGCAGTAGTGTTAGAGAGCCGCGACCTCGGGCACGGACTCTGCCGTGGCGGGCTCTAGCAGACTTGCATCTATGGGCGCCGTTGAGCCGCCGGCGGTGTAGAGCTTGACGGGTAGTTCGGCAACCCCCGTGTCGGCCAGGGCCGTGCCGGTCCTGTCGTCGTTCAATTGCCCTTTCCGAAAGTCCAGCATGTGGCCAACGATATAGCGGGATCCGCGAAGCACGTAGTAGCGGAAGTGGTCGCGGCTCTTGACGGCGTGCAGGAGCTTTCGACCCACGTAGCGGGGCGTAAGAAAGCTGGTGTAGAGCGACTGCACCAATCCCATGATCTCCGGCGTTGGGATTGGCGAGCGAAGCACCGGTTCCCGCATGTCAAAGCGTTCCCAGTGTTCCGGGCCGTCGAATCGCAGCCAGTCGTGCTCACGCGCCTGAGCGTAGAGCTGCGTGCCCGGGTAGGGAATGACGATCGTACCTTGCAGGGTGTTGATCCACCCGCGGTCAAAGGTCTCGCGCGTGAAGTCAATGGTCCGCTTGGCCTCGTCGAAGGTTTCCCACGGATAGCCGACCATGCAGGTCACGTGCGGCTCCAGCCCAGCCTCGCTGGCCCATTTCACCGATTCCCACTGCTGGCGAACCGACGTGCCCTTATTGAGGAGGTCGAGGCTGCGCTGATTGGCCGACTCGATGCCGTAGAGGATGAAGCGAAAGTTGCTGGCCCCCAGCATCTCGTACTCGGCCTGCGAAAGCGCGTCGGCCCGCATGTTGCAGCCCATCATCAGGACCTTGTCCAGGCCTCGCTCGCGATACCCGTTGCAGAAGTCGGTGAGCCAGCGACCGGCGGGGAAGGTGCCGGTGTCGTCGAACACCTCTTCGACGCCGAGGTCAACGAGCTGCTCCAGTTCATCCAGGTAGTCGTCAACGGGTCTGACGGACCAGGTCGGCAACATGCTGGTCCACGAGCAGAAGGTGCAGCCGCCGCCACCGCGACGCGGGCCTCCCGGTACCCGCCGCCGCCACCAGCAGTCCGCGCTGGTGGCGCCAGTTGCCCAGCCGTACGTGCCCTTCTTCAGGAAGTTCCCGTTGCGATAGGCGTAGAGTTCCCACTTCGCCAGCCGCCGATCGATGTGCGGTCGGACCGCTTCGCGAACGGGTGGGGCGGGTTCCACGCCGGAGTTGACGATCTCGGTTTCGTCGTGACGCCAGAACACGCCGCCCGCCAGGTCAGCTCGGTCTTCCAGGAAGTCCGCGAGATTCAGGAGCGCGAAGTCAAACTGGCCGCCCCGAATCACGTAGTCGACGGGACAGAATAGAAAAGGCTCTTCGGGGAACGCGGTGACATGGTCGCCGATCAGTGCAATCTTCATCGCCGGGAAGCGTGCCTTCAGGTCGCTGATCGCCTGATAGATCGGCGGTGCGCTGGGCGTCTTGGTCTCGATCATCATCAGGTCGGGCCTCGCCTGCTCGACCTCCCGGCAGTACGTTTCCCAATCCCAGCCTTCAGCGATCCCATCCAGCCAGACAGCCTCGTGCCCATGGCGCTGGAGCAGGGTGGCCGCCAATGCGGGTAGCACCGGGAAGATTACGGTGGCGTTGTCGCCAACGAAACGGTTGAGGGCTCCGACGATCCCGTGACCGCTGCTATCGCCCGTCGAAAAGACCTGGTATTGGCGATTCTGACTAAGGAGCGGGATGCCCTTGGCGCTCGAAAACGGTGGAAAGCTGATCGCGACTCTCATGCGGGCATATCGTTCCGGGATACGGCGTTGTTGCGGCAACGCCAACGAGTCAACGCGGGGCTCGCCCCGCCGCGCGATGCAGCCACTCCGCTATGCTAGCACGGTAGCGCTCCCGGGCCGCATTCGCCTTGATCAGGCGCGGTTGGCGCCGGATGTCAAGCCGCTTCAGCGACAACGCGGCACGTCTACTGGAAGAGGTGCGGGCAGCCATGCGCGTTGCGTCGCCTTCGGATGTGTCGATCATCATTGTGGCGCCTCGAATGTCCGGCTATCTGGCCCAAGGCCTGGCCGCGATCAGGAAGCTGGTTCGCCCCCCGCAAGAGACAATTGTCGTGCTGGACGAGGCCCCGCCGGCAGGTATGCAGGCTACCCGCTGCATCGTCACCGGCGTTCTCGGACCGGCCCAGAAACGAGACGTGGCCGCATCAAAAGCCAACGGCGAGTTCATTGCATTTCTCGACGACGACGCGTATCCAGAGCCCGGCTGGCTCGAGGCTGCCGTGCCTCACTTCGACCGCCCTGACGTGTGGGCGGTCGGCGGTCCCGGGGTCACGCCCCCGGACGACGGATTCCGATCGCAGGTATCCGGCTGGACATACGCCTCATGGATCGTGTCGGGTCCAGCTCGATTCCGCTACGTGCAGAGCGGCAACCGGATCGTGGACGACTACCCGTCCATGAATCTGATCGTGCGCCGCTCGGCGTTTCAGGCGATCGGGGGATTCGACAGCGCCTTCTACCCGGGCGAGGACACGAAACTGTGCCTGGAAATCGTGCGCCGCGGCGGCATCATTCAGTACGAAGCGAATGCGCTGGTTTATCACCACCGACGGCCCGTGATGCGCGGCCATCTAGGCCAGATCGCCCATTACGGCCGTCACCGCGGCTACTTTGCGCGCGCGTTCCCAGCCACGTCGCGTCGAATCCAGTACTTCGTGCCCAGTCTCTGGCTTCTCTGGCTCGTCGGCGCTGCCGCTGCGTCGATTTGGCTGGAACCGGCACGCGTCGCCCTGCTCGTAAGTCTGAGTGTCTACGTGTCAGCGCTTGTCATAAGCGCGATCAACTCAATCTTCGAATCCGGGAGCTTCAGAGTTGGTCTGGCCGTCGTGCCAACAATCGTAGCCAGCCATGTGCTCTACGGCTGGCACTTTCTTGGCGGATTGATTCGACCAAAGCCCTAGCGGTTTTGCAACGAGAGGGCGATTACTAGGGCAAGCTAGTAGCCTTACACATTCGCCTCACTACTGCTGTGATGCCGAGCAGTGATGTAGACCTTCGAATTAACCACTACCGGAAGCGAGGGTAAGTTTAGTCCGGCTTCACGGTTTGTTCTGTCGTACTGTCAGTTAGTTCTGAGATAACCGTACGCAATCGCCTCGATACCATTAGCGTCTCAATGAACATCGTGGCAATAGTCGTTGGCCGTATTGTGCTTGGATATCTATTGCGCACGATGATCGGGGCCTCAATAATTGATCGAAATCCTAGCCGAATGGCAAGAGCCAGCGCCTCAATGTCGAAGGCAAAACCCGATGTCCGCACATGGGGAAACACACGTTGGACGACAGGCGCCGAATAGATCTTCAGCCCAACCTGCGTATCGCGAACGCTCAGCCCAAACAGCAGCCGCGTGAGCTGGCGGTACCCCCAACTGTAGATTCGCCGCAGCAGCGGATACTCAACCACCGAATCCGGATGCAGCTTAGACCCAACCACGACATCGGCGCCAGAGTCGACAAAGATTCGGTAGGCGTCCACCAGACACTGCGGCGGGATATCCCCCCCGCCATCAAGAAAGGCCCGGGCGCGCCCGTCAACGTTCAGCAGCCCGCGTCGAACCGCACTGCCCTTTCCCGTATTGCGCGCCTGCACCGCAATCCGCAGGCGCTCATGGTTCACCTTCGCCAGCGCCGTCGCCGATCCATCGCCGTCACCATCCACCACGACGAGGACGTCAAAGCTGCACTCCAGGCGGTCAAGCGCTCGCAGGACCTCGCTGACTTGGTCGCCAATAACATCGGACTGGCGGTAGGTCGGAATGACAACCGAGAGATCGGGACGTACGGTCACCAGCGAATCCTCGTGCGCCTAGTGCTGTCTCGCCAAATCAGTTGACCTCAAAGCTCTTGGTCGAGCGGGTAGTACCACGCTGGCGGGGACGTTCTCGGCCATGCTGGACGCAGGCTAAG
Source organism: Chloroflexota bacterium (assembly GCA_034423235.1). Classification (GTDB taxonomy): domain Bacteria; phylum Chloroflexota; class UBA11872; order UBA11872; family UBA11872; genus UBA11872. Next base: position 319 of record DAOUIX010000169.1, on the reverse strand, counting down.
AGTTGGCTGGCTTGTCTGCCGAAGTGCAGATGATACGGCATGGCGAGTCTCGCGTCGTGAGCTGGGCCGTCCCGCAGCGGCGTCCCTGGGGCGAGTGGACGCCCACCGCCGAAAACTGGACACACCAGGCCCGGAACTGGACACATTGCTCCGACCGGGGGAGCTCATCCCCGGTCCCGCCCGCCTCAGCCTCGTCCAAACCTCGCCCTCCACGCTCCCAGTCTTCTCGCGTTCCACGCTCAATCCGCTCCCGTTCTTCCCAGCCCTGGCAGCCTTGCCCTTCGTAATCAGATCGTATACACTGGGGCAGCCTGTCGCA
>DAOUIX010000168.1:0-4746 GCA_034423235.1 Chloroflexota bacterium | reverse complement strand
GTTGGGGTTGGCGTGCTGGGCGCCTGCGTCGGCGGTGGCGCGCTTGTTGTCGCGGCGACGGTGGTGGGGGTAGCGGTGGGAGCGGTATCCGGCTCGCCGCATGCCAAGCCCGCGATGGCGGCCAGGATCAGGACAGCGAAAGCGGCGGCCCGCTTCAGCGCCCTACCAGAACCTGTCACAGCGTTCCCTTTCGCTCCGCCCCAGCCGGAGGCGCTGTTGGTCACGTTGCCTTACCGGGTCGTCGAATGCCGAGTTGGCGTACGCACTGAGGTCCAGGACGCAGTCTCGGCCGGCCGCGCCACCTCCTATGACCTTAGGCCGCACCGCGCCACCGGTTCGTGAGATGTCGAACCAAGGCCCAAGCACCGGCCGCCCGCCGCGAAGCGGTTCTAGCTGACGAATTCGCGCTCCAGTTCGCCGTAGGCGGGCACGCCGATGATGTCCTTGAACTCTTCCAGCCCCACCATCGGCCCGGCGCCGGCGGTCGTGCCGTCGGCCACCAACGCCGCGTAGGTGCGTTGCAGGGCGGCCGTGGCCGCGAAGAGGCCGGAGAGCGGGTACACGACCATCTTGTAGCCGAGGCCCTGCAACTCGGACGCCGAGAGGAAGGGCGTGACGCCGTCCTCGATCATGTTGGCGAACAGGGGCACCTCGGGATCGAAGGCCGCGCGCACGGCGCGCAGTTCGTCCAGGGAGCGCGGGGCTTCGATGAAGACGACGTCGGCGCCGGCCTCCACGTTGGCGTGGCTGCGCGCGATGGCGTCGTCCAGCCCGTTGACGGCGCGCGCGTCGGTGCGGGCGATGATGACCAGGTCGTCGTCGCCGCGGGCGTGGACGGCCGCGCGCAGCTTTTGCACGTGGTCCTCAAGGGGCACCACGCGCTTGCCTTCCAGGTGGCCGCAGCGCTTGGGCCACTCCTGGTCTTCGAGGATGATCCCGGCGATGCCGGCCTGGACGCACTCGCGCACGGTGCGGATGACGTTGATCGGGTTGCCGTAGCCGGTGTCCATGTCGGCCACCAGCGGGATGTCCACGGTGTGGGCGATGCGGCGGGCGCGGTCCAGCGTCTCGGTCTGGGTCAGCAAACCAATGTCCGGCTCGCCCAGGGTGCTGGCGGCCAGCCCGAAACCGGTGGTGAAGAACTGCGTGAAGCCGGCCTGCTCGATCAGCTTGGCGGAAAGGGCATCGTAGGCGCCCGGCAGCACGATGATTTCGTCACCGGCCAGCCGCCGGCGAAGGATGGTCGATTTGGTCATGGATTTGGGTCCGGGCATTCAACGTCGCCGCGATTGTGCCCAATGGACAGCGGCCGGACAGGTTGCCGCCGCGGGGCGGCTGCGTGAGCATGGCGTGGTGGTGGGGCAGGGAGGTGGGTTGATGGCAGGCAGGTACCGGGTCGCGATTATTGGGACGGGCCGCATGGGCGGGTTGATCGAGGACGAGATCCCGCTCGGGGACCCAAACCTCCCCTACGGCCACTACTCAGCGTACGAGTACATCGAGGAAACCGAAGTGGTGGCCGTGGCCAACCGCGGGGCCGAGCGCCTGCAGCGCTTCAGCGAGCGGTTCGGCGTCACCAACACGTACCTCGACTACCGCGAGATGATCGACAAGGAACAGCCGGACATCGTCAGCGTCACCACGCCGTCGTTCGCGCGGGCCGAGCCGCTGATCTATTGCGCCGAGCACGGCGTGCGGGCGATCTACAGCGAGAAGGGGCTGTGCGCCTCGCTGGCCGAGGCGGACCGGATCCGGGATGCCATGACACGCAACGGCGTGGCGTTCAACTGGGGGGCGATGCGCCGCCACAACGTGGGCTTTCGGTTGCTGGCGGACGCCATCGCCGCCGGGGAGATCGGCGTGCCCGAGGCCGTGTTGATGCTCACCTACACCGACCTGATCAAGCACCACCCGCACACGCTGGACCTGGTCTCGATGCTGCTGGGTGATCCACAGCCGCAGTGGGTGAGCGGGCGCCTGATCGAGGCCGGCGACCCGTTCGACCCCGAGCCGCGGCGCGCGCACCCGGAATACGACGCCGAGAACCATCGCTACCTGCCGTCACCGGGCTTCGAGGTCGCGGACCCGTATGTCGGTCACTTCCAGGTCGGCTACGCCAATGGGGCCGTGGGCTATTTCATCCCGCACCGCGGATTCCTGGACGTGCACGTGCTGGGCAGCGAAGGCACGGCCTGTTCACTGGATAACGGCCTGACGTTCGAGCTCCGCCGCAGCACCGGTTCCAACCCCGACGACGTCACCACGCGCAAGCTCTACCCGGAGGGTGAAACGCCGACCGTCAACACCATCCGCGACCTGATCAACTCGCTGGAAACCGGCGAGCCGACGCGCGGCAATATCGACGTGACCATGCAGTCGGTGGAAGTGCAATTCGCCGTCGCCCATTCGCATCTCGCCGGAGGCGCGCGGGTGGACGTGCCGGTGGCGGATCGGAGTCTGTACATCCCGGGGGGCTGAGCCGAGACCGGCGCCCGTTCCCGGCGGCGCGCACCGACGGCATGACATCATGGTGTTATGCTTACACGGTTCATCATACGGAGCCGACGGCATGCGGCGCACGCAGATACAGTTGGACGAGCCGCTGTACGAACTGGCCAAGCAGCGCGCCTTTGCCGAGGGCAAGTCCATGTCGGCGGTTGTGCGCGAGGCGGTGGCGCAATACGTGGCCACGCCAACCAGGCGGCCGGACTCGCTGGCGAGCTTTTCCTTTATAGGCTCCGGCCGGTCGGAGCCCGGCGGTCCGCAGCCGCTGTCGGAGCGTCATGACGACGCGCTGGCCGAGGACTTTGGCGGCTGATCTTCTTTGACACGTCGGCCGCGCTGGCGCTGGCCGACGTCAACGACCTGCACCACAATCGCGCCGTACGTGCCATGCAGCGCGTGGTGGCCGGCGGCCAGCCGCTGCTGACGCACAACTACGTGCTGATCGAGACCGTCGCGCTGCTGCAGCGGCGCCTGGGCATGCCGAGCGCCCGGGCGTTTCTATCCGACGCCCAGAACTTCACGGTTCACTGGGTCACGCCGGACGACCACGCCGAAGCCGCGGCCTTATTCGAGCAGCACAACCGGCGAGGACTGAGCCTGGTGGACTGCATGAGCTTCGTGGTGATGCGGAAATACCAAGCCACCGCCGCCCTGGCCTATGACGCGGACTTTCAGGCGGAAGGGTTCGACGTCTTCGACTAGCTCGCGCCGGCGTGCGACCGAAAGGAGGCGACCGACGGCCTGCCTTAAGCCCTAGCGTTCCAGTAGCTCGATTTCGTAGCCGTCGGGGTCGTCGACGAAGGCCATCTTGAGGCCGGTGGGGAAACTCTCGCGCCAGTGGTCGGGCCAGATTTCCAGGCCCTTGCCTTCGAGTTCATCGCAGAAGGCGATGAGGTCGGGCACGCCGATGGCGAAGTGCATGAGGTCTTCGGGGACGTTGAGGTCGTAGTCCGCCGAGTAGGTGAGTTCGATGGTGTGGTCGTTGCCCGGTAGTTCCAGGTGGACGATCTGGTTGCCGTGGGGCGAGCGCTCGGAGCGGCTGAAGACGTTGAAGCCGAGGTTGTCTTCGTAGAAGCGGATGGACTGTTCCAGGTCGCTGACGCGGATGCGGGTGTGCAGGAGCTTGTACATGGGGGCCTCGGGTGTGTGGTTGGCGCGCCATCGTCGCACGTTCGGCGGGAGCGAGCCGCCCAGGCCCCAAACCGGAATCCCCCTCCGCCGCTCCCGGCGCCGGCGCGTGGTACGTTGAAATCAGCCGCCCGTCCCACCGTTGGAGCACCGTCCCCTGAGCGTTGAGGCCTGGACCATCATCGGAACGACTCTTGGCACGGGGGCGGTGATGCTTGGTGTGGTCTTGGGCGTGATGCTCAAACTCTGGAGCGACACGAACCGTCGCATTGACCACCTTGAGGCCGGTCTGCGCGCGGAAATGCGCGCGATGCGAGACGAGTTAAAGGGCGACATCGCGGCGGTGCGAGCGGAGTTGAAAGCCGACATCGCGACGGTGCGTGAGGAGTTCCACCGTGAAGTCAGCGCGGTGCGGACCGATACCAGCGCCAGTATCGAGCGCCTAAGCGACCGCCAGCACGCCGACTCCAACGCCATCAACGCGCGGCTGGACGTCCTGCTGCTCACCCGCGGTTCGCTGGCGGGGACGCCCGAGGCCGCTATCGCTTCAGGTGCGCAGCAGCCCGCAGCCGAAGCCGGGCCCGAGTATCGGGTTCCCTCACCCGACGACGGCGGTTCGGACCGACCCTAGGCGCCGGCGTCTCCGCCCGAGTCGTCAAGTCCCTTTAGCGAACGGGTTGCTCCAGAACGGAACGATGGCACGGCCGCCTCGCTTGGCCAGCGCGACGTAGAGGGCGGGACCGCCGAACGCCACCAGCCAGGGAATCACGTGCTCGAACCAGAGGCTGGGCGTCAGGAAGTCGTGCACCAGCTTGTCGTCCACGATCAGGACCACGGCGATGCGGAAGATGAGCGCGCTGCCGATGTAGATGATGATCGGCGCCTTGTCCGTGGCCAGGGCGATCAGGCCGGCGCCGACGAACAGCAGCGGGATCGAGAGCGCCAGCCCGAAGACCAGCAGCGGGATGTTGCCGTGGGCCGTGCCGGCGACGGTGAGCACGTTGTCCAGGCTCATGACCACGTCGGCCAGGATGATCAGGCGGATGGCCTCGGGGAACGAGGTCGCGGCGTCGTGCTCTTCGTCACCCTCGGGCTTGAGCAGCCGCCAGGCGA
>DAOUIX010000167.1:0-3152 GCA_034423235.1 Chloroflexota bacterium | reverse complement strand
CCGCCGGAACGTCACAACATGTGGAAGGAGTACCTGGACCAGCCGGACGCTCGCCACCGCCAGATGGCCTATCCGGCCTGGCTGGAGTGGATCAACTCCTGGCGCAACGTGGACGCCGCGCACGCGGGCGACCTGTCGATCGATGATCTGATGGAGCGAAGTCTTGCAAGGGCTGACCGAGTCCTGGAAGACAACGCTGAGGCCTATCAGGATCTGAAGACGTACATCGCGAACGCCTGAGCCGTCGACGGGATTCGCATCTGACGGACGGGAGGCCGCTCACCCGAGCGGCCTCCCGCTCGCTTAACAGCGCCTTTGTCGCGTCTTAGCTCACGTCCCGCGGCGCCGTCCCGAATCTGAACGCGAAAAGCGTGCCGTAGGTGACCTCGATATGCAGGCGCACGCGTTCGCCCTGAACGCGATCCAGGCTGGTCTCGCCGCGCCAGCTCACCGGATGATCGATAGCGTCGCCCCGAATCGGATCGCAATCCTCCAGCGATCGACCGGCAATGGGACCGGCTTCCGCGCTGCGCAACCCCACGCGAATTGTGCCGGTCTGATTCAGCCGGGCGTTGACGAACAGCCGTGGTTGCCGGGCGTCGACGGGCTCCGTCACCAACTGGCCCATCTGGCGTCCCGCCACTAGCCCGGCGAAGCGGTCAACGCCAAGCAGGAACGACCCCATGGCCGCGATTCGGTGAAGGCGGCCATGGGCCGACTGCCGCCCCATGTACCAGAACCGCAGATGCCGCCCCTGGCGAATCGGTGGGTTATTGGTCACGTTGATCCAGGTGTCGTCCCACTGTCCGTCGGGGCCCAGGTCCAGAAACGCCTCACGCCGCGGCCGCAGCCAGCGCACCCCGTCCGGGCTGGAGGCCAGCGTCACCCAGATCTTCTCCACCTCCGTGTCATAGAGGTCGACAAACGCTAGGTATCGATTCCCGTACGCGAACGGGCTGATCGAGTAGAACTGCGTCCCAGGCGTATCCCATTCGTCCATGCGCAGCACGTTCTCGAAGTCCGACCAGGACAGAAAGTCGGCGCTGCTGGCGCGCGTGATCAGGCGCTTGTAGGGCATGCGCGAACCCAGCGGCTCGTTCGGAACCTCGGTTTCCGGGTATTGCGGTTTGGACACCGCGCCGGTCACGAACGGACGGCGCGTATACGCGAGATAGCAGCCTGAAACCGGATCCTTCATCGCCGAGTGTCGGTCGCCGGCGAGCGGCATGATGGGCGCGCTCGTTCGAGTCCAGTGGATCCCGTCCGGGCTGAACAAGCCGTAGATCCCGTTGCCCTCATTGGATTCGAACGCCTGGAAGCAAAGCAGCTTGTAACGCCGCTCCGGAGCGCCGACCTCATCCACGATCACCCCGTGACTCTCAAAGGCCCGCAGACCGGCAACGTCCTGGGGCCAGTACACGATGTTGTTTCGACGCGAGCCGTGCCACTCCACCGCGTGCAGATCGGGCTTCTCCCACCTAAGCCCGTCATCCGACACCGCATAGTTGAGAACGTTCCGGTCGGACGCCGCCTCAACGTCGTCGTCAGCACTGCGGTACCAGCACTTGTAAATGCCCTCGTCTCGGTCATAGAGAACCGACGACCAGAGCCCTGCTGCATGTCCCTCCCAGGGTCGGTCGGGACGAATTACCGGGTCGTGCGTGCGTCGCTCAGGCCGCGCCAGAACGCGGCGTAAGTGCCACCGTGCATCAATCTCTTCGTCGTCGACAAGCAGATGAAGATCAGGGTCGTACATTGCAGTGCCCCGTTCTCTTGGCGTTGGAATTCTATTCCTCGAATCTCCTGCTTTGGCGCTAGAGTTGGACCCCAATTGCAATGAGGCTCCCGCTCCGGCGAGAACTCGTTCGATTTCGGCACGTGGCGGGTTCGGGGCAGATCGCAGGGTAGGGTTTGCCCATGAGGAATACTCGGCCGCCCGCAGAGAGCAGTGGCCGCCAGTGGCGAAATCTAAGCCTGCTAACCCTGGCCGAGTTGCTGGCGCTGGCGCCGTGGTTCAGTGCCGCCGCGGTGGCACCGCTAATCCAGGCAGAGTGGCAGCTAACGGCCGGGGCGGCGGCGTGGCTGACGCTGGCCGTGCAGTTGGGATTCGTCGCTGGGACGCTGGTGAGCGGGATTCTCAACATTCCCGATCGCTTTGACGCGTCCCGGCTCTTCGCCCTCAGTGCCGCCGGCGCAGCCCTGACGACTGCCGGTCTTGCCGTGATTGCCACTGGCCCGCTTGACGGAGCCGTCCTGCGTTTCCTGACTGGAGCGTTTCTGGCGGGTGTGTATCCGCCGGGTCTGAAGCTGGCGGCTACGTGGACTCGGCGCAGTCGCGGGTTAGCGTTGAGTCTGATCGTGGGCGCGCTGACGGTCGGATCGGCGAGCCCACACCTGGTGCGGGCGTTGCTGGATGCGTCGTGGCGGCCGGTGGTGTTGGTGACCGCAGGGCTGGCGCTGGCCGCCGGATTGCTGGTGCTGGGCGGGGTTCGGCAGGGACCGTTTGCGGCGCCGCCGGCTCGATTCAATCCAAGGTTCGCGCTGCAGATCGTGCGCGCGCCTGGACTGCGATTGGCGACGCTTGGATATCTCGGGCACCAGTGGGAGTTGTATGCCATGTGGGCGTGGGTGCCGCTGTTCCTGGCGCAGGCGGTTGCACGGGAAGGCGGGGAGCCCGGACTGGCGGCTGGACTGGCGTTTGCGGTGATTGCGGTGGGTGGAGGCGGGGCGGTCCTGGGCGGTTTGGTGGCTGATCGTGCCGGGCGGTCGGTGACGGCGGCTGTCGCGATGGCGGTGAGCGGGAGCGCGGCGCTGGCGGTGGCGCTGCTGGTGGATGCGCCGCTGTGGGTGTTGCTGCCGATTCTGTTGGTCTGGGGAGTCAGCGTGATTGCGGACTCGGCGCAGTTTTCGGCGGCGATCTCCGAGTTGAGCCCGCCGGAGTACGTGGGCACCGCGCTGACGATGCAAATCTGCATTGGGTTTCTGCTGACGTTTGTGAGTATTCACCTGGTGGGGTTGCTGGTGGATGGCGGGCCGCATTGGGGAGCGGCGTTTGGCCTACTGGCGTTGGGGCCGCTGTTTGGAGTGGTTTCGATGCTGGCGTTGCGGCGGCGGCCGGAGGCCGTGGCGATGGCGGGCGGGCGACGTTAGTA
>DAOUIX010000166.1:0-14786 GCA_034423235.1 Chloroflexota bacterium | reverse complement strand
CATATTACGAATCGTATTCTACTCTGCGGTCCGTGCAATAAGCTCAAATCGAACCAGTACACACTCAGCGGACTCCGCCGACAGAACAAGAAGCTTGGGTATCTCGCCTAGCTTCGAGTCGTCAAGTCAAGCGTATAATCCCGTTTTGTTTAGTGAATAGAGCGAGATCTACACCAACGCTGAAGAACTCACAACTCATACTGTCATCGCACTCTGGTTCAATGCCGGAGACTGTGCTTTGGGAACCAGGAATCTTGAGTCGGCGGGATTGCAAATGTAGACTGCCGGCAGCCCAACCCGACATACTTACGGATTAGCTATGCCGCAATTCTCAAGCAGCGTTCTCGAGCAGTACGGTCGCGATGTATTCGCGGCCGCCGGCTCGCCGCCCGACATTGCCGACGCCGTGGCTTGCTCCCTGGTGTTGGCGGACCTCTCGGGGCATCCCTCCCACGGGGTGATGCGCATTCCCGACTACGTCACATACATTGAGGAGGGCCTGGTCGATCCGAGAGTCCGACCGTCGATCAGGCCGACAACGGCAAACACGGTTTTCGTCGATGGCCATTGGGGATTCGGACAGATCACGGCTGCGGATGCCGTGGCCGAAGTGGTGAAGCTGGCCAAGACGTCCGGCATCGCGATGGCCGGCATCATGAACTGCAACCACGTCGGCCGCGTGGGCGAGTGGGCGGAGTTGGCGGCCGAGAGCGACGTGATCGCCATCATGGTGGTTGGCGGCCCGTCCGACATCGTCACGGCGCCGTTCGGCGGCGCCGTGACCGCGCTCAGCACCAATCCAATCGCCGCGGGAGTGCCGGCCGGTTCGCGCGATCCAATGATCATGGACTTTGCGACCTCCGCGCAGGCCGTCGGCAAGATCCGCATTGCCCAGGCGCGCGGAATGCAGCTGCCCGAGAACTCGATTCTCGACTCCGAGGGCAATTCAACGACCGATCCGGATGACTTCTTCGACGGCGGTCTGCTGCTCCCCTTCGGCGGCCACAAGGGTTCGGCGCTATCGATCCTGATTGACGCCCTTGGGAGCGGGATGACGGGATCGGAGCTGACAGACCGATATAACAAGCTTGGCGCCATCCTGATTGGCATCAATCCTGCCGTCTTCCGGCCCAGGGACGAGTACGGAGCTGCGGTGGACCGGCTGTTTGACCGCGTGACCGGCGTGCAGACCGCGCCGGGATTCGACGAGGTTCTGATTCCAGGTGAGCCGGAACGCCGGGCGCGAATGGAGCAACGCCGAACGGGAATTGAGGTGGCGCCTGCCACGCTGCAGACGCTGTTGGACACCGCAGAGAAGCTGGGCATCGACTCCGGCGTACTTAGTCATGAGCCCTGACGGCACACTGCGAGCCCCTAGCTCGACGGCTTTGACGGCGATTTGCGCTCGCCGTACGCTTCCGCCGAGGCGTTGGCGCTAGTTTGATGAGTGAGGCTATCGCATGAAGCTCGGCGGATTCATGATGCCGTTGCATCCTCCCGGCCATAACTTCACCGAGACGATCGCCGCCGATCTCGAGCAGATTGTCGAGGCTGACCGGCTCGGCTTTTCCGAATACTGGATTGGCGAGCATTTCACGGCCGAGTGGGAGAACATTCCGGCTCCTGACCTGCTCATAGCGCAGGCCCTTGGACGCACGAATAACATCATTCTTGGAACCGGTGTTACTTGCCTTCCTAATCATCATCCGTTTGGACTGGCGCACCGGATTGCTCAGCTCGACCACATGGCTCGCGGACGATTCTATTGGGGGGTTGGATCGGGTGGTTTTCCTGGCGACTTAGAAGCATTTGGTTTTGATCTCACGTCCGGCGAAAACCGCAAGATGACCGGCCAGACTATTCAAGCCGTTCTTGACATTTGGAACGGCCAGGAGCCGGGAACATACGAGTCGAAGTATTGGTCGTACACCATCCCCAAGCAGGTGGACGCCGTGGGGCTGCGCCTGCACTTGCAGCCATACCAGAAACCACACCCACCTATCGGCGTCGCGGGGGTCTCGCAGTCATCGGGAACATTGCGCCTGGCCGGCGAGCGCGGCTGGATTCCGATGTCGATCAACATCATCCCACCGGTAACGCTGAAGACGCACTGGGACGCCATGGAAGAGGGCGCGCAGAAGACGGGCAAGCAGCCCAGCCGCACCGACTGGCGAATCGCCAGGACGATTTACGTCGCCGAAACCACGGAACAGGCCCGAAAGGAAGCCATCGAAGGCAGCATGGGCCGCGACTTCCGCGACTACTTCTTCCGGCTATTGCCGCTGGCCGGGATGTTCGACTTGTTCAAGACCTCGCCGGAGATCCCGGACGAGGATGTGACGCTGGAATACTTGTGCGACGAAGTCTGGATCGTTGGGAGCCCCGACGAAGTCGAACGGCGGCTGCGCGCGCTCTACGACGAGGTTGGCGGCTTCGGCGTGCTACTGGCCATGGCCCACGAATGGGAGCCAGCCGACGGCTGGAGGCGCTCGCTGCACCTGTTGACGCAAGAAGTCATGCCGCGTCTCAAGGACCTCACGCCAGCGGCCTGAGCACAATCCGCACCGCGGTTGCCTCGGCTAGCGACGGCCGGAGAACTCCCGCCGCCAGTACACCAGCGGCTGCCGATCCTCAACGTTTCCCTCCACCACCATTCCAATCACGATGGCGTGGTCGCCGTGTTTCGCAACGAACGATTTCCGGCAGATGAGCGTGGCCAGGCTGCCCACTATCAGTTGCAGCCCATGCGGACCCGAAACGCTCTCGCATTGCTCAAACTTATCGTCGACCTTGGAAGCGAACAGCCGCGCCACGTCAGCCTGATCCTCGCTCAAGAGATGGACCGCGAAGTACTCACCCTCCGTCATGCCGCGGTAGCTCCGAGTCGACTCGTCGACGCAGACAATTACCGAGGGCGGCTTCGCCGAGTAGGACGCAATTGAGGTAACAGTCATGCCGCAGGGCCCTGAATCAGGATCCACGCCGGTGACCACGGCGACGCCGGAGGCCAACGAGGCCATTGCCTCCTTGAAGACTTCAAGGGCGTGCGGCGCGTCGGGTGACTCTTGCGCCATCGAACTATCGACCCAGCGAGAGAAGAACCGCGAAAGACTGGACGCAATGCTGGTTCCGCGAGGCGCGCATGCCTATTCCGTAAAGTCCCGGCGCCGCGTTTCCGGCTTGGGATCACCACCCCGCACCGACGCGTCGCCACGGTGATACAGATCGGTCATGTACGCCTCGTGCGACCCAAGCTCACGAATGACCCTGCCAACGTCGCCCAGAGTGCGCTTCAGCACCCTCGCAACAGTCCGCAGCCCCAGCATCCCGGTTCGCTTTCAGGGAGCGTCAGGCGACTCCAGCGTGCGACTTCCCGCGGTTGGCCGCAACTTGTACGCCGAAGGCCTCGGCTGGGTTCGGCCCGCTAAACGGCGGCCTTCATCTCGCGGTAGGCCGCCAGCATCTGCGTGTTGGCGGCCAGCGTGGTCTCGAGTGCCTGGCCAAGATCCGCAAGTTGCGACTGGGGAATAGCGGTCAGGGAGTACGCGTCCGGGATCTCGGTGAAAGTGCGCATGCCCGCGCAGCCAACGGACAGCGTTGCCGTTCCCTCTGCAACGGCGCGCGGCAGGGCGGCACACGCAGGCCGGCCCAGGATCGATCCGCCGGCACCGTGCCAATGGGTTCCACCCAGCGCCTCCTCCAAGAGCATTGCCTGGCGCGGTGTCGTCCAGACGACCACGGCGTCGGGAGTCAACGGAAAGTCGGCCAGCGGGCCATAGACGATGCCTCCGGCCGGCGGATCGAAGTGAGGGATGTTCGCGACTTCGGCTTCATCGATGTAATCGATGGCACACATGTCGCCGACCAAGCTCATCAGCTCGGCGCTCTTGGATTCGTCCAGCTCAAAGCCCATGACCATGGCGCCGATTGGACAGGCCATGTGCGCGCCGGCATCGGCGAAGAACACACCGCGCTCGGCGCGTCGCCAGAAGGTGCAAGCGGATGGGACGGCCCCCGTTGCCTCGGCGATTCCGTCCGGTGCCTCGGAAACGCGGGTGAGCGCTATCGGTGGAAAGTCGAGTCCCAGTCCGGACTGCAGACTAGACGCAAGGTCGGAATAGTCAGTCGTCATGGCAGAGGTCCCCTGTCAGGCGCACAGCTCCTGGCCAGATGCTGCGGCTAGATGCTGACGATCAGCTTACTTCTTGGCGGCTTCGTAGTAGGGGTTGGCGCCAGCAGCATGGTCGGTGACGTCGACCACGCGGGAAATCTCCGGCACGTTGTCGCGGAGTGCGACTTCAATGCCCTGCGACAGGGTGACGCTGGCCATGCCGCAGCCCTGACATCCACCGGAAAGCCGCAAGTAGGCGACATCGTCCTCGACTGCGACCAATTCCGCATGCCCGCCGTGAGCGGCAATGGCCGGGTTGATTTGGTGGTCGAGGACCTGAATCACACGCTCGGCCACTGGCCCGGTGGGCGCAGCCGTTGCCTGGCCGGCGGTGGCACCGCCGACGGCCGGGCTGGGACTTTGCGGATTGCGTACAAACAGCCCGCCGCCACCAGGTGAATCGGACAAGTCAATGGTTGAGCCCTGCATCTGGTCCACGCTGCCGGAGGGAATCACGACTTGCAGGCCCTCAGCCGCAGTTACGACGGCATCGTCCGGTGCCGCGTCGTCCACCGACTTCAGGTACATGTCGTAGCTAAAGCCAGATCCAGATACGCCAGTGATCTCGACCCACATGGCAAGCCGCTCGGGGTTGGGCTTGTCAGAGTGGCCGCGATACGCGAGTACCAGATCCCTGGCGGCGTCTGAGACCTGGACCAGCGGCTGATCGGCCGAAGCGCTGTCGAAGCTCATCACGGTTTCCTGCAAAGGTGACTCGTGGACTCACCCCTATCATAAGGGCGTGGCGCACGTTGTCCTATTGCTTCACAGCGAGAGCTACCGAGCCGCGGATTTCCTCCAAGCCGCACGGCAGCTTGGCGTTGATGTCACGGTGGCCTCGGATCGGCGCAACCCGGTCGCGGGTGACGGGGAAGACGGCGTCCTCGAAGTCCATCTCGCCGAGCCGGAGATTGCCGCGTCGGCGATCGTTGAGTACGCAGCCGAATCAGCGGTCGACGCTGTCTTGGCCGTTGACGATCAAGGGGTTGCGACGGCCGCGCTGGCCAGCGAGGAACTCGGCCTGGCGCACAACCCACCCTCGGCGGTATCCGCGACGCGCAACAAAGCGGACATGCGCCGCCAACTGGCCGCGCACGACGTGGCCCAGCCGGCATTCCGGATAGCCGAGAGCGTCAGCGAGGCGCAATTCGCCGCCAGCCGGCTGGGATATCCCGTGGTGGTGAAGCCTGTCTCCTTGTCCGCCAGCCAGGGTGTAATCCGCGTCGATAAGGCCGCTGACATGCCAGAGGTCGTCGAACGCATCAGGTCAATCGTGTCAGCAAATGGTCGCGGTCCGGACGACCCGTTGCTGGTTGAGCGGTTCATAGCGGGAGCTGAAGTCGCCGTGGAAGGGCTGGTTCGAGGCGGGTCATTGGAAATCCTTGCCATATTCGATAAACCAGATCCGTTGGACGGTCCCTATTTCGAGGAGACGATTTACGTCACACCGTCGCGCTTGCCTGCCAGGTCTCAGGAAGCCATCCGTGAAGTCACGGCGGCAGCAGCAAAGAGTCTTGGGCTTTCGGAAGGACCAGTTCACGCCGAACTGCGAATCAAGGATTCACAGGCATGGATGCTGGAAATCGCCGCCCGGTCGATCGGGGGCCTCTGTGCGCGCTCGCTCAGGTTTGGTCTGGGCGTGAGCCTGGAACAGCTCATTCTGCGGCACGCGCTGGGAATCCCGATTCATGACCTCGCCCGCACCGATGCCGCCGCAGGCGTCATGATGCTGCCCATCCCGCGCGCCGGCCGGCTGCGGGCCGTCAGCGGGGTCGATCAAGCACGGACGGTCGACGGCGTTGCGGGCGTGGAAATCACGATCGCCCCGGGACAGGAACTGGTCCCTTTGCCGGAGGGCAGCCGTTACCTTGGTTTCGTGTTCGCACGGGGACGTGAACCACTTGCTGTCGAAGCGGCGCTGCGCGCGGCTCATGCAGAGTTGGAATTCGACATTGAGGCGAACTAGCGCGAAGGCGCGAAAAAACGCCTAGCATTAGCCGATGCGAGTACTTCTGGTTTCCACCTACGAACTCGGACATCAGCCGCTGCACTCGGCATCGGCTGCCGGCGCGCTGCTGCGGGCCGGTCACGAGGTGCGTTGCCTGGACCTGTCGGTCGAGATGTGGGACGGCGCCTCCGTGGCCTGGGCGAACGCCGTCGCCATTTCGGTTCCAATGCATACGGCCACGCGACTTGCTGAACGCGCGGCGAAACGCATTCGCCAGAACAGTCCCGACACGCCAATCGCCTTCTACGGTCTCTACGCCGGCATGGAGCATCATCCGACGGGCGCGAATCTCGCCGATGCTCAGCTCGCCGGGGCATACGAACACGGCCTGGTCGAGTGGCTGAGCCGGTTGGCTTCGAGCGAAAACGCGAAGGAGCCTCTGGTCAATCTCGGCCGACGTTCCAGCGTACTTCCGGCCAGGCACCTGCTACCCGACATCTCGCGCTACGCGCACATGGCGCTCGGCGACGACGAGTCGCCGGTGGGCTATACGGAAGCCAGCCGAGGGTGTGTGCATACCTGCCGGCACTGTCCCGTCCCGATCGTGTACGACGGGCGGATTCGAGTCATCGAGCCCGACGTCGTGCTGGCAGACATTGACCAATTGGTGGAGGCCGGCGCACGGCACATCACATTTGCCGATCCCGACTTCCTGAACGGCGTGCGGCACTCGCAGCGCGTAGTGCGCGCAATGCACGCCCGGCATCCGCATCTGACGTTCGACGTGACGACTAAGGTGGAACACATCCTGGAGCATGCGGATGTCTGGGAGGAGTTCGCAGTGTCCGGCTGCCTGTTTATCGTTTCGGCGTTCGAGTCAGTGAACGACGAAATTCTACGCCGGCTGGACAAGGGTCACACGGCAGCCGAGGCGGCATTGGCCGTTGCGCAATTGCGAAGGCACGGCATCGAGATTCGTCCGTCCTGGATGCCGTTCACCCCGTGGACCACGCCGGCTGACGTGCTGGCCATCATGGAGTTCGTGCGGGAGCACGACCTGATCGCCAACGTTGATCCCGTTCAGTTCACAATTCGGCTGCTGGTGCCCCAGGGATCGCTGCTATTGGATCTGCCAGAGATGATTCCCCACCTCCGCGGCTACGACGAGGAACGGTTGACCTATCTGTGGCGCGCCGACGATCCGCGCGCCGACAACCTGCAAGAAGAGCTGGCTGGAATTGTGGAGGACGGGATCGCTGCGGAGTCCTCCGATGCGGTCTTGTTCGAGCGACTTTGGATGGCCGTCCGCGACGCAGCGTCAGAGGCTCCAGCGGGGTCTCCGCCCAGACTCGCCGGCAGTCCGCTTCCAGTCCGTCCGCGACTCACTGAACCCTGGTTCTGCTGCGCGGAGCCGACGGACATGCAGTTCGGCCCGCTGGAAGAGATTCCGGCATAGCCTGCCTATGACGACTAACCTGCCGATTGAGCTGTTTGACCTGGGGCACATGGCCTACCGCGACGCGCTGGACTGGCAACAGACGAAGGCCGCCGAGGTTCGTACCGAGATCTCAGCCGACGCGTTGGCGCTGCTGGAGCACCCGCCCGTGTACACCATGGGCGCCCGCGGCGGGGATGATCACATGTTGTTGAGCGGCGACGCTCTTCAAGCGAGGGGCGCCGACCTGATCATGACGGACCGAGGCGGCGACATGACCTTTCATGGCCCTGGCCAGTTGGTGCTCTACGCCGTCCTGAATCTGCGGCGTCGATTGCTGCGACCCGTCGACCACATACGGCGCCTTGAATGCACAGTCCTCGACACGCTGACGGCCTTCGGTATGCATGGGCAGACGGTCAAGGGACGACCGGGGGTCTGGGTCGGTTCGCGAAAGGTCGCGGCCATCGGAGTTTCAATTCGCGGTGGCGTCACGATGCACGGTGCGGCGCTGAATGTCACGAACGACCTGGCGTGGTTCAATGCCATCGTGCCCTGTGGACTACATGGACTTGGCGTCACTTCAATGGCTCGTGAACTAGGAAGTGCACCGTTGATGGGCGATGTGATGGCTGCGGCCGCCGCAGCATTCGCCGAGGTCTATCAGACCGATGTGCGTCCGGCTGCACCTGCGATGGAGCTCGTCGGTGGCCACTGAGGTTCGGGTAGCCCGACCGTCCTGGCTACGAGCGCGCGTGCCCGGGGGTGAGCGTTTCGAAGGCCTTCGCGACCTCGTGCGCTCGGAGCGACTGCACACCGTCTGCGAAGAGGCCCGGTGCCCGAACATCGGCGAGTGTTGGAACGCTGGCGAAGCCACCTTCATGATCCTGGGCGACACCTGCACCCGGGCGTGCGGCTTTTGCGCCGTCACCTCAGGACGGCCCGGGGCGCTTGACCCGCTTGAGCCGTTTCGCGTGGCCCAGGCTGTCGCGCAGATGGACCTCGATTACTGCGTGATTACCTCCGTCAATCGGGATGACGAAGCCGACGGCGGTGCGGCGATATTCGCCGGATGCATTCGGGCCATCCGCCATCGCACGCCGCACGTGGAGGTCGAAGTTCTAATCCCGGACTTCATGGGCAACTGGGACGCGTTGGCGACGGTCGTTCGGGCCAGGCCGGTCGTCCTGAATCACAACACTGAGACGGTGCCCCGACTCTATCCGCGCGCGCGGCCCAAGGCGATCTACACGCAGTCGTTGGAGTTGCTGCAGCAGGTCAAGCGTATCGATCCAACCATGATTACGAAGTCCGGGATCATGGTCGGCCTCGGGGAGACGCGGGACGAATTGTCCAAGACGCTGGCCGATCTGCGCGACCACGACTGCGATCTGCTGACAATCGGGCAGTACCTGCGACCGTCGCGCAAGCATCTGCCAATCACTCGCTATTACAGTCCCAGCGAATTCGATGAGTTGGCCGACGAGGCGCGGGGCCTCGGATTCGCCCACGTTGAGTCCGGACCGCTGGTGCGAAGTTCGTACCATGCGGGGGAACAGGCCCGCGCGGCCCGAGACAAAGCGGCCAGGCTGAGGCGCGAACGGTAAAAAACCTGTGCGCACCTCCGGCCAAGGGCGCTAGGCTCGGATCGCTCGGACTCTCGACTGCGTGAGGTGCGGCGACATCGCAACCATCGACGTCAACGGTCAGGCTGACGACTCCGCAATCGAGTCTCTGGAAACCCAGGACTGGTTGGACTCGCTTGACGACGTCTACGTCCTGCGCGGACCTGAACGCGTTGCCGGGCTGCTGCGCGAGCTTCAGATCCATGCGCAGCGGGACGGCGTTTCGCTTCCGGTCACGTCGCGCACGCCGTACGTCAACACCATTCCGCCTGAGCGGCAACCCGACTATCCGGGCGATCGGGACATTGAGCGAACCATCAAGAGCATCATTCGCTGGAATGCGATGGCCATGGTGGTGGAGGCCAATGCCAAGTCCGACGGCATCGGCGGCCACATCTCGACCTATGCGTCGGCGGCCACGTTGTATGAGGTCGGCTTTAACCACTTCTTCCGGGGGCCCAATCACCCAGACGGCGCCGACATCGTCTACTTCCAGGGGCACGCCTCGCCCGGGATGTACGCGCGCGCCTACGTTGAATGGCGGCTGCCTCCCGCGCAGCTGCATAACTTTCGGCGGGAAATGGCGGAAGGCGGCGGCCTCTCGTCGTATCCCCACCCATGGCTCATGCCCGACTTCTGGCAGTACCCAACGGTCTCCATGGGCCTTGGGCCGCTCATGTCCATCTACCAGGCCCGGTTCATGCAGTACCTGGCCGATCGTGGTCTGCGCCCGGACACCGGTCGCCGCGTGTGGGCCTTCCTAGGCGACGGGGAGTTCGACTCACCGGAGGCCAGCGGGGCGATTTCGCTGGCGGCCCGGGAGAACCTGGACAATTTGACCTGGGTCCTGAACTGCAACCTGCAGCGACTGGACGGGCCGGTGCGTGGGAACGGCAGCGTGGTACAGGAGTTGGAAGGCCTGTTCCGCGGCGCCGGTTGGAACGTCATCAAGGTGCTGTGGGGCAGCGACTATGACGAGCTGTTCGCCAACGACACTGACGGGATTCTAGCCAAGCGAGCCACTGAGGTCGTAGACGGCGAGTACCAGAAGTACTCGGTCGCCGGCGGGGCGTACATCCGCGAAAACTTTTACGGCGTGGACCCGCGCCTGCTGGCCATGGTGGCCGACCGCAGCGACGACGAACTCTGGCGGATGCGGCTGGGTGGCCACGATCCGATCAAGGTCTATGCGGCCTATCACGCCGCCGTGCGACACAAGGGCGCGCCGACCATCGTCCTGGCCCGAACCATCAAGGGGTACGGACTGGGCGAGGCCGGCGAAGGCCGGAACATCACGCACCAGCAGAAGAAACTCAATCTGGACGAGCTTCTCTCCTTCCGCGACCGGTTTCACATCCCACTTTCGGACGACGAGGTCATCAATGCGCCGCTGTACCGGCCGCCACGCGAGAGCATGGAGGGTCGGTACGTCGCGGAGCGGGTGCGGGCAATGGGTGGGCATCTGCCCACGCGTGCGCCGTCTTACAACCCGATTTCAGCCCCGAGCAACGATGCTTATGCCGAGTTTTCGGCCGGCACGGGACAGCGGCAGGCCTCGACAACCATGGTGTTTGTGCGGCTGCTGGCCAAGCTGCTGCGGGACCCCGAGATCGGACGCCTGATCGTGCCGATCGTCCCAGACGAGGCGCGGACATTCGGGATGGAGGCGCTGTTTCGGCAGGTCGGCATTTACTCGCACGTGGGCCAACTCTACGAGCCGGTCGACTCCGACACCTTGCTCTACTACAAGGAGTCGACTGACGGACAGATATTGGAAGAAGGGATAACTGAGGCTGGCTCGCTGTCGTCCTTTATCGCGGCGGGGACGGCCTATGCAACGCATGGCCTGCCGATGATTCCCTTCTATATCTATTACTCGATGTTCGGCTATCAACGTGTCGGCGACCTTGTGTGGGCGGCGGCGGACAGTCGCACCCGGGGCTTCATGATTGGCGGAACGGCAGGCCGAACCACGCTGGCCGGTGAGGGCCTGCAGCACCAGGACGGGCACAGTCATCTGCTGTTTTCGTCGGTTCCCAACTGCCGGGCGTACGACCCAGCGTTCGCCTACGAAGTCGCAGCCCTGATCCGCGACGGCATCCGTCGCATGTATGCCGACGGGGAGGACAGCTTCGTATATCTGACCGTCGGCAACGAGAACTACACCCACCCGCCCAAACCCGACGAACCGGACGTGGACGAGGGGATTCTGCGGGGGATGTATCGATTCCGGCGGGCGGACGTGGAGCAGCCGCGGGCCCGGGCGCAGTTGCTGGGGAGCGGGGCTATTCTGAATGAGGCGATCAAGGCACAGGAAATGCTGGCCGAGCGGTATGGCGTGGCTGCCGATGTGTGGTCGGTGACCAGCTATACCGAACTTCGGCGCGACGCGCTGGACGTTGAGCGCTGGAACATGCTGCATCCGCACGAGGAGCCCCGTATCCCGTATCTCACGCGCCAGCTCAGTGGGCTGCCGGGAATCGTTGTTGCGGCATCGGATTATGTCAAGACGATGTCGGATTCAGTTTCCAAGTGGATCCCCCAGCCACTTATTTCGCTTGGTACCGATGGATTCGGCCGGAGCGAGGACCGCGAGGCCCTGCGCGACTTTTTCGAGGTCGATGCCCGGTACGTTACGCTGGCGACGCTGTATGCGCTGGCGCGCGAAGGCGAACTTGATCGGGAAATCGTTTCCGAGGCACTTGAGGATCTCGAGATCGACCCGGCCAAGGCCAACCCCCGGCTCGCCTGACGCTTCCGCGACCGCCGCGACGGAACCGGCATGGCGACTGAACTGAGACTCCCCGACCTGGGCGAGGGCATTGCTGACGCGGACGTTCTGAGTGTGCTCGTCAGCGCCGGCCAGGCCGTCGTCAAGGACGAACCGATCATTGAGATCGAGAGCGACAAGGCGACGCTGGAGGTTCCCGCCGAATTGGCCGGCACGGTGACCCAGGTGCTGGTCAGCGCTGGTGACACGCTTCAGGTCGGACAGACGATTCTGGAACTGGAAGAGAGTGACTCGGCGGCGGACGCCAAGCCTCAGGCTCCTCCGCCGGCGACGGTGAATGCAGGGCCAAGCGCCGTCACCGAGACGCCTGCAGCCACGCCCGATCCGTCACGACCGCGGCCCAGGCCGACGCCAAGGACCCAGCCCCCGCCGCCACCACCACCCGCCGGCGGCGACATGCCCGTATTTGCCTCGCCATCAACCCGCGGATTCGCGCGCGAAATTGGTATCGACATACGCGAAGTCCCAGGTTCTGGTCCCGCCGGGCGAATCTCGATTGACGACGTCAAGGCCCACGCCCGCGCTCGACCATCGACGCAGCCGGCACCTGCGGTAGGTCTGGTTACGGCGCCGTTGCCCGACTTCAGCAAGTTCGGAGCGATCAGGCGCGAGCGCATGAACCGGGTTCGTCGGGCAACCGCAACGAACATCGCGCAGTCGTGGTCAAGCATTCCGCACGTGACGCTCTTCAACGACGCCGATATCACGTCCGTCGAGGCGATGCGGCAGCGCGAAAAGGAGCGTGTTCGGAGCGCCGGCGGCAGTCTCACAATCACGCCAATTCTGATGAAAGTTGTGGCCGCCGCGCTGAAGGCGCACCCGAAGATGAACGCCAGCGCCGACTTCGCCACCAACGAGATGGTGCTGAAGGACTATTGCCACCTGGGTGTCGCCGCCGACACGGAACGGGGACTGCTGGTGCCGGTTATTCGGGATGTCGACGAGAAGAGCATCACCAAGCTGGCGATCGAAGTGGCCGAGGTTGCCGCCCAGGTTCGCGAGGGCCAGCTGCCGCCCGAGCGGCTGGAGGGCGCCTCATTTACGATCAGCAACCTGGGAGGACTCGGCACGGGACACTTCACGCCCATCATCAACCCGCCTGAAGTGGGGATTCTGGGTGTCGGGCGCGCGGTGGAACGGCCGGTGTACGTCGACGGACTGTTGCGACCACGGCTCATGCTGCCCCTGGCGCTGTCGTTCGACCATCGGGCTGTGGACGGCGCGGACGGCGCGCGCTTCCTCACCTGGATTGTCGAGGCGCTGGCCCAACCGCTGATGCTGGCGATGGGGGACTAGCCGCGACGTGACCACGAATGGACGGCAGCCGCGAGTAGCCGTCATCGGCGCGGGGCCGGGAGGCTATCCGGCCGCGTTCCACGCCGCCGAACTGGGGATGGACGTCACGCTGATCGACCCCGAGGCCAATCCGGGTGGCGTGTGCCTCTATCGGGGCTGTATTCCGTCGAAAACCCTCCTGCACGTGGCGTCCCTGTTGGGCGAGGCCGAGGACGCGGCCGACTGGGGCGTAAGTTTCGGCCAACCGGAGATCGATCTGGACCGGCTGCGAAGCTGGAAGGATCAGGTCATCTCCAAGATGACCTCGGGGCTGGGTCTCTTAACCCGAGCGCGGCGCGTGCGTTTCACTCGCGGACTCGCTCGCTTCGACGGGCCGCACACGCTGAACGTCAAGCCAGCCGACGGAGGAGACGCGGAGCGCCTCGACTTCGACTATGCCGTCATAGCCACTGGCTCGCAGCCGGCGGCTCCGCCCGGCTTCGAGATTGATGGCGACCGCGTCCTGGACTCCACCTCCGCTCTGGAGATGGCGGACGTCCCCGACACACTTCTGGTGGTTGGCGGGGGCTACATCGGGCTTGAATTGGGCTCGGTCTACGCCGCTCTTGGGTCGAGAGTGACGGTGGTTGAGATGGAGGCCGGTCTACTGCCCGGAGCGGACCGCGATCTCGTTCGACCGCTGGAGCGGAAACTGAATTCTGCGTTCGAAGAGATCCTGCTCAGCACGCGAGTCGCGAGCCTGAACGTGCGGCCGGACGGCGTTGATGTCGAACTGGCGGGAGCGCGCGTCGAAGTGCCCTCGCGACGCTTTGACAAGGTGCTGGTCGCGGTCGGACGGCGCCCAAACAGCGCCGGTCTGAACCTGGCGGCCGCGGGCGTGGAATCCGATCAGCGCGGCTTCATCAAGGTCGATCACCAGCGCCGCACGAGTGCCGCCAACATCTTCGCCATCGGCGACGTGGCGGGTGAACCGATGCTGGCGCACAAGGCCACGTACGAGGCGAACGTAGCCGCGGCGTCCATCGCCGGGCAAGCGGCGACGTATGACGCGCAAGCCATCCCGGCGGTGGTGTTCACGGATCCCGAAATCGCCTGGTGCGGTCTGACCGAATCAGAAGCCCGCGAGTCGGGCCGGCCGCACAACGTCTCAACCTTTCCCTGGGCGGCGTCGGGTCGGGCCACGACGCTGGGGAGGAATGACGGGCTGACGAAGTTGATCCTGGAGCCGACGACTGAGCGCGTGCTCGGGGTCGGGATTACCGGCCGGGGCGCGGGCGAGCTGATTGCCGAAGGAGTTTTGGCGGTGGAGATGGGCGCGCAAGCCGACGACCTGCGGCTGAGTGTTCACCCGCATCCCACTACGTCGGAAACGATCATGGAAGCCGCCGAGGTGTTTTTCAACACCAGCCCGCACTACATCGCTCGCACACGCGGCTGAACTGGCGGGCGAAGTCCAGCAGGGGCCTCAGGTGATGCGACCGATCGTCCACTCGACCGTTGGCAGCAATGGATCGTCGGTC
>DAOUIX010000165.1:0-2365 GCA_034423235.1 Chloroflexota bacterium | reverse complement strand
GCCCAACTCGTCGAACGCTGCGTCCGCTGGAAGGCCAAGGTCGTCGACGAAGATCCCGAGGACCGCGGCATCCGTGCCATCCTCAACTACGGCCACACCATCGCCCACGCCATCGAGACCGTCGCCGGCTACGGCGCCTATCGTCATGGCGAAGCCGTCGCCATCGGCATGGCCGGCGCCGGCCGCCTCGCCCACCAATCCGGCCACTGGACCAGGGCCGACCTCACCCGCCAGAACAACCTCCTCACCGCCATCGGCCTCCCCGCTTCGTTCTCCGGCGTCGACCCCTCCCACGTCCTCGACGCCATGCTCCGCGACAAAAAAGTCCAAAACGGCATCATCCGCTGGGTCCTCCCCACCACCCTCGGCCACGCCACCGTCAACAACAAACTCGACCCCACCCTCGTCTCCCCCGTCGTCCACAACCTCGCCGCTTCTCTTCCGTAGGGGCCGGCTTCTAACCGGCCTCTTCCGCTCGCAGCGCGCCAGTCGCGCGCTCCCCCCGTTCGTGGTGAGCCGGGCCAGAGCCTTTCGGCGGCCCGTGCCGAACCACAAAGCCCCACGCACCCAACCCTCCCAGCCATCCTCCCTCCCGGCCGCATCCTCTTCTTGCGTAGGGGCGGCGTCTGAGACCCGCCCGTCTTCCGGTCGTGCGCCTTATCGTGCGTGGAACCCGCCCTGAGCCTGCCGAAGGAGAAACCACCCGCCTTCAAAGGTCCTGCGCTACGAGCCAAAAAGCTCGCGCCGCACCTCGTCCTGCGTCACCCCCAGGTGTTCGGCAACGTCCGCCACAATCCCGCCCGGCGTGCCCACGCGCAGCGCCCGATGCCGCGGAACAGTCACGCTGTGCGACTCGTCACCGCCCGATCTGGCCAGCGTCATGTGGCTGCCGCGCTGCCGAACGAGTTCATACCCATAGCGACGACGCAACAGCGCTGCCAGGTCTGCGCCCGACCTGTCACGCGGCAGCCTCATACGGCGATGGCTTCATCCTTGACAAAATGCAGCCGGACGACCTTGAGCTCGCTTCCCTCGTCAAAGTGGCAGGCCACGGCGTCCTTCACCATCGCCTTCAGATCGGCCCAATCGTCGCCCTGCGTGAAAATGCTGTAGCCCAGCGCCCGCGCGTCATACCCGCCCTCCGCGGCTTCCGTCACCTCAAAGATGATCTCCGCTGGCGCTTTCACGTGGCCTCCAAGCTCTCACCAGCCCAGGTACTTCCGTTGCCCTGGCCTCAGGACGTTGCCCGCCAAAGTCTAAAAACACCACCATCGGCCCACAACAGCGCCCCCGTACGTAGGGCCTGCCCTGAGCTTGCCGAACGGGGGTCGCGTCTCACACGGCCCTGTTCGCCGTGCGCAACCCCACCACCTCATAACTCAGGTCCACCAAACGCCTGGCCGTCTCCATGTTCTTGGCGTTCGGATTCGGCGTCTCCATCGGCCACCCGCCCTGGCGGCACGGCTTGTCCCGGTAAAGCACACTGCTCTGGCTGAAATAGGCGCCCGAGTGGTCCGCTGCGCTGTCCGACAGCAGGCAGTGCAGCGTCGTCTGCGCCGATTCCTCATTGCTGTCGGAGACCACTCGGCTGAGGGGCCGCATCACGGCCATGGCGACCCGAATCGGCAGGCTGCCACCCGACCCGAAATTCGACCTGGCCCACCCGGGGTGAAGCGAGAAGACGCTCACGCCCGTGCCATCAAGTCGTTCGGCCAGTTCCTTGGCGTAGAGGACCGTTGCCACCTTCGCTTCGGCATAGGCGGCGAAGCCGCGGAAATCCCGGCGCCTGTAGTTGAGATCGTCCAGGTTCACGTTCGGCCGGTTCTTGGCGCTGCCGGCGTGCACCACCGATGAGACGATCGCCATGCGTGAGGGTGCACTCGCCCGCAACGTGTCCAGCAACAACTCGGTGAGCAGGAAGTGACCGAAGTAGCTCACCGCGATAGTCACTTCCAGTCCGTCCGTCGTGTATTCGGGGGCCCTGCCCATCGACACCAGTCCCGCATTGCACGCCAGGCCGTCCAGGCGGTCGTGATCTGAAGTGAACGCTGCGACAAAGTCCCGGACCGACTGAAGGTCGGCCAGGTCCAGCCGCATCACCTCGTGGCTGCCCTTCAGACCGCTGAAGCTCCGCGCCGCCGCTTCGCCTGCGTCGGTTCGCCGGCAGGCCAGCACCACGTGCCCGCCCTGCCTGACCAGTTGCCGAGTCGTCTCCAGGCCGACACCCGAGTTCGCGCCGGTCACGATATACGTCTTCCCGCCCAGGTCCTTCGACCGCGTCGCCTCGTCCAGCGACAGTCTTTTGCGAAGCATGGCCCTCCTTCAGCTTGAACTCGCGCCCCCCATCCGCCGGGCGCCATCAACT
>DAOUIX010000164.1:0-2204 GCA_034423235.1 Chloroflexota bacterium | reverse complement strand
GGAAGCTGTCACCATGCGGAACGTCCGCATCTTCGACACCACCCTGCGCGACGGCGAGCAAGCTGCCGGCGGCGCGCTGACCATCGACGAGAAGCTGGAAATCGGGCGTCAACTGGCCCGCTTGAACGTTGACGTCATCGAGGCCGGCTTTCCGTTTACCTCGCCCGGCGACTTCAGAGCCGTCGACCTGCTGGCCCGCGAACTGCGCAACGTTGAAATCGCCGGGCTGAGCGGCTTCAAGCGCGAGCAGATCGACACGACCTGGGACGCGTTGAAGGCGGCGGCGCGGCCCCTGCTGCACATCGTCATCTCCACCAGCGACATCCACCTGCAACATCAGCTGCATGAGCGTCGCGAGGTCGTGCTGGACCTGACGCGCGACTCCGTGGGCCACGCGCGCACCCTGACCGATCACATCGAATTTTCGGCCATGGACGCCACCCGGTCCGACTTGGATTTCGTGAGCGAAGTCTTCAGCGCCGCCATCGAATCCGGCGCGACCGTTGTGAACTTCCCCGACACGGTCGGCTACGCCCAGCCCGCCGAGTTTGCGGAAATGGTCAGGTACGTGATGGACCAGACGCGCGGCATCGAGGACGTCGTGCTGTCCGTCCATTGCCACGACGACCTGGGCCAGGCGGTGGCCAACTCGCTGGCGGCCGTCAAGGAAGGCGCGGCACAGGTTGAGTGCACGATCAACGGTGTGGGCGAGCGCGCCGGCAATGCCTCGCTGGAAGAAATCGTGATGGCGCTGCGTACGCGCGGCGACTATTTCGAGGCCGACACGCGACTGGTCAGTACCGAACTGGCGCGCAGCAGCCGCCTGGTGTCCAACTACATGGGGATGGTCGTACCGCCCAACAAGGCCGTCATCGGCGCCAACGCCTTTGCCCATGCGTCCGGCCTGCACCAGGACGGGATGCTGAAGGAACGCACCACCTACGAAATCATGGATCCGTCCGACGTCGGCTTGGACGAGAGCAGCATCGTCCTGGGCAAGACCTCGGGCCGCCACGCGTTCCGCGACCGCTTGAAGCGGATGGGATACCGGCTGGCCGACGACGAGTTCCAGGCCGCCTTCCAGGCGTTCAAGGAAATTGCCGACCGCAAGAAGACGATCACGGATCGAGATCTCGAAGCGATCGTGCAGAACGAACAGCGCCGCGCGTTCCACCAGACGTTCGAGCTGCTGCACGTGCAGGTCAGCACCGGCACGGGCGCCATGCCGACCGCGACGGTGCAGTTGCGGTCGCATGACGGGGAGGAGCACGTCGACGCCGGTATCGGCACCGGTCCCGTGGATGCGATCTATCAGGCGATCAACCGCCTGGTGAAGGTGCCGAACCAGCTCACGGAGTTCTCGATCAATTCGGTAACGGAGGGCATCGACGCCATCGGCGAGGTAACCATCCGCATCGAGAGCAACGGCAAGACCTTCAGCGGGCACGGCGCCGACACCGACATCCTGGTCGCCAGCGCCCAGGCCTACGTCAACGCGTTGAACCGCCTGATGGCCGGACTCGGCAAGGGCTGGTCGACAACCCCCGAGGCCACCTTGCTGGCCGACGCTTCGGGCGTTCCCGGAATCTAGGAGGCGACATGGGCCACACGCTGCTCGACAAGGTCTGGGACGCCCACACGGTGCGCGAGTTGCCGAATGGGCAGACCCAGCTGTTTATCGGCCTGCACCTGGTGCACGAGGTCACCAGTCCGCAGGCGTTCCAGATGCTGGCGGAGCGTGGCCTGTCCGTGCGGTACCCCGCCCTCACCTTCGCCACCGTGGACCACATCATCCCCACGGACGGGTCCACCCGCCCCTACGTGGACGGGATGGCCGAGCAGATGTTCGTGGCGATCGAACAGAACATTGAGCGGACCGGAATCCCCTTCTTCGACCGCTCCACCGGCCGCCAGGGCATCGTGCACGTGATCGGGCCGGAACTGGGCCTTACGCAGCCAGGTATGACGATCGCCTGCGGCGACAGCCACACCAGCACGCACGGCGCGTTTGGGGCCATTGCCTTCGGTATCGGCACGTCGCAGGTTCGCGACGTGCTGGCCACGCAGACCATCTCCGTGGCCAAGCCGCAATGCCGGCGCATCACCGTTGACGGGAAGCTCGCCGACGGGGTGTTCGCCAAGGACGTGATCCTGGCCATCATCGGGCGGCTGGGCGTGCAGGGCGGCGTCGGCTATGCCTACGA
>DAOUIX010000163.1:0-5900 GCA_034423235.1 Chloroflexota bacterium | reverse complement strand
GGTCCCGGACGACCGCCGCCACCGGCGCCCAGTCCAGGAGCGCGTCGACTTGCTCCAACTGGTCGTTGCGGCCGACCGTCGCCGGCACCAGCGCGTCCGCGAACGAGGGGGGTCCCACCTGCCGATGCATGGCCGAGCTCCCGTCAGTTCCCGTCGTCGTCATGGTGGCTTCCCCGTCGAGTTATGCAAAGGTCTCCAGAGGGAGAGGGAGGAAGAGCGGCCGCAGATTCGAGGGCCAGGGGCGTGTTGCAAAGGTCTCCACAGGGAGAGGGAGAAAGAGCCGGGGCGGATTCGAGGACGAGGGGTGCACGGCGTTTGCGGTGGGGCCGGAGTTTACGGGCGACGGGACGGTGTACGCGGGGCAGACGAAGGACACGGGACCGGGCGCGAACGAGCAGTCGATCGTGCTGCGGGTACGGCCCGACGGCCGGCCGGCAATTCTGAGTTTCAGCTATGCGGGGCACCTGGCGCAGATTGGGATCAGCTCGACCGGCGTGTCGCTGTGGGGGATGTCGCTCTTTATCGACAGTCCCGGCGGCGGCGGCGGCCCGCTGCTGAAACGGATGCTGCTGGAATCCGACAGCGTAGCCGCGATGCGCGAGCTGGCCGGGGCTCTGGCGGACGGCAATGGTGGCGCGTTTGCGTTTAGCGACGCGGACGGGAATGTGGGCGTGCTGGAGCGGCTGCCGGGCCGGCGAGTCTGGCTGGACGGCGGGCGTGACTCGATTGGGCACGCGAATATGATTGCGTCGCCGGAGCCGTCGGACCGAGCGCTGGATTGCTATCCGACGCGGTGTCCGAGCGCCGGGGCGCGGCACCGCCGGGTGAATGAAGCGCTGGAGGAACGGCGCGGCGGGTTCGACGTGGCGGCGGGATTCGCCATCCTGTCCGACCAGCAGGACCACCCGAAGTCAATCTGCCGGGAGACGACGGAGGTGGACGGGATCCTGACGAATTCGGCGATCGTGGCGGAGCCGCTGGCGGGGCGGCTGCACGTGACTTATGGACCGCCAACGCGGGCGAAGCCGCAGACTGTGAGCTTGAACTAGCCTTTCGCTTTCGTTTCGGACGGCTCTTTCGAGCCGAGTCCAGATGGGTCGCTAGTCGTCGATTTGCCTGGCCCAGGGCGTTTCGGCGATGCCGCAGAGCGCTCCACTGGGCAGTGCGAAGCGCGCCGTGGTCTGGCCCCAGGGCTCCGTTTTGGGGCCGTGGAGCAGCTCGATGCCACGGCTTTCGAGAGCCTGCGAGGCTGCCGGAACTTCTTCGACTTCAAATTCGATGGTCAGGCCGAGGGCAACCCGGTCAACGGCGCCTCTGTCTCCGAACGTGGCTTCGGCGGCGGCCTCGCGGCTCCAGAGGCCGAAGTGGATGACGCCGGGGATCTTGACTGAGGCGTAGTCGGCAGAGACGGAGTCGTCGACCTCCAGGCCGAGGTCATTGCGGTAGAAGCTCACGGCGGCTTGGAGGTCGTCAACGACTTCCGCGATGCCGGCGAGGTGCCTGATCATTTGGAGGGTCCTTCGAGGGTGGCGCCGGAGGTCGGCGAGGTCTGGAGTCTGCGGTCAGCGCTCAGTGCCGGGCAGTGGTTGGTCGATGGCCCCGGGGAGATCGGGTGGAACTTTAACCCGCCGCTCAGGGAGGCCCGCGCGCTCGGCTTCGGTCAGCGGGCGGTGGGTGTCGAGGGTGACGGTGTCGCTGTGGTCGGCGGGGTAGGGCGGGCTGGTGATGAAGAGGACGCGGGCGAGTGCGTCGCCGTCCGCGGCGAACTGGAGGGAGTGGCCGGGGAGGGTGATAACGGACTCGCCGGCGGCGGCCTGGACTTCGTGGGTCTGACCCGACTGCGGGTCGTGGGTGATTACTCGGATGCGTCCTGAGAGGACGTAGGTGACCTGCTCGAGGGTGCGGTGGGCGTGGATGCCGTAGGTGTGGCCGGGCTGGATGTCGCCCTCGGCCAGCGCGAGATGGGCGCAGGGGGTGAGGTCGATGGGGTAGACGACGATGCCGTCGGGGGCGGTGACGGGTGTGCCGGCAACTCGGACGCTCAATGCAGAGCTTGACGCACCGGCGGACTGGGCAAATCGGGCTTGCTGAGGCCGTTCACGCGACTGGTTCTTGGTGAAGTATAGTTTCAGCCTCAGGGAGTAATGAACCCCCAAAAGCAGCTATGACTTCATCAGAGTCACGGCCCTGGATTGGTTTGCCCATTGCGGCCTCAATGGCGTCCAACAACTTGATCGCCCGATCGTGCATAAAGCCGTTGAAGTCGTTTTGATGTAGCAAGACCGGGTCGATCCAGTGGGATCTAAGCACCTCAGTCAGCCGGTCTTCGCTGATGTGTTCAGATCGAGATAGGCTCTTGAGATATTGACTTGGCGCGAGCCCGCCGAGCATTCGATTTGTCTCACTAGTAAGTGGTGTTTTGTTAACCACGCTGTTGCATCGTGAATTATCGATATCATTGCTCCGGCACCAGAAGCGAGGGGAAATATGATGGATGTCTACAGGTAATTCAAATCCTAGCGTGTGTGCAATGGGAACTGCCTTTTTGAAGTCGAAACTTCCTTTCCTCACCATCAGTGCGAACAGGCCCTTGTAAGCCGCGCTGTTGCGAGTGCTGAGACCAAGAAGCCTCATCGGCGCAAAGATTGCGTCACGTACGGTCCGGGGTTCCTCGTTGTTACCGTCAACCCAGGCGATCAAATCCTGCATATCCATTGCGTAACGGGTTTCGTTGGCACCGCCGTACATCTCGCCCAGAACCCCAGACCAGTACCAGCGAGCGAGCTTGTTTAGCACAGTGTCTGAATCGAACCGCCTGTTAATGTATGCACAGACTGCCGCAAGAGGGATTAGCTGTGTGCCATATGGAAGATTACGTGTGTCGAAGATAGTCTGGCGGCTCAGCAGTTCTGCCGCTCGCTGCAGACCTTTCTCGACAGAGTTTGCGTTGTCCTGGTATTCACGGAGTGTCAGGCGCAGCACATCGCGACGACGGACGCTGACCCCGGATGTGCTTCCGGGCAGGCGGCTTCGCTTGTAGCTGGCGAGCAACGTAACGGCCTGCAAGAAGTCGGTGCCTCCGACTGCGCGCAAGACCTCACGCTCCGAGAGACGGTCTTGCCGTTCAGCCCAGTCATCTCTGAGTCGGAAATTATCAGCTGCAAAGCTGGCGGTTACGAGCTCGAAGACTGATAAGGTTACTCCTCCTGTGTTTACTTTCTCGAATACTTGGCAAACGGCTTCTTTTGGCGTTTCCTTCTTGAGCTCAATTACGGGAGCCTTGTACTTGATTATCGGAAGCCAAATCTTGCCCAGGAATTGGTCAATGAATGCAGTCTTTTCAGGATCAAACTTGAAGTGTTCTTTATATCCAGAATTCCATTGGAAGGACTCAACGTCATTAAACGTCATCCAAAGCGGGTAGAGCCCAAGCTCATATTCACGCTCACGCGTAGATACGTCGAGTTCTACTTTACGTCCAAAGTCGCTTCTTACAATCTTTGAGTCAGGTAACGAAAGAACTGCATCCTCGCGATCAGCCTCAGGGTCGAGACACTTGGCCATGTCCAGGTAATAGAGTCGCTTGGTTTCCTGGCCTCGTGTCGTTCTCGTCGACACGGGCTTGTCGCTCATCAGAGCCAAGTACAGCGACGTGAGACGTTGCTGACCATCAAGGACGAGAGTATCCGGTGTTCCATTAGAGTTTATCTGTACGCCTGCAAATGGGCGTGGGAGGAAATTAGCTCCTTCGCCGCCGGTCCCGAGAACCATTACCGCGCCAATAGGATAAGAGAGCGTCACGCTTGCAATCAGAGAACGGATGTGCTCGTCATCCCATATCCAATTGCGCTGGAAATCTGGCAACTGGATAGTGCCGTTGCCAATGTCGCCCAGCAACTCCGACAACAACGGCTCGTTCGTTTCGAACGTCCCGGACGAAAACGCCATTGTGGACTTCCTTTCGCTTGCTACATGTGCAGTAGGTCAGGCATTAGGTCTAGCGGCTAAGGCGGCCACGATGCACCGATCGTGCGTCTTGCCGGATTGCGTCACTTCCCTTTAGTGGCCTGCCTCGGCGACGGGGACGCTTTCGAGGAGGCCGGCCTGGTGCATTTTTTCCCAGGCGGTGAGGAAGGTGGCGTTCCACTCGTCGGTGAGGGGGTTGTGGAGCATGTCGCGGAAGACTTCCCAGAAGACGATGATGCCGTCGGCGCCGGCCTGGAGGGCGGCGTTGGCGACATCGACCGAGCGCACGAGGGCGGCGGTGATGTAGGGCCGCTGCTCCCAGCCGGCGAACATGTCGGCGCACTCGCGCACGTGCCACACCGGGTCCACGCCGACGCCCTTGTACGGTTCGCAGAAGGGCAGGATGTGGGTGGCACCGGCCTGGGCCACCACGGCGGCCTGGGTGAGGCTGAAGGTGGTGGTGCAGAAGGTCTCCACGCCCTCGGCGGCCAAGGCGGAAAAGGCTTCCAGGCCCTGGGTGGCGCAGGGGATCTTGATGACGATCTGGTCTGACATCCGGGTAAAGACGTGGGCGACGTCGAGGAGTTCGGCGGTGGTGTGGCCGTCGATCTCCACCACGACCTGCTTGTCGGTGATGTCGAGGTAGCGGCGGACGACTTCGGTGAGTTGCCCGTATTTCTGGGTCATGTCGTCGAGGACGACGGTGTTGGTGACGATGCCGTAGCCGCCGCGGGGCAGCCAGACCTTGAGGTCTTCAGGGTCGCCGGCCAGCCAGATGGCGGGGCCGCGCTCGGTGAGTCGCGCCTGGGTTACCGGGCCTACGTCGGCTTCGACGCCGTCAGCCGTGATTGTCATGCCAGCCATTAGAGATGCCTCCCGTCAACCAGTTGCAGTCCCACGCCCAGGGTCTTGTCGGTGTCGAGGAACGAGATGCGCCAGTCGGAGGAACTGACGATAGGGGCGGTGCCGCCGATGCCGAACTCGCCGCTGAGGGTTGCCAGGGTGTCGTCCATCGCGTCGTCGCGGAAGGCGACATGGTGGACGCTGGGGCCGTGCTCGTGCAGGTGGGCGGCGAAGTTGCTGACCTCGTCGTTGGTGGGGCAGATGATTTCGAGGTAGCTGTCGGTGTCGCCAATCTGGAGGGCGGCGTAGGCGTTGCCTTCCTCCTCGGACTCCCAGATTTTGAAGGGGGTCATGCCGAGCTTTTCCTGGAATAGGGCCAGGGCGGCTTCGCGGTCGGGCACGACGTAGGCGATGTGGTGAACGGCGTCGAACATGACGGCCTCCGGGGGCGGCCTGCAGATTTGGGGAGAGTGTACGCCCCCAGAGCGTGTGCGGGTGGCTGAGTGTGACTAGCGCGCACGGCGTGTGGTTCGACTCGGCCCCTTCGGCAGGCTCAGGGCAGGCTCTCCGAAGACTCCGGGCCGGCTCACCACGAACGGGGGCTACTGTGAGTGGAACTGGCGCTACTCGATGAAGGTGCGCCAGGGGTAGGAGGGTTCGGGGCCGTCGGCTTCGTCGTCGAGGGCGTCGAGGTTGAGGTCGTCGATGCCGAGGCCGGGTTTGTCGCTGAGGTGCATGTAGCCGTCGTGGACTTCCATGGATTCGCCGGCGACGCGGCGGCGGAGGTCGGCCTCGGGGTAGGCGGTTTCGAGCACCTGGAAGTTGGGGGTGACGGCGGCGATCTGCATGGCCATGGCGGCGGAGATGGGCCCGCCCGAGTTATGAGGGGCGACCTGGATGTAGTAGGTCTCGGCGGCGGCGGCGATTTTGCGGACCTCGGAGATGCCGCCGGCGTGGGTGAGATCGGGCTGGATGAAGGCGGCGCCCTGGCCTTCGAGCAGTTCGCGGTAGTCCTGGCGGCTAAAGAGCTTTTCGCCGCAGGCGATGGGGGTGGCCATGCGTGGGGCGAGGGCGCACATGGCTTTGACGTT
>DAOUIX010000162.1:0-1733 GCA_034423235.1 Chloroflexota bacterium | reverse complement strand
TGTTGGAGCCGGGCGCCGTAGACGACGGAGATGGTGCGGCCGCGGGGGTCGCGGTCGGGGTGGCCGAAGGTGGCCAACTGTTCGAGTTGCGGGGGTTCGAGGCCGGTTTCCTCGGAGAGTTCGCGGCGGGCGGCGTCGATGAGGTCCTCGTCGGGCTCCACAAAGCCGCCCGGGATGGCCCAGCCGGGCGGGGGATTGCGGCGGCGGATCAGCAGGACCGAGGGTTCCGGCGATTCCGCAATGACCACCACGTCGGCCGCCACGGCGTAGCGGCTCGGCGCGGGCACGGGGTTAGTCGGTCGAGGCGTCGGCCGCCGCGGCGCGCGGGCGCATGACGAAGCGAATGACGACGAAGCCAAGGACCAGGAGGACGACGAAGGCGATGGCGAGGATGTCGAAGTACTCGTCGATGACGGCTTCGACCTGGGCGCCGAAAATCGTCATCAGGATGCCGACCAGGAAGAAGCGGCCGCCGCGACCCGCCAGGGAGGCCAGCATGAAGCGGCGGAAGTTGAGGCGAAAGGCGCCGGCGCCGATGGCGAAGACCTTGTAGGGGATGGGGGTGAAGGCGGCGATGGTGACGGCCCAGACGTCGCGGCGCTGGTACTGGCGCTCGACGTAGAGAATGCGCTCCCGGGCGAAGAGCCGGTCCAGCAGCGGGCGGCCGCCGCGGAGGCCGATCCAGTAGCCCAGCATTGCGCCGAGGAGCGACCCGACGGTAGCGATGGCGGAGAAGCCCAGCGCGAATTGAAGGTTCCCGGCGGCCAGGGCGATCATCAGGCCGTCCGGCGGGATGGGGAAGAAGCTGGACTCCCAGAACGCGAGGACGAAGAGGGCCAGGCCGCCCCAGGGCGAATCGCCCCAGTCCAGCACCCAATGCCCAAGCTCGGAGATCAGGTGCATCGAGGGACTGCCTGCCGTGGGTGGAATGGACTCATTTTACGGGCGGCTAGGCCTGGCGGGTGGTAAAGCTGGTCTCGACCGCGAACGGTTCACCGTTGCGGGTTCCGTTGACGCGGACGGTGTAGGTGGTGGCCGGCGCCAAGGGATCGTGCGGCACCAACGACAGGGCGCGCCGCCACTGGCTGGTGGTGCGGGCGGTCGTAATACTCGCGCCGTCAGGCCCGTACAAGCCGGCCTCGCCCCATTCCACATCGTCGTTGAGCCCAAATTGCAGCGAAATGGCCGGGCCAAACGGGCGGAGCGCGCCCGGCGCAGGATTGGGAGACTCCCAGCCCGGCCAACTGGTGGCGACGTCGGTGGCGCCGTTGACTGGGACGACGGCGGGCAGTGGGGCATCGGCGGTGTGCCGCGGCGACAGGCCCACGTTGAAGACCGTGATGGTGGCGCCGCCAGCCGTGGCCGTTCCGTAGCCCACATGCACGGCGGAGGGATGAACGAACATGTAACGGTGCCAGACCGTGTCCAAGGCCCAGGCCACGGTGTCGGCGGGCGTGAAGAAGGCGAACACCTCATCCACCCAGCCCAGCGGGTAGCCGGCGGCGCGGGCGCGGTCGCCGATGGTGCGGCCGGTGAAGCCGGCATAGCCGAACACCTGGGTGTGCAGTCCGCCCGAATTCGGGTCGTCCCGGTGCGCGATGTAGTAGTTGGCGTGACCCTGGGCCGCCTGCATGAGTTCCGGACTGACGATCAGCGAGGGCAGGCCAAGGGCGGCGCGCACGGCGGTGATGGGGCCGTAGAGGTCGGGTAGCGGGAGCGGCGCGGGCGTGGGC
>DAOUIX010000161.1:0-1925 GCA_034423235.1 Chloroflexota bacterium | reverse complement strand
CGCGTTATCCGTGCATCGCGCCGGGGCCGGAATGAATAACGGAGTCGACGTCGCCCCCCGCATCTCCGCCCGCAACCGCGCATTCGCCGCCACCCCGCCCGTCACGATGATCGACCGCGCACCCACCGCCTCCGCCGCGGCCACCGTCTTCCGCACCAGCACCTCAACCACTGACTCCTCAAATGCCAGCGCCACCTGTCCCACCAGCGCTTCGCCGTCCGCCGCCTGGTCCAGCCCATCCCCACCCATGATCCGCGCCGACTCATCCGGCCCCAGCCGGTTCTCCAGCAGCCGCCGCACCGCCGTCTTCAACCCGCTGAAACTGAAGTCGCTCGTCCCTCGCAGCCACGCCCGCGGCAACGTGTACGGCGTGTCCTCCACCTCTTCGGCCGCTTTCTGGATCGCCGGCCCGCCCGGAAATCCCAGCCCCAGCATCCGCGCCACCTTGTCGAACGCCTCCCCCGCCGCGTCGTCCCGTGTCCGGCCCAGCATCCGGTACCGTCCCGGCCCGTCCACCAGCACCAATTCCGTGTGCCCGCCCGATACGATCAGCGCCACCGCCGGCAACGCCGGCCCCTCCGCAACGTCCAGCCACGCCGCCGCGATGTGCCCTTCCAGGTGGTTGACCGGAATCAGCGGCGCCCCCCGCCCATACGCCAGCCCCCGCGCAAACTCCAGCCCAACCAGCAGCGATCCCGGCAAACCCGGCCCCACCGTCACCGCCACCGCCCCGATCTCGTCAATACCGACACCCGTCTGCTCCAGCGCTGCCCTGCACACCGAGTCGATGGCCTCTGCGTGAATCCGCGACGCCGCCTCCGGCACGATCCCGCCATACGCCGCGTGCGGTGCAACCTGCGTCTGGCTCACCGTCGCCGTCGCCTCCCGACCGTCCCGCAGCACCGACACCGACGTGTCGTCGCACGACGTCTCGATGGCCAGCAGCCACCGCGGGATCCCATTCCTCACAGCCGCGACCTCCACGTCAACCGCCGCCGCAACTCCGCTTCCCCCGCATCGATCCGCTCCGCGAAATCGCGACTGCTCAAGTCCTCACTCCGCATGATCAGCGCGTCCTCAAAGTCGTCGCTGTAGTACCGCGGACGAACCCCACCATCGCAGAACCCGTACTTCCGATAGAGCGCCTGCGCGTGCTCGTTGCTCATCCGCACTTCCAGCGTCATCCGCGTCGCCCGCGCCTGCAGCGAAATCCGCGCCATCTGGATGATCAGCAACTGCCCCAGCCCCAACCGCCGGTAATCCGGATCCACCGCGATCGTCGTGATGTGCGCCTCGTCCAGCATCACCCACACTCCGCAATACGCCACCACGTCCCGCGCATCCGACCGCCCCAGCGAAAACAGCGACATCGGAAACTGCCGCCGCTTCGGCGTGGGCGTCGGCTCGCTGACCGTCCGCACCACCAGGTAGCGCGCCCGCTCGTTCTTCTCAATCTCCCGGCGATACGCATTCCTCGGCCATGGCGTCGGAAAGCACGCACGCTCGATCCGCCGCACCTGGTCCAGGTGCTCTAGCCCCATCGGTTCAACCACAAACGCTTCGTCAACCATCGCCCCGCCCGTTCGTCCATCCTCCGTGTAGGGGCGCCCCTTGTGGGTGCCCTTCGTTTCAAACTGCTTGCTCTCGCCCGCTCAACCGTGCGGAATACCACGAACCCACGGCCTCGCGCGAGTCGCAGGCGCCGCATACACCGGCCGCGCCCCCAACATTGCAGGGCCGCAACTGCCCTCGAGTCGCTGCCTGGCCAGTCGAACCAGCGCCTGCAACACGTCCTCTCCGTCCACCCGCCGCACCTGCCGACCGCCAGCCTCAAGCGCACGTACCAGCTCCGCATCCAACGGTCCGGCAACCGGCACGTCTCCCGGAACGGCCTGCGCAACGTCGGCGGCGTCCACCAATTGGAT
>DAOUIX010000160.1:0-6560 GCA_034423235.1 Chloroflexota bacterium | reverse complement strand
GCACAAGGAACGGTATCGGGCGGCGGTGGTTGGGTTGCGGGGGATTGGCGCGGGGGCGGTGAAGGAGACGCTGAGCGGGAACCGGCGGGCGGCGCCGCACACGCATGCGTCGGCTCACAGCGCGCATGAGCGGATCGACCTGGTGGCGGCGTGCGACCTGGATGGGTCGCTGCTGGACAAGTTTCGCGACACGTGGGGCGAGGGGCCGTCGCTGTACGACGACCTGGACGGGATGCTGGCGACCGAGGACATCGACATCCTGAGCATCGCGACCTCCGACCACACGCACGCGGACCTGGGCATTAAGGCCATTGTGGCGGGCGTTCCGATGATCTTTTGTGAGAAACCTATGACGACATCGCTAGCGGACGCGGATGCGCTGGTGAAAGCTGTGGAAGACGCGGGGACGGCGTTCAGCGTGGACCACACGCGTCGGTGGGACCCGTTTTTCCGGCAGGCGTACGACTTCATCCAGTCGGGTCGAATCGGACGCGTGGTGCGGGTGGTTGGGACGTGGGGCGGCACGAGGGCCCTGGAGTACCGGAACGGGTCGCACACGGTAGACGCGGTGAATATGTACGCGGGCGGCGCGCCGCAGTGGGTGGTGGGCGTGCATGAGCCGCCGGGCGAGTGGGCGGAGCCGGCGCCGAGCGCGCTGGTGCAGTACGACAACGGGGTGCTGGCGTTCATCAACCAGACGAAGGCGATGCCGAAGTTCACCGAGTGGCAGGTGTTCGGCGAGCAGGGGCGGGTGCGAATTGGCGGGGTGCATTCGACGGTGGAATACGCCGCGACCACGCCGAGCGGGCAGGAGGACTGGCTGGAGCGGCAGCTGCCGACGCAAAAGGTCTACCGCTCGGCGATGTTGTCGAGCATCGACGACCTGATCCGGCGGCACGAGGGCGGGCCGGAGACGTTTGCGAACGTGCGAACAGGGCTGATGGCGGTGGAGGTGATCGAGGCGATGCGTCGATCGCATGACACCGGGCAGGCGAAGGTGGAGTTTCCGCTGGCGCGGGGTGTGTGAGACTCGGATCGAAACGCGCCGCCGGTCGGGCGCCGGCGGGACTGATGAGGACTGATGATGGCTGAGAGCGACCCCGCTTCCGACGCACTGTGCGATGTGGTCTACGGCCTGGCCGTGGTTGGCACGGTTTCGGCCGACGGCGAGCCGAACGGGATGACGGCGAACTGGATGTCGCAGGTTTCGTTCGATCCGCGGATCTTCGCGGTGGCGATCCAGGACACGGCGCACACGCGCAAGAACATTGACGAGACGGGTGTGTTCAGCATCTCGGTGCTGCCCGAAGGATCCAAGGACCTCTCGCTGAAATTCACGGCGAAGTCGACGAGCGGCGAGGGTCGCCTGGAGGGCGAGCCGGTTTCGACGCACGAGACGGGGACGCCGGTGCTGGATGCGGCGACGGCGTGGTTTGAGTGCAAGGTCGTGTCGTCGTCGCAGCCGGGAGACCACGTGGTGTATTTCGGCGAGGTGATTGGCGGCGGCATGGGCGAGGGCACGGCCACGA
Source organism: Chloroflexota bacterium (assembly GCA_034423235.1). Lineage (GTDB taxonomy): Bacteria > Chloroflexota > UBA11872 > UBA11872 > UBA11872 > UBA11872. Next base: position 5,031 of record DAOUIX010000160.1, on the reverse strand, counting down.
CGCTGCGTGACACGGGGATGAGCTACGCCGGATAGACCGGCGGTGCGGTCCGGAAACCGGTTGCGCTAGGGTTAGGCGTTCGACGGGTTTCTGACAGGTTAGAACCATGAGCCTGTGGATTCGATCTGCACGTCGTGGACTGCAGCGGTCGTCGCTGGTTGGTGTCGCGTTTCTGGTGGCACTTAGCCTGGCGTTGGGCGCCTGCGGCGACGAAGAGTTGAAGCGACAGGACTACAGCACAGCCATCGCGCCGGAGCGCTGCGGCGGATCTGGTGGAGGTCCCTGCTAGGCAGGCTCTTCGTCGTCTGGGTCCGGGTGGGGCGGCTTGGTGCGCCCACGGTTCCGGCGAAAACGGTCAGCCGGGGGTCCAGGCGGTGACGGCGGGCCACCAGACGGGGCGGATGATCATCATGGCGAAGGCAAAGAGGACGAGAACCGCCAGGGCGATCCAGCCGGTGACCCAGCGCCGCCAGCCGAGGGTCCACTGACGGCCGGCGCGGAAGTGGACCTCGGCCGGGAGCATGACGCCTAGCCAAATGACGGTGGCGAGCCCCATGGCGACGGTGCTGGTGACGAGGAATGTGGGACTCATTCGATAAGAGTTGGTGAGCGCGAGGCCGAGACCGCTGGCGAGTAGCAGGGTCAGCGAGGGTGCGGTTATCCAGCGGTTGAGGGCGCGAAGGACGGGCTCGGTCGGGAGGCCGTCGGTCCAGCCGCCGGCCAAGGCCATGCGGCGGCCCTGGACTACCACGACGAGAGCGACAGTAAAGGCGCCCAGCGCCGCCGTGCCACTGAACTGGTGGATGACGAGCAGGAAGTTCCAAAGCTCGAGCGTCACGGCAGACGGGCTACGAGCGCCGGACGATCAGACGCGCCAGCGCTCCTTGATTTCGGTGGGGACGACGACGCCGAAGCGAATTTCGGTGTCGGCGCTGGGCTTATAGCTGATGGTGGCGGCGCGGGTGCCTTCGGGGACTTCCCAGCTGCGCCAACCGCGTTCCTCGGCACCGGGAGCGGGGCCGGCGTTGGCCAGACGAGCGGCGGGGGCGGCCTGGCGGGCGATGCCGGTGCCACCGCCGGCGAGTTCAAGGGTCATGACTTCAGGATCGAGGTTGATGGATCCGCTGCCGCTGTTCTGCACGACAAAGTAGGCGGAGATGAACATGAAGCCTGGCTCCGCGTTGTCAAAGCTGCCGAACGAGCGGGTAGCGCCGACCTCGGTAAGGGTGATGTTGGCCCCGCCCTTGTCAACCGTCCCGCCGACCTGCGCGTCTACGGGTCCGGGCGGATCAACCGCGACCGGCGCTTCGCTCTCCGACTCGCCGCAGGCGGCCAAGGCAGCAACAAGCACAACGCCAAGCAGCACGCCGACCAGGGCGCGGCGACAGATGACGAATCGGGTCATGAAAGCAACCTCGGGAGTGCGAAGGCCCGCCGTTCTGGATTCAGTCTCAGCTTATCGTATGCCGCAGCACAGCCGAACATGCTCCCTTAGACGAGCCAACGCGGCAGGTCGTACGCGGCCCTCAGACGTGGCGAAGGTCTGAAAGAACGCGCCAGCGGTCGCGGACTTCATCGGAGAGGGTAAAGCCGACGCGGATTTCCAGATCAGGCAATGGCCGATAGCTGATGGTGGCAGCTCGGGTGCCTTCCGGCACTTCCCAACTACGCCAGGCGCCGAGTTCCTGACCGGGCTGAGGGCCCGTATCGCCGAGGCGGCTGCCGGGGGTGACGATCCAATGTTTGCCAAGGGATCCGTCTGGGAGCTCAAGCACAATCGCCTCAGATCCCTGCGCAGGAATCGCGCTGCCGGTGTTGCGGATTGAGAGCCTGGCCGCGATGAAGACCTTGCCGTCGGCGGCGCGTTCACGACGATCGAATGAACGTGTGGCGTCGACCTCGATGACGGTGAAGGAGACGCCGTTGCGTTCGACCGCTTCGCCCGGGGCGGCGTCGATGGGTCCCGGCGGCCGGACCTGTACCGCACCGCCCGAGGCGTCCCCGGCGGACTCGCCACAGGCAGTCAGCGCCAAGGCGAGCGCGACTCCAAGCAGAGCGCGCGACACACGTCGTCGAGCACGGGTTGCTGGACATTCCGTAGCGAACATGAGGCTGGGCAGCTCGGTGGAATCCGGCGCGGGGCATATTAGCCTGAGACCGGAGCGGCCCATAGGCGGCCGGTGCGTGGGGAGCCGCCGAGTCGTTCCCGGGAAGGACAGCCGGCGAACGGACGACATGCGGGCCCCAGGGCGCCGGGGCAGCGGTTGCGCACGATTTTGCGGGCCATTGGTTGACCGTAGTGTCGGTTCGCCGCATCATGAGGACGAGATGTAGCGGGCGCCGTCTATCGACGGTTGCCCTCGGACGTTTCCGCTCGGGGAGGCGCCGGATGATTTTGAGGTCGATTCGCCGCGTGGGCCGCGCGGGCAAAGTCGGAGGTGTGGGGCTGTTGCTGGCACTCGCCTTTACGCTGACGGCGTGTGGCGATAGCGAGCCAAAGCGAAGCGGCGAGTTCAAGCTGAACCCGGGCGACTTCTACTGCACGGGCTACAAGGAAGGCAGCGTGGGCGACGCGAACCTGCTGCCTGGCGACCATTACTGGGAAGGCACGCTGGGCCAGGACTGCGACTCGTAGCGCTCGGGTAGGCGCCGGTTTGGGCGCGGTCTGCCGCTGGCTTACGGTCTTGCCGTCGGGCTTCATGGACGATTGAGCATGGTTGATCGTGCGTTATAGGTATCCGTGCGAGGTTGCCGAGGGTGTGTTCGCCCTCGGGGGCTGGTGGGGCGCACTGGCCTACCTGGCGGTTGGCGCGGAGACGCTGCTGATCGATACGGGCGTGAGCCGGGTGGCGGGAGCGATCCTGCGGGCAGTTCGGGCCACGGGCGTTCAACCCGAGTCGATCGACCGGATCGTGCTGACGCACTATGACTACGACCACTCGGGCAGTGCAGCGCAGCTAGCACGAGAGTTGGACGCGCCAGTGGCCATTCACATGGCGGACGCCGACCTGGTGACGAACCCTTCCGACAGTCCGGGCTTGCGGCGGCTGCTTTATCACCAGCCGGTTCCCCAGGTACTGCGCTGGGAAGCGCCCGAAGTTGCGACGACACTGGAGAAAGGAGACGTGGTGGGGGACTGGCGGGTGATGCACACGCCAGGCCACACGCCGGGGAGCATGAGCCTGGTGCGCGACGACGTGGGGATCGTGGGGGACGCGCTGGTCTTCAGGCGGGGCCGCCTGATTCCAAACGTACGGCACCTGGCGACCGATCTGGCGGCGCAGGAGTCTTCGACGCGGCGGCTGGCGAACGCGGGGTTGCGGACAGTGCTGCCCGGGCACTACGCACCGTGCCTGAACCCAAGTGCGGTTGAGGCGTTGCGGCGGCGACTCGGCACCTAGCTCATCCTGGGCCACAACAGGTCCGGTGGTTTCGTGAGCATGGGCATTTGCCGGCTCCCGACTGGTACCGATCTCCCGGGTCGCCCGCCGACGCCCCAGAACGGTCCTTACGACTTCATTCCAGAGGCCGAGGCTTCGCGCCTTTAGCTGCGACTCCGCCGGGCGCCGACGTTTTGTAAGCTGGCACTCTGGATTTTTACCTTCCAGCAGGCGCGGGCAGAGCGGACCAGAAAGGGACTTGAGAATGTCGCCAACCAGCAACCCAGTTTCGGCGGTCAGCCTGGCCGTGCGCACACAGCCCGCACTTCGAATGTTAGCCATGGCGAGCGCGGCAGCCCTCGTCGCCCTGGTCTTCACGGTAATCGGTTCTACGGGGCGGGCGTCCGCGGCCCACGTGGACTGCGAGTTCGTCCTTGGATTCGGGGCGCTTCAGGCCCTGGCGCCGAACACGGTTGGCGAGTGCGAGAACAACGAGCAGCACGATCCGAGTGATGGCATCACGCGGCAGCTCACGTCGGACGGCGTGCTCATGTGGGACAAGGCGACCAACTGGACGGGATTCACCGACGGGTATCGCACCTGGGTGATCGGCCCGACCGGCCTGCAGGAGCGGCTGAGCATCGAGCGATTCGACTGGGAGCCCGCATCCATTGCCCTGGGGGCTACCGCTGAGGCGGACGCCGCGACGCTTGCGTATGTGTCGGCAGCGATCGCCGCGTACGACCAGGACGGCCTGGACGCAACCGTGGCGCACTACAACAGCGAGGCAAGTATTGAAGGCGGCCGCTCGCTGATGATGGTGGACCGATCGTCCTTGACGCTGCTAGCCGCGCCGATCTTCCGAAACCTGGTGGGAGCCACGCTGCCCAGGGGTCACTCGCTCTTGCGGGTCATTCAAGTCGTGAATGAAAACGGGGGGTTGGGTGAACCACCTGCAGACGAATCCCGTCAACGGCCAGCGTGAACCCCGACGCAGCTACTTCGTGCTCCACGACGGCATCGTCTTCAGCTCAGGGCACTTCTCGGTGCGGGCTGACCTGGCGGGCGTTATCCGGGAGTACGTGAGCAACGCGATCGGGCACTACCGGACGCAGGGCCTCGAGTCGACCATCTCCTTCTACAACAGTGATGCGAGTGTCGACGGCTACCTGTACTTGTTCCTGATGGACGCGGACGACACCTATCTGGCCCATCCGATCTTTCCTCACCTGATCGGGACCGACATTAAGGATGTCGTTGGATCGAACGGCTACGAACTGGGCAAGGAAATCGCCAAGGCCACTCCGGAGGGGCACTGGGTCGAGTACCCGTGGCCGAATCCGGCCACAGGTCGCGAAGAGCCCAAGACGGCATGGGTTGTGCGACACGAGGGCCTGATCTTTGCGTCTGGGTATTACACGCCGGACCCGAGCGCGGAACCGCCGGCCTGGATTGGCGCGGATCCACGCGAGTACACCGTGGAATACGTGCAACAGGCCATCGCGCGGTATGACCGTGACGGCCTGGAGTCGATGACGAACTTCTACAACAGCACGGCGGCTTTTGAGGGGCAGTTCTACCTGTTTGCGATGGATGCGAACGACATCTATTTCGTCCATCCACTCTTCCCGCGGCTGATCGGCACGGACAT
>DAOUIX010000159.1:0-49981 GCA_034423235.1 Chloroflexota bacterium | reverse complement strand
GGTTGTGATGGTGTTGCTGGGACGCTCGGCGCTGGTTGACGTACCGACGGTGCTGGCGTGGGTTTATGTCGAGTTCGGATCAACGCCAGCGGTGACCTGGGTGTTGTACGGCGTGAAGCCCGTCGTCATCGCGATCGTGGCGCAGGCCATCTGGGGGCTGGGGCGTGTGGTGGTGCGCCGCTGGCAGAAGGCGCTGCTGGCGGCGGTGGTGATCGTGCTGGGGCTGCTGGGCGTCAATGAGCTTGTGCTGCTGTTTGGCGGCGCCGCGGTGGGCGCGGTGCTGCAGCGTCCGCGGTGGTTGACGGGACGGCTATCGGGCGTCCTGGTGGCACCTCTTGCCAGCGTCGGCGTGGTCGGCGCGGTACCGACAACGTTCAGCCTGCTGGGCATGGCGTTGCTGTTTCTGAAGATCGGCGCGGTGCTGTACGGCAGCGGCTACGTGTTGCTGGCGTTCCTGCGCGCCGACTTCGTGGAGCGCCTGGGCTGGCTGACGGAAACGCAACTGCTGGACGCCGTGGCGATTGGGCAGGTCACGCCCGGCCCGGTCTTTACGACCGCGACGTTCATTGGGTTTCTGCTGGGCGGTGTTCCCGGCGCCGTGGTTGCAACCGTGGCTATCTTTCTGCCGTCTTTTGTGTTCGTGGCCGCCGTGCATCCGTTGGTCGAGCGGCTGCGCGCGTCCAGCATTACGGCGCCGATTCTGGACGCCGTCAATGCCGCCGCGGTGGGCTTGATGACCGTGGTGATGGTGTTGCTCGGACGCTCGGCGCTGGTCGACGTACCGACGATTCTGGCGGCGCTGGTGGCGCTGGCCGTCCTCATCCTCACCAAGGTCAACTCACTGTGGCTGATTGTTGCCGGAGCGGCCATGGGCGCTCTCATGCAAGGACTTGGCCTGGCCGCCTAGTTCAGGCGACCGGTCGGTGAACGAGCCGACGCACGGAACCGTTTCACGCCGGCTCGACCGGGACGCACCACCAATTGGAGAGCCGCTCGCCTAAGCGAGCGCCGCCGATTCCGAGCATACTAATTGAACATAGACGCGGCGCCTGGGAGCGGACCCGGCGCCTGAAATGGCCGCTGGAGACCTTATGGCACGTACGCCGTCTGATGTCGGGCCTTCGGTCACCCTGCAGCGGCCGGCGATCGTCATTCTGCTGGGCGTCTTGCTCGTGGCCGCCATGGTGACCACGTCGCCCATCGCGTACTGGCTGCTGTACGCGCTCGGCGGCTTGGTCGCTCTCTCGTATGTGTGGACTCGCAACGCCGCGCGTTCATTGGAATTGCGGCGCCGGATGCGGGGGCATCAGATCACCGTGGGCGACGAGGTCCAGGAGGACTTTGAACTCGTTAACACCAGTCGCCTGCCGATCCTGCTCGTGGAAGTGGACGACCACTCGGAGTTGCCCGGCTACCAGGCGTCCGTGGCCGAGAGCCTGGGCCCCCGCCAGCGCAAGCGCTGGATTTCGCGAGGCGTTGCTCGCCGCCGCGGGCTCTATGCCCTGGGACCTACGGACCTGCGGATCGGCGACCCGTTCGGAATCTTCGCCTCGGAACGGCGAATTGACGTTCGGAGCACGATCGTGGTGTATCCGCCGATATCGATCATGGCCGACGTGGAGATTCCAGCCGGATCGATGGTTGGCACGTCCCGCTCCTCAATCCGAACCCACCAGGTCACATCCGATGCGGGCGGGCTGCGTGAGTTCCAGCCCGGCGACCCGCTGAAGCGCATCCACTGGCTGTCGAGCGCGCGTCGCTCGCAGCTGTTGGTGAAGGAGTTCGACCTGGAGCCAACGGCGAACCTCTGGATCGCGCTGGACCTGGATCGGTCGGTCCAGGCCGGACACGGCGACGAGTCCACGGAGGAATACGGCGTCAAGATTGTGTCCTCGCTGGCGCATCAATTCGTGCGCGACAACAAGGCCGTGGGCTTCGTCGCACTGAGCCGTCAGGGGCGCCACCTGATCGAGCCGCAGAAGGGGCTCAAGCAGCTCTGGCGGATTCTCGAGACGCTGGCGGTGGTCCAGGCCACGGGGACCGCGCCGTTTCACGAGTTTCTCGCCGCCAGCGCGCCGGGACTAGGACGGGGCACCAGCCTGGTCGCGATCACGCCGTCCGCAGACGCGCGTTGGCTTACGAGCCTGACGCAACTGGGGCACCGCGCGGTGTATCCGTTGGCGGTGGCGATGGATGCCTCGACCTTCGGTCCCGCTGAATCGAACGCCGGGCTTAGCCAAGCGGCTGGCGCCGCGGGCATTGGCTTTGTCGGCGTGGACCGGGGGGCGCGCTTCGAGATGATCCGCGCCGACGGGCGCAACCTCGCGGAATTCGAACGCACGCAGCGCCGACCCGTCACATTGGCGCCGGCATGAGGCGCTGATGACGGCCGTCGCAGCCAGCCGCCCAACCCCACTTGCGCGGGTCCTGCAGCTGCCGCGAACCGCCTGGCTGCCGCTGGTCCTGATCGGGACAGCCACGCTTGCCCCGCTTGTCAGTATCCACACGGTTGGCTGGGCTCCCGGCACGGAGGTTCTGCTGTCGGTAGCCCTGGTCGCGATTCTCTTCGGCTTCGCGCTGTCGCGCAGCCGACTGTCGTCGGTCTGGATCGTTGTGATCGGGCTCGTGAGCGACCTCGTCGTGGCCTACGTCGTGGCCTCCGAAGCGTTTCCGGGCCCGCTGGACGGCGCTCGAAATTTCGTGCTGCTCTTCGGCGAAACCGTGGAGTGGGTGCAGCTTCGACAGGCCGGCAATCTCGTGCGCGAACAGCCGCTGGCATCGGCGGTGGGCGAGAGCGCCGGACTGTTCCAAGACCTCTTCTTCCGACTTGAGTCCTGGTTCCAGGCTGCCTTCGCTTTTCAGGTCAGCCGCGACAACGTGGTCTTCCTGTTCTGGATGACGATGGCCGCCTGGGGCATGGGCTATACGGCGGCCTGGGGAGCCTTTCGGTTGCGGAACGCCTACCTGGCGGTGGCGCCCGGAACGCTCGCCATTGCGGTCAACATCACCTATATCGGTCCCGACTGGCCGCCGTTCGCGGTTTTCCTGATCGCCGCCCTGGCGCTGACCGTGCATACGCGCCTGGCCGCGCTTGAAGCCAGATGGGAAGACACGAGAACCGACTACTCGGAAGAGCTGGGCCCCACGGTCCTCATTGTCAGCGCGATGCTGATTACGGGCGTGGTGCTATTGGCGCTCATTCTGCCCAGAGCCGGCGGGAATCCGTTGGCCGAAGCCTTCTGGACCTACATGGGTGACGGCTGGGGCAACGTGGAGGCCGGGATTCAGCGTGTGTTCGGCGGCGTGACGAACCCGTCCGGGTCCACGCTGGCCGGCCGGGAAACGCTGGCGCTCGGAGGCCCGGAGCCGTTTGCGCGCAAGGAAACGCTCATAATCGAGAGCACTGTGCCCTCCTACTGGCGCGGTCAGACCTTCGACACCTACACCGGCCAGGGGTGGCGAAGCACGATGCGGCTGCTGGAGGGCCGCAAGGCCAACCAGCCAATCACCGAGAGCGTAAACCTGAAGTCCCGCCTGGCATCGCGATCCAACATCGAGATCCTGGAGTCGAACTCGGCTGTCTTGTTCGCGCCCGGCGACGCCCTCCGGCTCAACAGGCCATACCAGGTGCAAGTGTCGGAACAAGACGCCGCCATCGACGACTACGCGTCGATCCGCGCTACTCGGCGGGTGGGTCAGCGGCTGGTCTATTCCGTGGACTCGACCCTGGCGGCGGCGACGACGCAGCAGCTGCGCAGCGCACCCACCGTCTACCCGGCGTGGGCCGAGCGCTACATCGAGCTTCCCGAGCTGCCACCACGCGTTCACGAGTTTGCAGCCCGCCTGGCCGACACCGGCGAGACGGCCATCGACCGCGCACGCGCAGCCGAATTTTTCATGCGGCGCTTTCCGTTTGCCCAGGACACGGAGCCGCTGCCGCCAGACCGAGACGCGACCGACTATTTTCTCTTCGAGCTTCGTCGAGGTCACGCCACGCAGATTGCCTCCTCGATGGCGGTACTGGTTCGCGCCATGGGAATTCCGGCACGGCTGGCCGTTGGCTATGCGCAGGGCGTCTTTGATCCGGTCACGCAGCGCTTCATCGTCAACCCCGTCGACGCGCACACCTGGGTGGAGGTCTATTTCCCGACGTACGGCTGGGTGCTGTTCGAACCGTCAGGCTTTCGAGCGCCCGAGGTGCGCGGCGGCGCCAGCGAGGGAGTCGAGGGTGAAGGGCTGAATCCGGACGCGGCCGACTTGTCGGTGGTCGACGACTTCCTGGATGAACTCGAGGACGTGAACCTGGGCGACTTCCAGCCGCTCGATCCATCCGAGGGCACGAGTCCGATTCAAGGATTCCTGGCCAACCTCGGCGGGGCCGTACTGGCGCTGGTGATGATTGGCGCAACGCTTGTCGCGCTCGGCGCGCTATACCTGCTTGGCACGCTCGTGCGCGATCTGGTTCAAAGTCCTCGCGCCGCCGTGAGCCGACGCTATGAGCGAATGGTTCGTTGGGCGGGTCGCGCTGGGTACAATACGCGCCGCGGGTTCACGCCGGAAGAGCTCGGCCGCCAACTCGCCGCGGAGTTATTTCCGGCGCCCGCCACGGGAGCGCCAACCAATACGCCTGCCCCGCCCGAGGTTGTTGCGGACACGTATGTTCGCGCCACCTATGGCCGGCGGCAGATCTCACGCTCGGAGCGACGCATGGTTGACAAGGCTTGGCGGCGCGTTCGCCCGAGGTTGGCGGCCCGCATGATCGGTCGGCCTTTACGCCGCCTCGCAGCGTCTCGAGCCTGAGCCGTGGATCTGGCGGGCGTACGCGACATCGCGGTGGTCGTGCTCGCGGCGGTTGCGCTGGTCGCCACCATCGTGCTCCTGATCACCGGAATGCTGGTCTGGCGTCTGCTGGCGGTGATCCAGGCTGACGTGGCGCCCATCATTCAATCGGCTCGTGAAACGGTGGACACCGTCCGAGACACCACGGAGCTTGTGAGTGACGTCGTTAAGGACGGCACCAGTTCAACCTCGGGGGCCCTCAAGAAGTTCCGTCGCGTTTTGCAGATGGCGCTCCGCTGGTGGAGATGAGTGGACTCGACCATGACATGGATCATCGTTGGCGCGGCCATCGGGTTCTTCGTCGGTGGCGCCATCGGCACGATTCTGGCGCCGCAGCGGGCGCAGAACGTCCTGGACGGTCTGCCGGAACGGCTGAGCGCCATCCGCAGCGCGGCGGAGCAGGCGGCCAGGGAGGCTGAAACGACCGTGCGCCGCCGCTCCCAGCGTTCGCGCGGCCGGCGACGCCGGCGCGGCCGCGGCGGCCGCGGCCGGGGCTGATGGACGTCGCACGCGACATCGCAATCATTGTCCTGGTCGTCCAGGGACTGATCATCGGGCTTGCGGCGTTCGTGGCTGGAGTTCTGGGCTGCATCACGGTGGTCGAGACCACGGTGAAGATTCGACGCAGCCTGCGACGGACTTCCCTGAAGCTTGAGCGGGCGAACGAGCGTGTCGACTCAATTGTCGAGACGCGTGTTCTGCCACCGATCATTCAATATCACCGCGGGCGGGCGGCGGCGCGATCCACGCTGGAGCAGGCGCGACGAGCGCTGGACGATCTGAAACGCACGGCGCGGATGGGCGGCGACGACTAGGATCGAAGCTGGCGGCGCAGGCTTTCAGAGCCCGTCAACTCGACCCTTAGCTCCGCGAGTTGGCGATACCAGCCAACCAGGTCGGCGAACGAATACCGGGTGTTGAGGCCGCTTGGGCTTGGAAGCAGGAACACTACGCACGTTTCCAGCGGCCGGTCCTGACGTCCCGGACGGAGCCGAGGCGGTGAAGCGACGCCGTGGCCGTACCTCAGATAGCTTCGATAGCCGCCAATACCCTGGAAGCAGACGATCCGGGGCCTGAAGCGGGACATTTTTTCAGTGAGGAGGGGCGCGCACTGGCGGTAATCCGCAGCTCGCAGTGCATGCGCCGTGGCAGTTGGTCGCTTTACGATGTCGGTGAGCCCGATGCCGAACTCCAGCACGCGGGCGTCGGTCGCGGGCGCCAACGGCTCGCCGAATGGACCCGCCTGGTTGGCGGCTGGCCAGAAGCGGTTGCCGGGTCCGGCGTAGTAGTGCCCAATCCGAGCCGAGTAGGCGCCCGGATTGGTTCCTACGAGCACGATGTCAAGGCCCGCTTCGAGGTAGTCCGGCAGTGTGGTCATGAGTTGCGCGGATCCGCTGGGTGAGCGTTCGCGGGCCGTTTGCGACATACGGGCAAAACTCCGCACACTTCGTCAGATCGTCATTGAACCAAACGGGTTGCGAGTAACCGAAGCGGCGCGAGAGCGCGTAACCACCGCTGGGACAGCGTGCGGCGACGTGTCGGGCGTTCGGTTGCCGGCGGTCATCTCAGCCGAAGCCGTTGGGCGCCGCGTGCGCGAACTCGGCGCGGAAATCTCGTCAGCATACGAAGGCCGTGAGCCAGTCCTGGTTCTCGTGCTCCAGGGCGCGTTCATCTTTGCCGCCGATCTCACCCGCGCGCTCACGACGGCGCACCGGGTGGAGTCGGTGGCGCTGGCGTCATATGAAGGTCGCGAGTCGAGCGGTCAGGTGCGGGTGGTGAAAGACCTGGGCTGTGACATCAGCGGTCGAGACGTCCTGGTTGTCGAGGACATCGTGGATACGGGCCGTACGTTGGCGGCCACGCTGAACCTGCTTGAACCTCGAGGGCCTCGGTCAATCGAGGCGGTGACGTTGCTCGACAAGCCTTCGCGTCGCGTGATCGACATCGCGCCACGCTGGGTCGGATTCGAGATCGACGACATATTCGTGGTCGGCTACGGGCTCGATCTGAACGGGCAGTTTCGCGGCCTGCCTTATATTGCGAACGCCAACGCCATCGGTCTGAACGGCGCTCCGTAGCCCCATGCCCCTGGTCACCGTCGACAATCAACGCATTTCGCTTGACGTGCGCGGCACCGGTAGCGCCACCGTCCTTTTCATTCACGGTGTGGGGCCGTCAGGGGCGGTATGGGACCTCGTAACCCAGGGTCTGACAGACACCTGCCGAGCCTTCGTGCCGGACCTTCCGGGATTCGGCAAGAGCGAGCGTGGAGTTGCGGTTGGCTCCATCGACGACGCCGCAACGCTGGTGCATCGCGTCTTGCACGCCCAAGGACATACCGAGGCGCTTCCGATCGTTGGACACGCCTACGGTGGCCTGGTCGCCCTGAGCTTTGCGGCTCGCTTTCCAAGTCACGTGAGCCGGCTGGCGCTCCTCTCGACCGCAGGATTCGATAGAGACCCGGCCGCCACGCGGGAGCACCGGGAACGCATCGAGAACGCCGGCTGGGACGCCGACAGGGCCGAAGCCTGGCTGCGTGCGGGATTGGTGGAAGACCTGGCCGAGGCGCACTTTGCCGCGATGCGCGACGACGCAGCCGCAGTTGAGGCGGACGTCGTGGCCGGCTGTCTAACAAGCAGCGAGTGGCGAGTGCTGCTTGAAGACGCGTGCGCGATAGGGGCGCCCGCGCTTCTGGTACGCGGCTCCAGCGACCCGTTTGTCAGCGAGAGCGATGTCCAGATTCTGGCCGCCCGCCTGACCGGAGCCACGGTGTGTTCGCTGGCCGGAGTCGGACACTGGCCGAGCCTTGAGGCTCCCGACGAATTGCGCGCCGAACTGGTTCGGTTTCTCGAGCTCTGACCCCAGGCTGGTAGTGCTAGCCTTCGGGCCAACACGCACACCATAGGACGGACACGCAGCATGAAGTTCGTTCGCTATGCCACTGAATCAGGGCCAGCACTTGGCTCGCTCAAGGAATCCGGCGCAATTTACGCGGTGAGCGGCGACATGTTTGGCGACTACGAGGTGGGAGCCCAGGCTGGCACCGTGGACGACCTGGAGTTGCTGGCCCCGGTCGATCCCGGCAACGTGATCGCCGTGGGGGCCAACTACCTGGCGCACATCCTGGAAGGCCACGACGAAGACGCCATTCCGAAGTTTCCGATGCTCTTCATGAAGCCCAACTCGGCCATCACCGGACCCGGGGCGCCCATCGTGCTCCCGGATCCAGCGAACTTCACCAAGTCGATGAACGATCCGGACCTGCAGAAGGATCCGTTCGGCGAGGTGCACTACGAGGCGGAGTTGGTGGCGGTGATCGGGAAGACGTGCCGGAACGTCTCGGAGGACGAGGCACTGGACTACGTGCTGGGCTATAGCTGCGGAAACGACGTCAGCGCGCGCGGCCTGCAGGTCAAGGAGATGGCCACGGGCGTCCTGCTGATGAGCAAGGGCATGGATTCGTTTGCGCCGCTGGGCCCTTGCATCGCCACCGACCTGGACCCGACCAACCTGGAGATCATGGCCAGGCTGAATGGCGAGGTGAAGCAACACAGCAACACCGACGATCTGCTGTTCGGCGTGGCCGCCCTGATTGCCTACACGTCGCAGGGCGTCACCTTCAATCCCGGCGACTGCATCTACACGGGCACGTGCGCGGGGCCGTCGGCGCTGTCGCCGGGCGATGTGATCGAGATCGAGGTGGAAGGGGTGGGTGTGTTGAGCAACCCGGTGGTGGCGGCCTAGCGGGCCACGGGTGCCAGCGGCATGATCCGCAGATTTGACCTGCCGTACGGCCAAGAGACGCTGGCCGTTCGTGGCATGGGCGTGGAGGTTTCGGGTGTCTACACGCCCCGGCCCACTCGGCCGGCGCGTAACCCCCGAGCGCTGATTCGCGAAGCGCTGGACAATCCAATCGGGTCGGAATCGCTGCGCGAGGCGGCTCGTGGCAAAGCAAGCGCCCTTGTGTTGATTGACGACATCACGCGGGAGACGCCGGCGGACTTGCTGCTGCCGCCGATCCTGGACGACCTGGAGTCGGTGGGGATTGCGGCGGACGACATCCTGGTGATGATCGCGCTGGGCACGCACCGGCCGATGAGCGACGCCGAGGTGAGACGCAAGGTGGGCGACGACGTGCTGGCGCGGGTGCGGGTGACGCAGCACGACCATCGAACGGCGCCCCTGCGCGACCTGGGCGTGACGCCGAGCGGAACGCCGATCGAGGTGAACGAGCACCTGTTCGAGGCCGACATCGTGATTGGAACCGGCGCGGTGGTGCCGCACCACATTGCGGGGTTCTCGGCGGGCGCCAAGATCGTGCAGCCGGGAGTTTCCGGCGCGGCCACCACGGCCGCCACGCACATGTTCAGCGCCCGGGCTCGGACGCCATTGCTGGGGCGGATCGACACGCCGGTACGCGCCGAGATGGAGCTGATTGCGGAACGCTGCGGGATGCGGCACGTGCTGAACGTGACGCTCAATGCCGACCGGCGGATCGTAACCGCGCGCTTTGGCGCCACGCGGCCTACCTATCGACAGGCCGTGGAAGACGCCCGGCGCATCTACGGCGTTCGCGCGCCCGCCGGGCTGGACGCTGTCGTGGCCGGGTCACACCCGTGCGACATCGAGTTCTGGCAGGCTCACAAGAGCCTGTATCCGGCGATGCTGATGGTCAGACCCGGCGGGACCATCATCGTGGTGACGCCGTGCCCGGAAGGCGTGGCCGTGACGCATCCCGACATGCTGGATTACACGGCGGAGCCGGCGGACGAGCTGTTGCGACGCTACGAGCGAAATGAGATCGACGACCGGGTGGCCGCGTCGCTGGCCGTGGCCTGGGCGAGGGTGCGGGAATATGCGCGCGTGGTGCTGGTATCGGACGGCATTGCGCGGCATGAGGCAGAGGCGCTGGGATTCGATACCGCGCCGGATGTGGAGACCGCACTATCGGCCCTGGCACGGACAAGCGGCTCCACGCCTCAGGTGGGGGTATTGACGCACGCACCGGACACGCTGCCCCTGGTGGCCTGAGACATGGACCGTTGGGCCGTCATTGCCGACGACCTGACCGGGGCGCTGGATACCGCGCTGCAATTCCGCAAGGCCGGCCAGCAGACCATCGTTTCGACTCGTCCCGGCGTGTGGCCGTCGCACGGATCCGTGGTTGCCTTGAGCACCGAGTCCAGACACGTTTCCGCCGCCAATGCCGCCGCGAGCGTAGAGGCCGCGCTTCGCACAGTGCCATACGCAACATCGACGCGGATCTACAAGAAGACCGATTCGCTGCTGCGCGGGAACATCGGAGCCGAGTTGCGAGCGCTGCGCGACGCCGCCGGCTCAGGGCCGCTGGCATTTGCGCCCGCCTACCCGACAGGCGGCCGCACGACGGTCGATGGAACACACCGGCTGGACGGCATTCCTGTGGCCGACGCCGCGCCGGGACGAGACCCGGTAACTCCGGTTCGGGAATCGCACATTCCGACCCTTCTGAGGGACAGCGCTGGGCTGGAGGCTGCGCACGTGCCGCTCGACGTGGTCCGGGGAGAGCAGGACGGCTTCGTCGACGTGCTTACGAGGGCACATAGGGCCGGCGTCGACGTCGTGGCACCGGACGTGGAGACGGACGGCGACCTGCGCGCCGTCGCGTCGGCCTTGCTCGCGTCCGCTCATGGGCGCATCAGCGCGGGCTCGGCCGGGCTCGCCGAGTACCTGGCACGCCCCGCTCAGGACTCGACCCAACACGTGGACCTGGGACGATCGGTATTCGTGGCGGCCGTGGTGGGCACGCCGAGCGCTCATACCAAGGTGCAGGTCGAGCGTGCGCTACGCACGGGATTTGCACGGCGCGTTCGAATCCGAAGCCGCGCGGACATTGAGTCGGCGCTTCGAGCGGCACGCCCCGACCGGCCCAGTGACCGGCTGACGATCTTCGACACGACGCTCGACGGAACGGCGCCGCGGCCCGAGGAACGCCGACGCCAGCTACGGTGCGTCGGTGATCTTTGCCGCGCCATTGTTGGCGCCGCCGACCTACCGGGCCTGATTCTCACCGGCGGGGATACGGCACGGGCCGCGCTGGATGCGCTGGAGGTGGACGCGATCGAGGTCCTGGGGGAGATCGAGTGGGGCGTGCCCGGCGGGCATGCGCTGCGCGGCACGCGCCGGGTGGCGTCTGTCGTCACCAAGGGTGGGACCATGGGAGGGCCGGACGCGCTGACGACCGCCTTCAGACACCTATGCTCCAAGGAGAGCCAAGCAGCGTGACGTCACGGCCTGCCAACCAGCGACCGCTGATTGCCGTCACCATGGGCGACCCGGCGGGTGTGGGACCGGAGATCACGGCAAAGGCCCTGGCCAACCCGAAGATCCGAGCCGCCTGCCGCGCCGTGGTGGTCGGAGACTTGCGGACGATGGAACGGGCTGCTCGCGCAGTGGGTGTCAGCGTCGCCGCCGTGGAGTTGGACGCGTTGGACGCGGAGGCTGATGAGATTCAGGTCCACGATCCGTGGGGACGCGATCTGGACGACGTGCCTGTGGGGATGGTCGACGCCAGGGCCGGCGCGGCCGCGGCGGAGGCGGTGATCGTGGCGACGAAACTCGCGCTCGACGGCCGCGTGGCGGCAATCGTCACCGCGCCGATCAACAAGGCCGCCATCAACGCCGCCGGCTATCACTATGCGGGACACACCGAGTTGCTGGCCGACCTGACCGACTCGCCCGGCGCGCGCATGTTGCTGGTGGCGCCCGGATTACGGGTGATTCACAACAGCACGCACGTCTCGTTGCGGGAGGCCATCGACCGCGTCACCCGGGAAAACGTGCGCCATGTAATTGGTCTGCTGGACGAGACGCTGCGGATGATGGCGATCCAAGAGCCACGGATCGCCGTTTGCGGGCTGAATCCGCATGCGGGGGAAGGCGGCCTGTTCGGACACGAGGATGACGCGTTCATTCGGCCGGCCATCGAGGATGCGCGCAACGACGGCATTGACTCCACCGGGCCCGAGCCGGGCGACACTGTCTTCAACAGGGCGCGTAACGGGGCGTTCGACGGGGTGGTGGCGATGTATCACGACCAGGGACACGTGGCCGTGAAGGTGGCCGGGTTCTTTGACGGAATCAACGTGTCCGTCGGGCTGCCCATCATTCGTACCAGCGTGGACCACGGGACGGCCTTCGATATTGCCGGGCAAGGCGTGGCGCGGGCGGATAGTATGGAGGTGGCCATCGAGATCGCCGCCACCATGGCTGCCAGCGACGAACGCCCGGCGGCCCCGGAGACTGCCTGATCGAATGAACGCGCCCTTGCAACTCGCCCAGTTGGTCCTTTCCGTGATTGTGATTGCCGCGGTTCTGATCCAGTTGCGGAACACGGGGATGGGCTCGGCATTGGGCGGCAGCGACAGTTCGTTCTTTCACGCCCGGCGCGGCGTCGACCGGCTGACGTTCAACTTCACGATCGGCGCGTCAGCGCTGTTCTTCCTCGTCTCCATCCTGGCCGCCGTCCTCCAGTAGGTCGTCCCGCACGAGGGACGCCTCGCAGCTCAGGGCATACGAACAGCGGCGGCAGACCTGAGGGTCCTCGGCCCGATTCGGCGCTTGCCAGAACGGATCGAATCGGGCCGCCTCAATACCAGCGACGATCTCGGTTGCTCGGGCCGCAAACTGTTCGAGGTCCTCGCGGCCGTATGTCGCCTGTAGCTGCTGGACGAATGGCGGATCTTCGCGAACCAGCACATCAACGCGGACTTGAGGAATGAAGAAGGGCGCCGGCAGGTTGCCGGGACGAATCCGCGTTCCCGCCCTGAAGACCCCGTAGCCGATCGCGTAGCACTGGAGCTGGAGATCCCGATCGGGATATGACTCGGGGTACGCCCGCCACGAGGTCTTGTGGTCGATCACCACGCCATTCCGGTCTACCAGGTCGACGGTGCCCACGAGCTGGACCTGGACACCGGGAATGTCGAACCTGAATCGATGCTCAACCAGATGCGGAATTACGCGGGGAGCGACTTCGGTCAGGTAGAGCTCCAGAACCGATTGGCCTGACGCGTAAGCCTCCTCGAACTCGTCCGCCAATGGCCCCGATGCAGCCCCGGGTGGAAGTCGGGCGTCCCAAACGTCGTCGTATATCTCGGCGGCCTCATCCATGTCCAGGTCATAGCCGCTGCGTCGTTTCTCCAGAAAGTTGCGCTCCAGGGCGGTGTGGACCGCTTGGCCGACGAGCGACGCCGGCGAGTCAGTTGTCGGCACCCGATCCACGTAGCGCATCCGATACTGGAGTGGACAGGTGTCGTACGTGCGCAGTTGCGTGGGAGAGATCGACCGAAGTTGCCGCTGCATGCCTGCCCGAATGAAACCCGACGCCAGCGCAAGCGTAGACGCAGGCGGCGCAGCCTGCCCGACGACCGGCGGGCGTCGCACGACGACCTATCCGCGACGTGATGGCTGAACGCAACGTGTCAGACAGGCTTGAGGCCTCTGTTGTGATCGTGACCTGGAACGGGCTGCGTCATTTGCGACGTTGCCTGCCGGCGTTGGCGGATCAGACCGGGGTTGCGTTCGAGACCATCGTGGTGGACAACGGCAGTACGGACGGTACCGCGGAGTGGATTGCGGAGGCGTATCCCCGAACTGTTCTGAAGCGCCTGGAGTCCAATCGCGGGTTCTCGGAAGCCAACAACATCGGCTTTGGCCTGGCTCAGGCTCAGCTCATCGCCACCCTCAACAACGACGCGGTCCCCGATTCCGACTGGCTGCACTCGCTGGTTCAGGCTGCACATGAGTATCCCGAAGCCGGGTCGTTCGGCAGTCGAATCGTGCTGGATCGAGATCCCAACATCATCGACTCCGCCGGCGTGGTGACCGACGTGACGGGGATCGCATGGGACCGGCACAACGCGGAGCCTGTTGGCGTTGACGCCGCCGGGGAAATCTTTGGCGCGTGCGCCGGGGCCGCGCTCTATCGGAAGGCGTTGTTGGACGAGACGGGGGGATTCGATCCGGCGTTCTTCGCGTACCTGGAGGACGTGGACCTGGCTTGGCGCGCCCGCTGGCGGGGCTGGACGGCGCGCTATGTTCCTGAAGCCCGAGTGGTGCATGCGCATTCGGCGACGGGTACCGAGGAGTCGCCGTTCAAGACGTTTCACCTGGGACGCAACAAGGTGTGGACGATTGTCAAGAACCATCCAACGCGCATCCTCTTGCTATACGGACCTCTCGTGGTGGCCTATGACTTGGCGTCGTTGCCAATCACGATGACCCGTCAGCGGAACCTGGCGGCTTTGCGTGGGCGGTGGGCCGGCCTGCGCTCGCTCGGACCGGTGCTGAGGCAGCGGAAGGAGGTGGCGGCCCGCCGCCGAGTTGCCTGGGATGACATTCGGCCCTTTGTCGCCGGTCCGTCGTGGCCGTGGGACGTGTGGCGCCGTCAGCGGCGGCTGCGGCAAGCCGTGGCGGCCGATGGCTCGCCGACCGCGCCAAACGCTCGCTGATAGACTCGCCTCACCGGGGCGTGGCGCAGGCTGGTAGCGCACCTGACTGGGGGTCAGGAGGTCGCCGGTTCAAATCCGGCCGCCCCGACCAGCATTCGAATCTGAGACGCCATGGCCACATCGTGGCGGCCGTGTGCCATCCGAATAATTCGAATTGAGCCTAGGCGGCTTTGCTCCAGCTCGCGATGAAGTCGTCGAGGTCAAAGTCGGCTGGCATGTGCTCTTGCGAGTAGCGGGAAGGTTTGCTCGAGAGGCCAGGCACGAAGTGCTCGGTCTCCGTTTGGAGCTTGGCGTCCAACGGTGCGAATCGCTGTCCAAGCAGCTTCGTTTCACCGGCGGTGAATCGCCGGGCCAGCGCCTCGAGGTTGCTGATGCTGAAGGTCTGCTCGCCTACTGCTGACGCGCGCTCGCGTTCCGGTAGCTTGGCCAGTTCCGGGCGCTTGAGCGCGCCCATCCTGCGAGCCAGTTTCGACAAAAGGATTACGCAGACCATCCGCCCGGTGTCGCCTGGATGCAGCAGGGCCAGTGCGTGCCGGAAGGATTCCGGATCCCTGTCGAGCATCGCGCGGTAGAGCAATTCGATCTGATCGTCCTCGCGTTCAGCCAGTTCGAGAAACCGATGAAAGCCCGCCTGGCCCTCCGCCGACAGATGCTTGACGAATCCCGGCTCCCAGAGGAAGCGGGAGCCGTAGGGGTATAACTGGCCGCCGAACGAGGTGTACCTGAGATGGATGATGCGCCGCAGCTTGGTGCTGTAATTGCTGGGCCAATGCAGGATGGTGTTGATGTACATCACGCCGTCGCCGGCCTTGAGGCTGACCTGGGTACAGTTCGACAGGCGTGCGCGGGGATCCTTCAAGAGCTCCTGGTTCTCCCGCGCCGTGTTCAGGCGTCGATGACTGCCGGGGACGACCCACAGCACATCATCGTCGTACAGCGGGATGTTCCACTGCACAGACCCGGGGCCGTTGGCCAACATGTCTGCCTGTAACCCTGCCAGCGGAGCGTTGTTGGTTGGCCCGTGACTGACATCGCGATGCCATAGATCGGGTCCATAGGCGGTCTCGGGGTTGCACAGGAGGATCATCTGCTTCAGCCCCACGTCGCGTGTGCCAAGCGCTTGCCGGCTTACTCCGAGCGTGTTCTCGTCGAGACAGAACTCCACCGTGTTGGCCGTGGCTGCATCGATGACGGTTTGAAACGCAAGGCGCGGCTGCTTGGCCACGTAGGCGAAACAGCCGGGGTCGTCGCGATCGCGCGCCCAGATTGCCTGTTGCCGGTCGACGAGCGTCTCGAAACTCGCGCGCAACTCGTCCAGCCGTTCGGGTGGAACGACGTTTTTCAGAATCACGTAGCCGTCGTCGAGGAACTGCTCGGGATCGATGTGGATGGGCTGTCCTCTAACGGCGCGGCCGCGTCAGTCTAGATCGGGCACGCGGCCTCAACCAGCTAGCCAGGGTGGGTGCCTACCGGCTCGACTACTGGTGTGGCCACTACGGTGGCCGGTGGTCGACCGATCAGCCCTGGCTCCGCTAGCGACTGTACGTTCGGCCCTTCCAGCCGCCGCCGACCCCACCGTAGTGCCGGCGTGCCGAGTCCAGGGTCATGGTCACATAGATGACAGCCGACAGCGGTAGCGTGACGGCCCGAAGCGCTGAGCCGCCGTACCAGCGTGTCATCGGTGTGTAGCTGCAGGTCATCAGCGCCCAACCAAGGAATCCAGTCGCCAGGGCCGCCGCCGCTGACCCCGTGTCGAGTCCAATCACGAGGCTCGCGCCACCCGCTACCACCGCAACCGGGGGCGCGGCGAAGGCCAGCAGCAGAGCAACTACTGTGCCCAGGAGTCGAATGGGCGAGTAGGCAAGCTGGGTGTAGGCCGTGCGCGACACGACGTGCCAGACGCCGGAGAGTCCGGCGTAACCACGCTCACTGCGCACATCGTGGCCCAACCCCAGCCAGGTGCGTCCTCCGGCCTGCTTGACGCGGGCGGCCAGGGCGCAGTCGTCGATGATCTGGCTGCGGATCGACTCCAGGCCACCGATCCGTTCGAGCATGGGCCGGCGCACCAGCACGCAGCCACCGGCGGCCGCTGCCGTTCGGCGGTTGGGATCGTTCGACCAGCGAATGGGGTAGAGCAATCCAAAGAAGTACACGAAGGCCGGGACCAGCAGTCGTTCGAATGGAGTGATCGCCCGCAGGTGCGCCATAACCGACGCAAGGTCCAGATCGTTGTGTTCGGCCATGCCTACCAGCCGGCGGAGGAGGTCGGGAGGGTGGGCAATGTCGGCGTCTGTCAGGAGGATGTACTCGCACTCCTGGGCAAGATCGGAAGCCGCGCCGGTGTGCATGGCCCAGACTTTGCCGGCCCAGCCATGCGGAAGCGGAGGGGCCATGACCACATTGACGGTGCGAGCGTCCGAGCGTGCGCCGAGGCCGAGCGCAACCTCAGACGTAGCGTCGGAGCTTGAGTCATCCACTACGACTATCCGCAAACAGCCCGGATAGTCCTGGCTAAACAACGCCGGCAGCGTTGACGGGAGCACCTGGGCCTCGTTGCGTGCCGGCACGATGACGGCCACCGATGGCCACCGGGTCGGCGACGCGTCGGGTGGCGATGCCGGCAGCTGCACGTCCGTGCGCCAGAACCATCCGCGACCGACCAGCAACCAGATCCAGGCGCCGGCAGCAACGACTGCCAATCCCGTGAGGACCTTCAGCCAGATGTCGATGTGCGCTCGTCCGTTGACCCGGCGGGGTCAGTTCGCGCGGGTGACCCAGAAGCGCAGGGCGCGGTCGTCCCCGACCGTGGCCAGCAGCACGCCATCAGGGCTGTAGGCGAGCGCTCGGATCCAGTCGATGTGGGCATCAATGGCGCGTCCGAGCTTCAGGCTGCCGGTGGGGTCGCGAAGCAGCGCGCGTTGATAGGCGCCAATGGCCAGTTCGTCGCCGTCCGGCCGGTAGGCCAGCGACGTGATCAGCCCCACTTGCGGCTCGATCTCTCGCAGCAGGCTGTTGGAGCCACTCGCGAGAATCTTGATCGTCTCGCCGTCCGCCAGCGCCATCTCGGCGACCTGGCGGTCGAATCGGATGGCCCGAATCCAATCATCGAGCCCCGTCAGCCGCAACCGCTCGGCACCCGAGGCCGCATCCAGGAGCAAGACCTCGCGATACGTGCCGACTGCCGCAAGGCCCGTTCCATCCGTTGCCAGCGACGTGACGGGTCCAGATGCCATCACCACCCAGTTCTCGGCACCGTTGCTCGGATCCAACCTGCGGACGATGCCGCGGGCATCGCCCGCCAGTAAGTGACCGTCCGCCGCGAAGGTCAGGGCCGTCACGCTATCCGGCACGGCTGGCGCTTCGCTCAGCAGCACGCCGAGCGCGGCATCCCATAGCCGTACCCGGCCGTCGTCTCCGCCGGAGGCCACGATCTGTCCGTCAGGCGAATAGGCCGCAGCTCGCGCCGGTCGGTCATGGGCCGCGACGGATGCGCGGATCGCACCATCGGTTCCCACGATCACGAGCGAGCCGTTATCCAAGGCAGCCGCCACCGACGTGCCGAGAGGACTGTAGTCCACGGCATTGACCGGCGCGTGCAGGGCGGTTTCGGCGACTAGTTCCGAGAGCGCCGTCAGCCACACGCCAACATCTCCGTCCCAGCTCCCCGAAAGCAGGATCTCGCCGTCCGGGCTGAAGCTGAGCCCCTGAACGTCTGTCGTGTGGCCAGTCAGGCTGTAGAGCCTGGTGGCCGTGGCAACATCCCACACGCCCACCGTTCCGTCGCTTGAGGATGTCGCCAATCGACGCCCGTCCGGGCTGAACGCCACCTGCCACACCGAGTCGCTATGTCCGGCAAGCGTGGCCAGTGCTGATCCGTTGGTTGCATCCCACAACACGGCGGTGTTGTCGTCGGCGCCAGTAGCCAGGCGCGTACCGTCGGGGCTGATGGCGAGGGACAGCACAGCCCGTGAGTGCTGCTCGATGAACTCGAGCAGGCGCTCTCCCGTTGCCACATCCCAGATATCCGCTCTGGCCCAACCGGAGGTAATCAGACCTCCGCCGTCGGGTGTAAAGGCGACGCCATTTGACCAGGCGTCAATGTCGTCGAACTTGGCGCGATGCTCACCGGTCGCCACATCCCACACATGGGCCGCGGCATAGGTCGTCGCAGCCACGAGGGTTCCGTCCGGACTAAAGGCCACGCTCGTAAACCAACGCTCGTCAGCCTGGAGCACATGTACCTGCTCGCCCGAGCGGGTATCCCAGAGCCGCACGGTGTCATCCTCAGAAGCGCTGGCGAGGAGCGAGCCGTCAGGCGAAAAGGCGACTTCGTAGATGCCGTCGTAGTGGCCCTCGAGTTCATGGATGGTCGTCAAGGTCGGGCGGTCCCAGATGACAACGCGGCGGTCATAACCGCCGGTCGCGAACGTGGCACCTGAGGGGTCGAAGGCCACGGTGGTCACCAACGGACTGTGGGCCTCCACCAGCGGTCGCGGGATGCGCGGCGGCGCCACTGGTACCGTGCTTGGCGCCGGGATCATGCCGGCCTGCTTGAAGTGGTCACCGGACGGGCCCAGGCGAACCTTGCCGTCGCTAAGGCGCAGGACGGCTCGCTGAGCCCGAAGCACGCCGCCGTACGCACCGGATGCGTAACCCAGCGGTAACCCGAACCGACGAAGGGCGTGCGGGGCCTCGAGCCAAAACTCCCTGATTTCCGGCGCGACCGCCAGGGCGTCCAGTCGAGCTAACGGACCGGAATCGGGTGGCAGATGCGTGGCCGGCGGGACGCCCTTGACCGTCTGCAGCCAGGGGTCGTGCCCAGCCGCGGAGAGCACGTCGTAGATGTTGGAGGGTCGGACATGGCCGTCGGGAGCAGCCTGAAGCAACGCTCGCTGAAACGCCTGGAAGGTGAAGGATCCTTGGCGCCATGGCTGCGATACGGGATAGCCCAGAATCTCGTGACCGCCAAGGTCCTGAAGGGCAGTCCAGAATCCGGCTCCGGGCTCGTCTCGAACCGCATAGCCCAATCCGCCGCCGCCGCCAGTCTGCGAAAAAAAGAACCCTTGATGGAGCGGAAAACTGGCTGGGGAAGCCGCAGTACCCGTCGCTGCAAGAGCGACGAGCGCAGCTGCCCCTAAGCTCGCAGCGACAACTCGCCACTTGCGCACCGCGGCCGAGACTCGAGCCGCCAGCCGAACTCTTAGGAATCGACGGACGATCACAGGGCCACGGACCGAATTCTGCGCTTCACGGACGGTACCCAGACCTAGCCTGATCGGACTGCCACGCGCAACGCCGGTTCCAGGTGTGGGTGGCGAAACTCGTAGCCGACGTCCAGCAGTTTCCGCGGGACCATCCGCTGCCCGGAAAGCAATGCCTCGCGCGCGAAGTCGCCGAGCGCCGCTCGCAGGATTGGCGCCGGTACCGGCAGCATCACAGGCCGGCGCAGCACCCGCCCCATGGTCTTGACGAATTCACGGTTGGTCACTGCCTCAGGCACCGCCACGACTATCGGTCCGGTCAGCGTCTCGCGCTCGAGCGCCAGATGGAAGACGCCCACCACATCATCCAATGCGACCCAGGGCCAATAGTGCCGGCCGGATCCAAACCAACCGCCCAACCCCAGCATCACGGGGACCCGCATTCGCGTCACCACCGGCGATCGGGCGTCGATGACTGGCGCCAAGCGAGCAATCGCAACTCGAATCCCGGCATCGGCGGCGGGCTGCGTTGCGGCTTCCCATTCGACGGACACTCGGGGGAGGAATCCCTGTCCCGGGGGGCTTGTCTCATCCAGTACTTCGTCGCCGCGATCACCGTAGTAGCCAGTCGCGCCAGCGCACACCAGAACCTGGGGCTTCCGCGACAGTCCCGCGATGGCGCGCGCCAGCACGTCGGTTCCGCGCACGCGGCTCTCGCGGATTCGACGTCGCTTGTCGGCGGTCCAGCGAAGCGCGCTGATCGTCTCGCCGGCCAGATGCACGACGGCATCGGTGCCTTCCAGGGCGGCCTTGTCGATGTCCCCCGAGTCCGGATCCCAGGCGATATCGCTTGCATCTCGAAGACGAGTCGCCGGGCGTACAAGTCGCACGACCTCGTGGCCGCTGGCGCGCAACTCGTCAACCAGCGCCGCTCCGACCAGTCCGGTGGAACCGCTGACGGCGACGCGCATTTATGTCAACTCACGCTTAAGCGGAACGAGCGCCTTCGTCATAGACGTGCGCCGGCGGTCGCCGCAGATCCCAGATTAGGCCTGTCCAACTGAGCATTGTCAGCAGGTAGTGGGTGACGTCGATTTCCCACCAGAAGAAGCCGTTCCGCTCGGAGCCGGGGTAGCGGTGATGGTTGTTATGCCAACCTTCGCCCAGCGTGACCAGCGCCAGCAGAAGGTTGTTCCGGCTGGTGTCCTTGGTGGGAAAGCGCCGGCTGCCCCACATATGCGCGCCGGAATTGATGAGGTAGGTCGTGTGCAGGAGCATGACGGTGCTCACCAGAAAGCACCACACGAACACCTGCAGCCAGGTGACGCCCGTGGAAGGAAACGCACGCTCGAGCCAGAATCCCAAGGCCATGGTACCGCCGGCATAGAGCAAGGTGCTGCCGAAGTACCACCGGTCGAGCCAGCGAAGTTCGGGGAACCGGACCAAGTCCTTCACTTCTTCCCAACGCGTGTCGTCGCGGTTGTAGGCCAGCAGCCAGCCGATGTGCGCCCACCAGAACCCACCCTTTAGGGGTGAGTGCACGTCCTCTTCCTCGTCGGAGTGCCGATGATGGAAGCGGTGGTGCCCAGCCCACCACAAAGGCCCCTTTTGAATTCCCAGGGTGCCCAGCAGCGCCATCACCGCCTGGAACGCGCGAGTGGTCTGAAAGGTGCGGTGCGAAAAGTAGCGGTGGTAGAAACCCGTGATGAAAAAGACCCGCATCCAGTAGAAGCCGAGGCAGGCCACCAGAGCCGGCCAGCTCACCCCCACGATGAACGCCGCGAGCACGCCGAGATGCAGAGCAATAAAGCCCCAGTTGTGCCGTATGGCCTGCCAGGCTGTGTACCGCTGCTCGACGCGTATCGGCAGCTTGGTCTTCTCCAGCTTCAGGCCCTCCGCCGAAGCCTCAAGGCTTGTGTCCTTCACCAGCCAGTCATCTCCCTACGTGTCGCGCCGATTGCGCGGCGGCCAAGATACGCTCAATTTGAGAATGCACAAAGCGCGGGCGGCCGGCAACCCCGCTGGCGAAGGTCCGCTCCGACTGGGCAGACCAACGTGCCGGCGAGGCCGCACGCCCAGGTTTGGACGCTCCGCGGCGTCGGCTCCTAGTCCTATACCCCTGCGCCTGCCGCCGACGTCGGTGACTCGTCCCGCTCAATCAGCACCTGGACGTCGCGAATAGTCTCAGTTTCGAAGCTCGCTGCGCAGGAGGCGAGGTAAAAGTCCCACATCCGAATGAACCGGTCGTCAAATCCGAGTGACCGCACACGATCTTCGGCCCTCCAGAAGCGATGCCGCCACTCGTCGAGCGTCCGAACGTAGTGCGGGCCGATTTCCTCGATAGCTCGAACCGCCAGCGCCTGACCGCCTCGACGAATCGACTGCCGAATCTCCGCCACCGCCGGCAGCACACCGCCTGGAAAGATGTACTTGCTGATCCAGCCGGAGGCGCGCATTCCAGATTCGACATCGCGATCGTGGATGCCAATCGTCTGCAGCAGCATTGCCCCGCCGGGTCGCAGGACGCGCTCGCAGGTTGCGAAAAACTCGTCCCAATACTCGCGGCCAACGGCTTCGAACATCTCGATCGACACGACCTTGTCGAACATACCCTCGACATCGCGGTAGTCCGAGTAGATGATCCGCACGCGGTTTTCGAGCCCGGCGGCGGCCACGCGTTGGCCGGCGAGTTCGTACTGCTCGCGCGACACCGTGATTCCCACGATCTCGCATCCGGTGGATTGCGCGGCGTGGATGGCAAATCCGCCCCAGCCGCAGCCGATCTCCAGCACGCGGTCGCCGGGCCGGAGGTCCAACTTGCGACAGACCAGGTCAAACTTGGCCTGCTGGGCTTCGCTCAAATCGTTGCAGCCGTCCCAGATCGCGCATGAATACGCCAGCGACTCGTCAAGAAAAAGCTGAAAGAACTCGTTCCCCAGGTCGTAGTGGGCGTGGATGTTCTGTTCGCTGCCCGAGCGGTTATTGCGCCGGCGGGAGTGACGCCAGAGGTCACAAAGTCGCCGCGGCAGCGACATGGCGGCATCCAGCCTCACGCGCCCCGCGTTTGCAAGAGCGCCCGTCAGAACCGCGCGAAGATCGGCGCTGGACCACAGACCATCCATATACGCCTCGCCCGCGCCGGTGGAGCCGCCGATGAGCATGCGGGTAAACGCATGGTCGTGATGGACCTCGGCTCGTGCCGTGCCGCCGATCGCCTCATCGCCCACCGTCATTAGTCTGCCGTCGGGCAGGCGCAGTTCGAGCCGTCCGAAGTGCCAGCTTCGCAGACGGCTGAGGACCAGCGCGCGGGCTATCCGGTCAATCGCGTGGGACAGAATCAGACGAATGCACGGGTGCTGCGAACGCTCGATTCTGCCACGCAGTCCGCCCGCCAAAACTGCCACCGAACCTTGGCGGGCAGCCTCCACAACGCGTGCCGCCCGCGTCCGGACCTAGGCCCTCTGCTCCGTGGCATGCTGAGCCACGCGACGCGCGTCGTCCTGCAACGCTCGCTGACGGTCGGAGGCACGGCATGGCAGAGGAAATGCGAATTGCGACAGGCCAGTTCAGCGAGCCCACGCCGGACATCTTGCAATTCGCTGCCCAGATGGGCGTCAGCGGCATAGTGCTCAACTCGCCGCGCCTTCCGGGTGGCGAACGCTGGGAAGTCGAGGATCTGGTGCGCCTGCGGCAACGAGTCGAGGCCCACGGCCTGAAGATCGAGTCGATCGAGAACGTGCCGCACCACTTCTACGACCTGGCCATGCTGGGACTCGAAGGCGCCGACCGGCAGATCGCCAACTACCAGACCACCGTCCGCCATATCGGCGAAGCGGGCATTCCAATCCTGGGCTACCACTGGATGCCCAACGGCGTGTGGCGCACCGAGCCCAAAGTGATTCGTGGCGGCGCCGTCGCCAAGGCCTTTGACGCGTCAACAGTCGCATGCGACGTGCCAACGCATGGGCGAAGCTTCACCGCCGACGAAATGTGGGCGAACTACGCGCGCTTCACCGACGCCGTTCTGCCAGTGGCCGAGGCCAGCGGCGTACGGTTGGCGCTGCACCCCGACGATCCACCCGTGCCTTCGCTGGGGGGCGTAGCCCGCCTGATGCGCTCGTTCGAAGGCTTCAAGCGCGCCATGGAGATCGGCGACAGTCCCAACAACGGGTTGGATTTCTGCATGGGCTGCTGGTCGGAGATGGGCGAGGACGTGCTGGCGGCCATGCGGCACTTCGTGGCCGAGAATCGTCTGTTCTACGTGCACTTCCGAGACGTGCAGGGCACGGTTCCGGTCTTCAATGAGTGCTTTCTTGGCGAGGGCAACGTGGACATTGCCGCCGCCATGCGCACGCTGTATCACGCAGGCTTCACCGGCTTCCTGATCGACGACCATGTGCCAAAGATGGTGGACGACACGTCATGGGGGCACCGCGGCCGAGCCCTGGCGACCGGCCAGATGATGGGGCTTCTCGAGGCGATCAGGGCGGAGGGGCCGCCAAGCGCGTCCAAAGCCGCCGCCTGAACCGCAGCCTCGGAGGGAGCAACACCGTGCGAATCACGCAGGTTCGAGCCGTCAACCTGGACATTCCGCGAACACCCGCGACCTCGAAGGCTCGAAGGCCGGGTTGGAACTCGCACGCGCGACGCGCGCTGCCGATCAACAAATACCCGGAGTTCTCACGAATGCACGGCTGGATGCCTGGCGCCAATACCTGGGAACGAGTCTGGGTGCAGGTGACGGTCGAGGATGGAACGTGGGGCCTGGGCGAGTGCAGCTTTGGCGAGCCGGTGGCTGCCCTGGTCGACTTCCACTTTGGGCCCCTACTGGAGGGGCGAGACTGCCTGGCGCTGGAGTTTCTGAACGATCTGATGTGGAGGTCGACCCAGCGGTTCGGCGCCGGGGGCATCGCGACGGTCGCCCAGTCAGGCATTGACCTCGCATTGTGGGACCTCAAGGGCAAGCTGCTCGGTCAACCGGTGTACTCGCTGATCGGCGGACCTTGCCGCGACCAGGCGCTGGTGTATTGCACCTCCGACGACCTGGACTGGTCGCAAGAGCTTGGCTTCAAATGCTTCAAGGTCTCGAATCCCGCGCACTACGACGAGGGCATTGACGGAATCAACCTCGTCGAGGAGCACATTGCCAGGGCGCGGGAGGCTGTCGGCCCCAATGCCGAGCTGATGTACAACCCGGTCATGAGCTTCAACGTGGAGTTCACGGTCAGGCTGGCCGAGCGGCTGCGGCCGTACAACCTGCGCTGGCTGGAAGAGCCGCTGATTCCTACCGATCTCGAGGGACACATCGAGCTGCGCAAGGCCATCAACTGGGTGCCGCTGGCTACCGGCGAGGACCACCACGGGCGTTGGACGTTTCGGCAACTGGTGGAGCACCGGGCCGTGGACGTGCTGCAGCCCGACCTGATGTGGTGCGGCGGCCTTTCGGAGGCGCTGAAGATTTACACCATCGGCGAGGCCGCGGGGATTGTCACGATTCCGCACGCAGCCGTCGCCACACCCTGGGGTCAGCACTTCGCGATTTCAATGCCCGAGTCGCCGATGGCGGAGTTCTGGATGGGCAGCGATCCCGGCATTCCGCTGGAAGAGGTGTGGCCGATTCCCGGCCTGGCTGTTCCCAAGGACGGTTATGTCAAGCCGAGTAACGCCCCGGGCTGGGGCATGGACATTGAAGAAAGCTGGATCACGCCTTGGGATCACTCAGCGGCGCCTAGAGCGCGAGGTCTCTTGCAGGGAATCGAAGGAAAGTCGGAGAAGTCGCCTTCATCTGGCGCGCTGTTCTGAGACCAAGTCGGTCAGCCTGCTAGCCACCCCCAAAACAGGCTCGGCCCCAGGTCCGGCACTCGATGACTGCCTGCCGCCTGGCTGGAACTGAACCCGAGAAGTGTTTCAGCAGGTAAGCAACGCGAGCCAGGTCGAGCCGGCAACTGATGTTCCGACCCCGAGAGCGCTGTGCTCGATTAATTCAGTGCGAAGCCTTCAGGCAATCAGTTTGGCGTAGCGCTTCGCCTGGGCAATGAAGTCCACGCCCACATCCTCGCTGAACGCATCCGCCAAGCGCCTATAAACCGCCCCGACGTTGCCATCCCCAATTGGTACCCCGTTGAAGCGCGTGGCGGGGATTAGGCAGTACGGCGTTGTTGTGAAGAACGCCTCATCGGCCGTCGCCACGTCGTAAGGCTCGAAGTCGGCCTCGTGCGCCGGAATGCCAAGCTCGCCGGCGAGTGCCACGGTCGTATCGCGAGTGACACCGCGCAGCACGCTGTGGCCTCGCGAGGTGAGCAGTTCGCCGTCGCGCACGATGAAGAAATTTGAGCCGGTGCCCTCCGTGATGAAGCCGTCTTCGCCTTGTAGTACCACGAAGGTATCGGCTGCGTTAGCAGCGATTTCGTGATTGGCGACCTGATAGTGAAGGCGCGACCGGCTCTTGATCTTGGGATCCAATAGCCGGGACGGTATCGCGCGCTGGCGCGGTACCACGGCATTCAGGCCCTCGTCGTACAAGTAGGCCGACTCGCCCAACATACCGTCGAGGGGATAGGTGTAGATCAACACCGAGGGGCCAGTGTGGGCAACCGAACTTCGGTATCGCCCCAGGACCCCGGGAGAAATCTGGTGCACGATCGAAAAGTCGATTTCGGGGTCGTAGGCCTCTCGGTTTCGCTCAATCAGTTCGCCGGTTAAATCGGAGAGCTCGTCCATGGACACATCGCAGGGCACACCCGAGGCGCCCAGCGACGCGTTCAGTCGCTCGAGATGCGCGTCCAGCCGGAACGGCTCGTGCAGGAACGTGCGCGTGGTTTCGAACACCGCGTCGCCCCAGACGAGTGACGAGTCAAAGATGGATATCGCGGCGTCGCGTTCCGGTACCCACTCGCCATTGAGATGCACGACGCGTTCGGGTCGGCTGCCTTCACTCATGCGCCGTACTCCGCGGTGTAGATGTCCTGAACGGTTTGCAAGGCGCGCAGGCTCGGCAGGACATCGGCGATTGAGGGGTTTGGATCCCTCTGCTGGTCTAGCGCGTCAAAGAACTCGCGGTCCTGGGCCGTGATGACGTCATGCGGCACCACCTCAGTCATACCGGCGTCGAAGAGCACCCCGCCCTTACCAACAAGCGTCCCAGTCGCGTAGTTGGCCGCGACTGTGTCTTCCTCGCCAATGAAGAAGGCGTCGTCGAGTGCCTGGTGCGTGTTGTACGACAGCGAAATGCTGCCGACCAGGCCACCGGCCGTCTTGAGCGCGATTGAGATGTCCATTGGAATCTCGAGGTGATGATGCGGCGGACCAAGCTTCGCCGAGATTTCGGCTTCGGTGACGCCCAACACCCACATCCACGCATCCATGGCATGTCCGCCGTGATGCCAGATGAGGTTGTCGGTCCAACTCCGCTGGTAGCCCACCCAGTTGACGTTGAGGCGTCGGATGAATCCGTAACGCTGCAATGCATGGTGAACGGTCAGTTCTCCGTCCGCGATCATGGCGCGCATGCGCAGCATGGCCGGCTGAAAGCGCCGGGTGTGGGCCGCCATGACCGGGGTGTCGGCTGCCTGGGCGGCCTCCTGCACGGCGATGGCATCGGCCAGCGCCGTGGCCACGGGAATCTCAAGCAGCGTCGGCAGCTTGCGTTCCAGCGCCGCTTCGGCGTGCGCGCGATGGAAGTCGCTGGGCGACGTGATGATGACGGCGTCTACCGCCGGATCGTCCAGCCCTCGTTCCAGGTCGATGCCGTGGCGTGCGAAGCCAGTCTCGGCGGCAAACTCCGAGACCTGCGATTCGCGGCGCCCAACCACGTGATACAGGGTGTGGCCCAACTCGCGAATGGCGCGCGAGTGGAATCCGGCGATGCTGCCCGACCCCACCATCAGAACATTCACTACGGCGCCTTCCTTCAAAGCGACGGCAACTCAGCCCGTAGCCTAGGATGAGCCGTTCGCAGCAGCGCTAGCCTACCGTGCCCCCCCGACTATCCGTTTGGGCCTACCCCTGGGACCTCGCCGACGAAGGCGTCGAGCAGGCGCTGGATTGGCTGGTCGCCCACGGGTTCGACGCGATCGAACTGTGCCCCAACTACCACGCGATTTCGACCTTCTCACCACGTAATCGCCGGCGCTCGCAGTTTTATTCGGAGCAGGGCGCGGTGTACTTCCCTGCCCGAGCCGAGCGATATGGCCGAATCAAACCGGCGCTCTTCTCCGAAGCCGAGGTATTGGCGGTCTACGGACAGGTCTCCCGTGGCGCCGAGTCCCGAGGAATGCAACTCAACGCCTGGGTCATTGGGATGTTTCAGCCTTGGCTTGCGCGTGCGTATCCGGACACAGCCGTAGAGAACGCCTTTGGTCACCGCAGTTTCGCCGCAACCTGCCCGGCCCATCCGGACATCCAGACCTACCTGCCCGAAATGCTGGCCGACCTGTGCGACCAGTACTCGATAAGCGGCCTTACGCTCGAAAACGTCGGCTATCCAGACTTCGCCTACGGGTGGGTGCGGCCGCGCATCCTGGTGTACATGGACGCATGGACGCAGTTTCTGGCGGGCCTCTGCTTCAACGAACATTCGATGTCAGCAGCGCGGGCCCATGGGGTCGATCCTGAAGAGGTGCGCTCGTCGATAGCCCGGGAACTTCGGAAGCGACTTGAAGCTGTGCCGGATCCGACCGGGTCCGAGGAAGACCTTCGCGCGCTAGTGGCGGAACGCTGCGAGGCGGACGAGGAGTTTCGCGGCTACCTGGAGGCGCGAGAGCAAGCGGCGATTGGACTGGTGAAGGCCGTTCGCCACGGGCTGCGTCGAAGCAGCGTACGGGTCGGCGTCAGCGAAGCCTCGCTCGGCTGGGCCAACCATGGGCTGCGACTGGCGGACCTGCTGGACACAATTGGCGCGCTCATGATTTCGGATCCCACCAATAACGCTGAAGTCGCCGACGCACAGGTCCAAACGGTGCGTGACTCCGGCGCCGACATTGAAATCACTGTCAATCAGACGGCGGATCACGACGTCGATCCGCACGGTCCGGGTTTTGTAGCTCGGGCGCGTCGACTACGCGAGATCGAGCCGGACCGCGTGATGGTGTACAACTTCGGCCTGCTAGCTGCAGCCACGCTCGCCCACGCCGGTGCGGTTCTTCGCGAGCACTTGGGCTAACCAGCCACTCCGAGAAACCAGGGAAGGACGCTGCAATGCCGCAATACGTGTCGATACGCTTTTACAAGCTGCGCGACGATGCCGATCCAGCGGCGTTCGAGCAAGCGTTCCGGGACGTGCGCCCAACCTGGGGCATTGAGCGGATCATGCTGCTGCGCGGATTCAAAGCCGAGACGCATCCCCTGGCACCAAGCGAGTATGACTACGGCAGCGTGCACGTCTATTCGGATCTGGACGACGCGGTCAAGACGGTGGAGATGGCAGGCGACCTTGCTGAACGGGACGAGATTCCTGACGCCCTGCAACCGTTCGTGAAGTTCTGGCGATCCGCGCATGCCGGGCCTATCGATCACGGCGTGGTCAACGGCTTCACGCTTGTGTCCGAAACCCCTTAAGCACCGGCATCGCGGGGTCCGACTGCTGCTATAGACCGATCGCCCCCAGGACCGGCCCAAGAGCCGCCGAAAACTCCCCCGAGTCGACAGGCCGGGCATTCGCCGGTGGGGCCACGGGATCTGCGGCCATCCAGTCGATATCGATTTCTCCGGCTGCCCGCATACCGGGTCGCGCCAGCCGGATGTGTACCGGGCGGTAGGTGTCAGCGTCGACGTACAGGCTGGCGAATTCGAACGCCGGGTTGGTGAGCACGAAGCAAGTTCCGGTTGACGGGCAAGGTTCGGCGCCGCCTTCCGTCCATCCGCTGGTGCGAACTGACCCGACAATGTCGCCAACCACCGGAAAGGCTGCCGCCAGGACTTCGACGCGCGGCGTGTCGGCGCCAGTGACGTTGCGACCTGTAGAAATCCACTCGCCATCGGCGTCCGCTGGTCCCTGCCGGAAGAAGGTCCTGTCGCCGACTTCCATAACTTCAAAGGCGACTTGCCCTGATTCGCGAGCAATTGACACGGCCAGGCGAATCGTCATGTCGGACGGCCGCCGATCCACTTCGACCCTTACATCGCCGTCACCGTCACTCGTGGGAGATGCTAGGCGGGCCGATACCGAGAGTCCCCCGCCGGCGATTGCGTCGGCATACGCCGAACGGTCGAACACGGCGGCAGTGAGCCCAGCCGAGTCTTCAGATGTCGCCGCGCTCTCACCGCATCCGGCCAACAGCCCAGCGGCGACCGTGACCGCAACAATCAGCAAACGCGGTCCGAGGCACCACAGGCGCCGGGAGTGCGGTGCCACCGCTAGATAAACGCGAGCATGCCGTCCGCTTTCGTGGGACGTCCTCGGCGCCACGGCCGGTAGGGGTACTTCTCCAGGATTCCCGGCGTCAGTTCCACCCCAAGTCCGGGTCGTTCGGGGATGCAGACGTAGCCATCCCGCAGCTGGATCGGTTCGTCCAGCACCTCAGCCCGAACTCCCGCGTCATCGGCATGGTATTCGAGGATCAGGAAGTTCGGCGCCGTTGCCGCGAAGTGGACGTTCACGGCCGTGGCAAGCGGCCCCAGCGGGTTGTGCGGCGCGACGCTCACGTAGTGGGCTTCGGCCATGGATGCGATTTTCTTCATCTCGGTCAGGCCGCCGGTCACGCACACATCCGGCTGGATGATGTCGGCGGCGCCGGTGGCAAGCAGCTGCTGGAACTCGTACTTGGTGTAAAGACATTCACCCGTGGCGATGGGGATCGGCGACTTTCGGGCCAGCTTGGCCAGCGGTTCGAACTGCTCCGGCCGCACCGGCTCCTCGAAGAAGAAGGGACGGTACGCGCTGATTCGCTCGGCCATTTCCAGCGCCCGCGCCGGTTCCAGAATCTTGGCGTGCGGGTCAACGCCAATATCAATGGCATCGCCCACCGCCGCACGTACGGCGGCCATTCGCCGCTCCGCCGTATCGAGTTGAGTGCCCCACGGATCCGCATCGCCGTTTGGGACCGATGGGCCGATCTTTAGCGCGGTATAGCCGTATGTCTCAATGAGCTGCTTCGCATGCTCGCCCATGGCCTCGGGCGTGTCGCCGCGTGCCGACTGGTATACCCGGACCCGGTCCCGCACCTTCCCACCCAGCAACTGATAGACAGGCGTGCGCAGCGCCTTGCCCTTGATGTCCCAGAGCGCCTGGTCGATGCCGCTGATCGCAGCCGTTATTACCGATCCAGTGGGAAAGCGGCTGCCGGCATACAGCTCATGCCAGATGCGTTCGCCGTCGAACGGGTCGAAGCCAAGCACCCAGTC
The DNA here is from genome assembly GCA_034423235.1 of Chloroflexota bacterium. Classification (GTDB taxonomy): domain Bacteria; phylum Chloroflexota; class UBA11872; order UBA11872; family UBA11872; genus UBA11872. The sequence continues at coordinate 19,110 of DAOUIX010000159.1, read as the reverse complement.
CTCGAAATATCGAACGGTCTCGGCGACAGCCCTGTCAGGACCGACCGGATAGGCCTCGCCGATACCTGTGATGCCGGCATCGGTCGTAACGCGCACGATCGGCCAGTTCCGCGAGCCGTCGTTGATGAAGTCGCAGGCCAGCCCTGTGATTTTCAAAGTCCCAATCTCCCAGCCAGGCTGCTCCAAACTCTAACGCGCACGCGAGAGTCCCGCGGCCTGAAACGACATGCATCAAACAGCCCTGTCGTCAGTCGGGTCCCGTAAACCGGGCTATGCTCGCCTCAATGCCGACGCCGGAGACCGACATGATTGACTTCTCGCGGTCGTTCCTGACCTGGACGCACCATCCGCATGAACCCGATCCGGTCTACAAGCACACGGGCGGGCTGCTGGCCGATCCGGGGGACGTGATCTGCGTGCGCCTCAAAGCGGATGCGCGACTGACGATCAGTCCTGACGCCGGGGAGTCGTTTACTTGTTACGTCATTGCCCCCTGCCGGGCCGAGTACACCATCGTCAGCGAGAACCTGTTCCAGATTCCGAGCACCGAATACCGGGCAGTCTTTTCCGAGACGCTGGGAATCCCGATTGGAAGGCGGCCATCGACGGACACAGAGCCCGTCGGACGGCAGTCGTTGGCAGAGCACTACGCGAAGTTTGAGGTCGACATTCGGCACTTCGCCAACGCCGAACCACTGGATTCAGTGCCTGCGGTCATCCAGGCAACGCAGGAAGGTGGGCTGCTGAATGCGGCCTGCTCGTATCGCGACGAAGCTCGTCAGCTGACGGTGACCATCGAGTTCCCGGTCGAACTCATGAACTTCGACAAGCGGAACGAGAAGTTCCAGGTTTGCACCGAGCCCGTCATTCTTCCGGATCTGGCCACGTGGGACGGGCAGGGACTCGATCGTGTGTTCCTGGCCGGTGTGGCATTCAGCAGCTTCGATCGCGTGGAGTTCATCCTGCAGCGAGCAATCGAGCCAGCGACCAGCGAGCTGTCCTGGTATCACGAGGTTCGCGGGCGCGACAGAAACGAACTTCGCGAAGGGGCGGTCGAGCCACCGGGCGTCGAGCGCGGCCGACCGAAGCCGCTGGTCTTCAGCGAGGTCTGGACACGCGCGGCCGAGATCACAATCGCGCGCGTGTCTGGCGAGGGATAGCCAAGCGGGGCACACTCTCCAATCACGGCGTCGCGGTTCGCGGCGCGCCTGTCGGGAGCCGTCCTGTGAGCGATTCGCTGCGCGTCGCGCTAATCATTGAACCCACTGGCAATCATCTGGGGTCCCTGTACGCCGCGGCCAGAAATCCCGAAGTTGGCGAAGTCGCGGTGCTTGACGCCACCGGTGAAATGTTCGACGCCGCCAAGGAGGCCGTGGGTGACCGGGTCACGGCCACCTATACCGACCCCGACGCGTTGTTCAGCGACTTCATGCCGGCTGCCACGCTTGTGACGATGGAGGCTTGGCGGATGCCCGCGATGATTGAGGCGTCGCTGGATGCCGGTTGCCACGTTTGGCACGAGAAGCCGGGGTTCGCAGAGCTGGACGACTACCGACGGATCTACCGCAAGGCCCAGTCGCGCAACCTGAACTTCTCAATCGCGTACGTGAGCCGCCAGCGGGCCATCGTTCAGGAGGCTCGGCGCATCGTGGCCGAAGGGCTGCTGGGCGACTTGTTCGCCTGCCAGGCGTGGTTCATTGCCGATCACGACCGGACACACCAGTGGGAGACGCTCCAGGGCGGCTGGATTTTCGACAAGGCCCGCTCCGGCGGTGGGTACCTGACGTTCCTGGGGTGCCACTACTTCGACCTGATGCGATTCATCACGGGGGAAGACTTCGCGTCGGTCAGCGCAGTAACCCACGTGGTTGGCGGCGAGCCACTGCCGGTTGAGGACGCGGCCTCGGTGACTGTCCAGTTCACGAGTGGGATGGTGGGGAATCTGAGCGCCGGCTACTACGTGACTCGTCATGAGTATGGTTCCGGTCGGCACTCCGGCTTCATCCTGTGGGGCCGCGACGGCTGGCTCCGATTCAACCCCGGCGGTACCCGTCGCGGTGAGCCTCTGGAGTGGATGTCACATCAAGCGGCTCACGCGGGATCGCCGCACAAGTCCTGGACCTTTAGCGACGAGGACGCGAGGAACGACGAGTACAGCCTGATGACCAGCGCGTTCTTCCAATCGTGCCTGACCGGTGGTCCGCCGCCGTTGGAGAACGAAGCTGGGATGTGGGTGAACGAGGCGGTGCAAGCCGCCTATCGCTCGTCGGAAACCGGAACGCGACAAGCCGTCTCGATTCCCGAAGTGTCCTAGCCCAGCTAGACGCAGCCTTCGAAGGAGCGGCCGCGGATCTGGAGCGGCGGCGGGACTTTCGGTGCCTCGAATACTGCAGTGCGGCGGGACTCGGATCGCATGTAGTGGACGGCATAGCCACGGCGGCGGGCGGTGCTGGTGTTGGCGCGGCTGGCGTGCCAGGTGAGGCTGTGGTGAAAGCTGACGCTTCCTGAACGTAGCGGCGCCGGATCCGGCATGTAGGCGGGATCGCTTCCGATCAGCGAGCGGTGTTCGTCCATCTGGTCGTTGCTGAGCAGGCCCCAGCGGTGACTGCCCGAGACGAACTCGAGGCAGCCGTTCTCAAGGGTGGAGTCGTCAATGGCGGCCCAGGCGGTAACCAGATCCATCGGATAGATGTCTATGAAGGACTTGGAGTCCTGGTGCCAGGGTTGGGCGGCTCCGATGGCCGGCGGTTTCATGAAGAGTTGATCGGCGTAAAGCTTGATGTCGTCGGTGTCGAGCAGGTCGGCGATGACGTCCACGACTGCGGGATGCCGGGCGTGGGTTTGCAGCACGTCATCCTGGCCGGCCAGCCAGTAGAGCTTGCGGATCTCAAGTTCGCGGGCGGCGGCCGTGGCTTCGCCCTCGCGAACGACCTTTTCGGCCTGTACTCGCTCGGGACTTGCATCGGTTTCACCACGAGCAATCTGGTCGGCGCGTTGGCCGAGACGGGCGACATCGTCCGCTGACAGCAGGTCTTCGACGACCAGCCAGCCGTTGCGCCAGAACGAGTCGACCTGGTCCTGGGTGAGCGTGCGACATCCTGAACTCATCGCCGACCTCCTCTAGCGCAACGCGCCGCTAGACGCGGCCTGGGAACGAGCGGCCGCGGACCTGTTTGAACGGGGGCATCTTGGGCGCGTCGGTGACTTCCTCATCCTTGTAGGAGCTAGCACGCATGAAGTGAGTGGCGTAGCCGCGACGACGCCTGCCGGAGGTGTTGGCGTTGCTCTGATGCAGCACGAGGCTGTGGTGGAAGCTGACGCTGCCGGGGCCGAGCGGCGCGGGGAGCACGGGCCATTCCTCGGTACCCAGGTCGGACAGTAGCGGCTCGAGGCGGGGCCGGGTGAGCATGCCCCAACGGTGGGTACCAGGGGCGAAGTTGAGGCAGCCGTTGTCGGTGGTGGCGTGGTCGATTGAAGTCCAGGCGGTGACGAGGTCCATTGGCAGGATGTCGCGCCAGGAGGCGGAGTCCTGGTGCCAGTCCTGCGCGGCACCGATTTCGGGGGGCTTCATGAAGAGCTGGTCGCCGTAGAGCTTGATGTCGTCGGTGCCCATGAGATCGGCGATGACGTCCACGATCTTGGGGTTGGTGACGTGGCCCCACAGGAGGTCGTCGTAGACGGCCAGGTTGAAGAGTTTGCGGACGGAAAGGACCTGGTTTTCGACCTCGCGTTCGCCTTCGCGAAAGATACGTTCGAGCTGGATGCTGTCTTCGGGGATGTGGCCGGCCTTGCCGGCGGCGATGAGGTCGGCGCGTTCAGCGAGGTCGGCAACCTCATCAGCGTCCAGCAGATCGTGGACCGCGAGATAGCCGTCGATGTGGAACTGGTCGACCTGTTCGGGAGTAAGTGTGCGCAGTTGTGGTTCCGCCACTGCCATGTGAGTTCTCCTGCCGCCGTCAGCGGATCGCCGAAACCGTATGCGGCGATGCTACACGGTTCGGGCGTTTTGGGGATACTCGGGCCCGCCGGACTCGCCCGCCAGAGTGATCTAGCCCGGGGTGACTAGAGTGCGGTTCGTAGACTGGCCGAGTGCCTGGGCGGCGAGGGACTACAGCTGGTAGCTGAGGCGGTCGAGGGAGCGCTGGGGCGTATGGAGCGGGCTGCGTCTTTGCGGGAGCAAGATCCGGTGGAGGCAGTGCGGGAACTACGAGCGGCGGTGGCCAGTTTGCGTGTTGCGACGCATCCAGTGGAGTTTGGGCTGGCGCATTACGACTTGGCCGGGCTGCTTCTGGAGGGCGACGCTCCAACCGACGTCCTGGAGGAAGCGGCGCGGGCGGCGGCACGGGCGCTGCTGGTGTTCGATCCGCAGGAGCTTCCAGACCTGTTTGCCGGGGCTAGCGAGCGCCTGGGAATGGCGCAGTGGCAGGCCGGGCGACGCAAGGACGCGCAGCGCACGTTCCGGCAGACGGCGGGGTCGCTGGCGGCGGTTCAACGTTTCGGGCTGGGAGCGCGATTGCTGGCCATCCAGGCGCGGTTGATGGGTCGGGCGGCCGGGTCAGGGGATGGCATCGGCGTCGGCGATGCGATTGGCGCGTATGACGCGGCGATCGAGACAGCGCGGCGGGCAGACGAGAGTGCGCTGCTGGCATCGTTGCTGAATGATTCGGGGCGGCTGGTCGCGTCGAGCCACGGGACCGACAGCGCACCTCATGCCGACGCGGCGTTGACGCGGTTTGACGAGGCGGCGGCGTTGGTTGACGACGCCGACCTGGGAGCCGCGTTGCCGGTACATGGGAACCGGGCGGCAGCATACGGGCTACGGGAGACGGGCGATCGGGACGCGAATCTTCGGGAAGCGATTGCGAGCTACCAGCGGGCAGTACATCTACCGGGCCTGAAGGCCTATCCCGCCGACGCCGCGCGGCTCTACCGGGCGATGGGAACGGCCTGGGCGCAACGGCCGGGCGGGGATCGCGTGGAGAACCTGCGTCAGGCGGACGGGGCGCTGCAATCGGCGATCGACCGAATGCCGGACGACGCCCAGCGCGACGAGCGGGCGTCGATGTGGAACGAGCGGGGGTTGGCGCAGGCGGAACTGGCGCAGCGGGGCATTCCCGGCGCGGTGACCGCGACGGTGATGGCGTTTCGCGAGGGTCTGGAGGCCGCCGAAGGTGGCGAGGCGACGGCGCTTGAAGCGCAGCTGGCAAACAACCTGGGGTCGGCGATCATGACGGCGGCGAGCCAGGGGCAGGAGGCCTCGCTGGCGGACGCGGGAGCGGCGCTTGACCGGGCCGCGAAGTTGTGGACATCGCTCGGCCAGCCGGCGGACGCGGGGGCGAGCCAGCTGAACGCGGGGCTGGTGTATATGACGCTGCATTCCACGGAGCGTCACGCCGCGCACTTGAACCGAGCGATCGAGCGCTTGCAAGGAGCCAGCGCGGCGCGGCCGCTAGGTACGCATCCGGGGCCGCACGCAGCGACCCAGTTCAACCTGGGGATGGCGTTGGCAATCCGGGCCGGGGGCACGAACGAAGCGGACCTGGCGGCGAGTGTGGCGGCCTTTCGGACGGCGTTGCAGGTGTGGACGGGTCCGAACGCGCCCCCGCAAGCGGCGGTGGCGCACGCGAACCTGGGCAGCATGTTGTTCGGCATGGCCAAGCAGAACGAGCCTGCGCTCCTGCAAGAGGCCGCCTATCACTACGAGCAGGCGCTGGCGGTCTATACGCCGGCAACGAATCCGCAGCAGCACCAGGTGATTTCAAACAACCTGGCGTTGCTGCGAAGGCGGCAGGCGGCGGGGAATGTGTCGGTCTGACGATTGAGCTGTCATGAGGTCGAAACTGGCTGTTTCGTTAGATTTCTGTTGCCGAGGCGTGGGATCGAAGCAGCGGCGCTTCGAAAGGACGACCTCTTACCCAAGAAGTCGGGATGACGGAGGGATGGAGGGTTGACACACTGACCGTGATGCGTAGGAGGAACGTGGGCTATGCAGGCTGTCGAGTGTGATGTTGCGGTAATTGGTGGGGGGCCGGCGGGGTCTTCGCTGGCGGCGTTGCTGCGGCAGAACGGATACAACGTGACGCTGCTGGAGCGAGAACGGTTTCCTCGCCCGCACGTGGGCGAGTCGATGCTGCCGGGAGTGTTGTTTGCGCTCGCGAAGACCGGAGCGCTGGAGCGGGTAGAAAACGCGGGATTCACGCGGAAATACGGGGCGACGTATATCTGGGGTCGGGGTCGGGATCCGTGGACGATTCGCTTTTCGGAGGTGCCGCAGGACCGCACGTTTACGTTCCAGTGCGACCGGGAGGTGTTCGACAAGCTGCTCCTGGATCACGCGCGGGACGAAGGCGTGGACGTGCGCGAAGGCCACCAGGTGACGCGCGCGCACCTGACGGACGGACGGGTGACGGGGCTGACGTACACGAACGATGACGGGGCGTCGGGTGAGATTCGAGCGCGGATGTGCGTGGATGCTTCGGGCCAGTGGTCGGTGCTGGGGCGGCAGTTCCGGCTACGCGAGCACAACCAGAATCTGCGGCACGTGGCGCTGTTCGGGCACTACCACGGCGGGCCGACGACGCTGCCGGACGTGTTGGACGAGATGGAGCCGACTGACGCGGGGAATGTGTACGTGGTAGCGGTAGACGACGGGTGGCTGTGGCACATCCCGCTGGCGGGCGGTCTGCGCAGTATTGGGCTGGTGACGGACCCGGAGCGCATCCGGGGAATGACGCGGACGGAACGGCGAAAGTACTGGCAGCGGCAGATCGCGTCGTGTGAGGAGTACAAGGAGCTGCTGGACGGCGGGCGCTGGGCGGGAGATTTCGACATCGTCTCGGACTGGTCGTTTATCTGCCGGCAGTTTCACGGGCCGGGGTATCTGCTGGTGGGGGATGCGGCGTGTTTCGTGGATCCGATTCTGGCGTCAGGCATCGCGCTGGCGCTGCAAGGCGTGCTGCGGGCGACGAAAGCGATTCGCACCTCGCTGGAAGCGCCGGACCTGAACGGGCTGGCGATGGACTGGTACCAGGAGGGCTACCTGCAGCAGGCGAACGATTTCGTGGACATGGCGAATCACTGGTACCACGGGCAGCGCTTGCAGGAGTCGTGGTTCTGGACGGCGCACCGGCTGGTGGACCCCAGCCAGAATCTGTCGCTGCGGCAGGCGTTTGTGTTCATTTCGTCGGGACTAACAAAGGAGTCGCCGGAGGAGTCGATCCGCTACATGGGCGGGTTTACGCCGGGACAGCTGGCGGTGACGTATGAGGCGCTGGCAGACGACGACGCGACGGATGTTACGCAGCCGGCGGTGGAGACTTCAGCTCAGGAGTTGACGCGCCGTGGAGTCATCTTGACGCCGGAGCAGGCGCTGGCTGGGCGGCCGGCGTTTGTGCCGGGGACGGACGTTCGCGCCTGGATGCAGGAGACGGAGACAGGGTTGCGGCCGGTGACTCGCGTGGAAGTGCCAGGGGCGACGAATGGGGACAAGCGGGAGATTCTGCTGTCGCTGCCGACGTTGTCGGTGCTGAATCTGCTGGATGGGCAGCGAAGCGGAGCACAAGTGGCGCAGGCCATGGCGGCGAGGTTTGCGCAGAGCGTTCCGACGCATGCGGCGGCGCTACGTCCGATAGTTGGGTCGGTGATCGCGGACCTGGCGGCGGAGGGGGCGGTAGAGCTCAAGGCGGGGTGAGGGCGGAGCATCTGATTGGGTCGACTCGTTCGACTGGCTCAGGACATGCATTCCGCAAGACGCCGGCCGACTCACCGCGAACGGTGAGGTTAAGCGGCAATGGTCGGAACTGCACGAGACGTGTGGCGTGCGAGGGTGCGTTGGGTTTGGCGGGTGCTGCTGGGTTCCGGGCCGAAATCGCCGGGATGCCCTGGATCGTGGGCCGACTGAATAGGTGATGAACGCCAAACGGCCCGCCGCTTGGTGGCGACGGGCCGTTGTGGCGAAACGGTTGAGGACTAGGCCGGGACGGGCGCCCAATCGCCGTACGAATTGATGACGGCGTTGGTGTCGTTGGCCATGTTGACGGCCGCTTCCTCGGGACCAACCTCGTTGACCCAGAGCTTGGACTGCCACACGCGGTGCGCGCCGCGGAACTCGTCCCAGTACGGGAAATAGCCAGGGGTGCGCGGTTCGGGCGTGGTGGCGTAGGTCTTGAGCCAGTGCATGCCCTCGGGCGGGGCCGCGAGCTGCTCCGGGGAATCGGCCACGGTCTTGTAGACGGGGAAGTGCCCTCGGTCGATGCCGACACGAGTCTGGTATTCCGGACCCGCGAGGTAGGTGACCAACTGCACGGTCTCTTCGAGGTTGCCGAGCCGCTCGGCCGCAATCGTGACGATGTGCGGCTGGTCGTTCCAACCATGCCGCGCGACGCCGGTGTTGGGCGACACGTACATGGGACCGACGGACCAGGTGAAGCGGTCCTTGATACGCGGGATTCCGAAGCCGGTGCTGTACACCCGGCCACCCGGCCAGATGCCGACCTTGCCGGCGGAGAACGGGTCACCGAACTCACCGGCCACACGCTGGCGAATCTCGCTGGTGAACGCGACGCCTTCGGTGTGCATGGTGCCGTGGGCCCAGGTGAGGGCTTCGATGGATTCCGGCGTGTCGAACTGGGATACACCCTGCTCGTTGAACCAGTACTCAACACCGTTGGACCAAAGCATCGGGCCCCAGCCGAACTGGTCGCTGGTGGGCGCCCACATGCCGAACTGGTCCTCGTCGGCGTCGGTGAGCTGGCGCGAAGCCTCCATCGCGTCGTTCCAGTCCCAGTCCTCGGCGGGCTGACCCACGCCGTTGGAGTCGAACAGGTCGACGTTGTAGACGATGCCGTTCATGCCGCCCTGGAAGGGGAGGCCATGCAGGCGGCCGTTGGCTTGGTAGAGCGCGCCTTCCCAGGGGAGCCAGCCGGTGGGGAGAACCCAGTAGTCATCCAGTGAGAAGCCAAGCCGGTTCACGGAGTCGGTGATGTCCGGGAAGAACCCGGCGGCGTAATGGGCCTGGAAGAGGTTGCCCTCGAAGAGGATGGCCTCGGCCATGCTGCCAGCCGCCAATTGGAGGTTGACGGAGTCGAAGTAGTCGCCACCGATGACGTCGATCTTCACCGGAATGTTGGGGAACTGGCGTGAGAACTGCTCCATGCCCCACTTCATGGCATTGCCGCGCGGCCCGGACGTGTGGTCCGTGGCGAAGCGAACGCTGACGGGTCCCGCCACAGGCGCGGCCGTGGGCGCCATGACGGTCTTTTCGACCGTGACCGGGACTTCCTTCTCAACGATCTTTTCGACCTGCTTGACCTGGGTGACGACCTTGACGACCTCAATGGTCTCGCCTTCGCCGCAGGCTGCCAGAACCGCTATACCGGCGGCTCCAAGCGCGCCCGCGCTCCCAGCTCGAAGCATTTCTCGACGTGTCAGATTTCGCATATCCCCTCCTGCGCCCCGTAGGACCCCGGGCCCTCGGCTCAGCCGGACAGATATTAGCGCGTGCGCGCGGCTTTCGGAAACCTCAACGCGGCTCGGCCTCAACTCAAGGCGACACTGTCCCGGCGGCTTAGCCGCCGGGACGCGATGACGCCGCAGCATGACCAACGGTAGTCAATCAGCCGATCTCGATCGCCGCGCGCGCACCCGACCTATCGCCGTTGGGCGCTGAAACCTGCCCGGGACTGTCAGCCCGGGCTGACTACCAACTGGCCCCGCTGCGGAGCTTGAACTTGCCGTGCTCGACCTTGTTGTCACCGCACGCCGCCAGGAGGCTCAAGGTTCCGGCAGCAATCACGCCGACGAGCAAGACGCGACGGCGGATCATGCGGGGCGAGTGGGCGCGGTCTTGCGGTTGATCGCGGCGCATAGGTGATTCTCCACGAACCCGTCGGCTCATCCCTAAGCATAGACGGGCGCACGGCGCCGCTGGATCAGGTTGAGTAGGGGTTGAAGATCTCTCCAGGATCGACGACGGAGAGTTGGCCGCGCGGGAGCGTGAGGGTGAAGCCGCTGCGGAGGGGAGTGACGCCTGATCCCCGCTGCAGGAGGAAGTCAGGATCGCGTTGGACACGGGGCGTGGCGAACGTGCGCAGGGGCTGGGCGGGGATGAGGCGGGCGACGGCGTTGCCCACGGGTGCGACCGACGTAATCCCGGCGTCTTCCATGGCCTGGCCCACGCGGTTGAAGTCGTACCCGGGATAGCCGACGTCGCGGAGATAGACGGTGCTTTCGCAGGGGATGAGGGAACCGTCTGGCTGGCGGAGGCGACGGCGAAGGGTGTCGATCTTGCGATAGCGGAGGCGGAAGGCCACTTCGAGGACGTGGCAGGCGGTGAAGCTCTGGTAGGTGACGCCGAGCAGCAAGAAGCGACCGTCGAGATGGAAAACCATGCCCAAGGGGCTGTCGGCGGCCCAGGCGGTGGGGCCTCCGGCGTTGACGATGCGTTGGGCCTGGGGCCCAATGGCGCTGACGCTGTGGGTGAGATGGCGGCTGCGGGCGCTGCCGGCGCGGCGGCGAATCTCGTCGGCGATGGCGCCCATGTCGGACGGGGTGTTGATCGGATCGAAGACAAAGCTGGGGGCCTGGGCGGTCTCGTAGTTGAACGATGGGCCGACGAGGGTCCCAGTGGAGCCGAGAACATCAAGGAGCGCGTCGACGACAGTCGCGGCGCCACCTGTGACGTAGCCCAGGCTGCGGAGGGAGCTGTGGATCATGAGGACGTCGCCTGGTTGCACTCCGAGGCGGCGAAGGTCGGCGGCGAGGCGATCGCGGGTGAGGACCATGCTTGGCGGGTAGATACTAGGGGCCGTGCGAGGATACGCCGCCTGCGCCATGGAGGGTGATATGGCCGAGCCGAGCCCCGTTCGATGCGCCGTGATCGGGACGAAGAATATTGCGGGTCAGCACATTCCGGTGTTGCAGGCGCTGCCGGAGGCTGAGGTGGCGGCGCTGTGCGATATCGACGCGGAGGCGGTGAAGGAGGCGTCGCGGCGATTCGGCGTCGAGCGGACGTTTACCAGCGTGGATAAGCTGCGTGCGTGGGGTGAGTTTGACGCGGTGTACGTGCTGGTGAGCGTGCTGGCTGTGGCGGAGGTCGCGGAACGGTTCATCCGAGCGGGGGTCCCGACGTTCCTAGAGAAGCCGCCGGGGTTGTATTCGTCAGACACGGAGCGGCTGGCCGGGGCGGTGCGGGAGACCGGAACGACGGCGATGGTCGGGCTTAACCGACGGTTCTATACGTGTTTGCAGGCGGGGCGCGAGGCACTGCTGGACACGGGTGACGTGGTGTCGGTGACGGTGCACGCGGACGAGGATGTGTCGGCCCAGTGGGCGGGCACCAAGTTTCCGCCGGAAGTGGCGATGCGCTGGGCGTACGCGAACAGCATTCACTCGCTGGACCTGCTGCGGTACCTGGGCGGGGATGTTGCGAAGGTGACCTCGGTGGTACGGCAGCGGCGGCTGCCGAAGCCGGACAGTTTCAACGCGTTGCTGGAGTATGAGTCGGGTGCCGTGGGGCGAGCCATCGCAGATCACTTTGGGCCGAAAGGGACCGGCCATTGGTACGAGGCCCGGACGGCGACCGCGGTCCTGACGTCGGCGGCGACATCGGCTGCGCCCGGCGACCGTTTGAGTTCGTGCACGCTGGTTCGGGCAGGGCGCGAGCCGGTTCGGTTTGGCCTGACGGGGCTGGACCGGCGGTTGAAGCCGGGGTTTCCGGGAGAGTCGCGGGCATTCCTGCGGGCGGTGCAGGCGGGTGAGGCTGTGTCGTTTCCGGCACCAACGCTGGACGACGCCGTGCGTACGATGAAGATGATCGACGAGATCACGGGAGCCGAGGAGTGGGCGCCGAAGCCGACCAGTTGAGGCAGAGCGCAGCGCGACGCGGATGAGTGAGATGAGCGCGGTCTTTGACGTCCTCGTGATCGGCGCCGGACCGGGGGGCACGCAGGCGGCGGTGAGCGCGGCGCACCAGATGCGGCACGTGCTGTTGTTGGACGCGAGCAAGGTGAGCCGGCGGCGCGGGCGGGCGTACTGGTCGAAGACGGTGAAGATCGAGGACGCCCCGGTGTTTGCAGGTATTACCGGGGTGCAGTTCGCGAAGGCCTTGCAGGGGTGGACTGAAGGTCAGCCAGAACGGGCGATCCAGCGAGGCGGCGAGGAACGGATGGCGGGGATCCGGCGAGCCGATGGGTTTGCGCTGGACCTGGAACGCTTGGACGACGGGACGTTTCGGCTGACGTACGCCACCGAAGCCCTGTCGCGGGACAGGCAGGTTGGGGCGACGACGGCGGCACTGGGCCGGACGGTGGTGGTGGCGAGCGGCTTCGAGGACGGCTGGCCGGACATCGAAATCAACGACTCGGCGGACCGGATGTACCGCAAATACCAGCTGGTCTACCGGTATGCGGGCAACAGCCGGGGCTGGCACCTGTGTATCCGCTGCGACGGTCACCTGCACGTGGACGAGCACCTGGCGATCGTGGGCGTGGGCGACTACATCTTCGACGTGGTGCAGGGCGCGCAGGACTTCACGGACCGGATCACGGTTCTGACGAATGGGCGGCCGCATGGGATGTCGCCGCCCGTGCTGGAGGCGCTGCGCGAGCGACGCGCGGAGCTGGAGGAAGGCCGGATCGAGGCGCACATCGGACAAGGCCTGAACCTCTTGGGATTCCGGATGGTGGATGGGCGGGAGCTGTTCTTCGACGGTTTCTTCGTGGACGAGGGGTTGAAGGCGAACGACGAATTTCTGCACCGGTTCGACGTGGCGCATGCCGAGGACGGGCTGCTTAAGTGCAGCGGCGATCACGAGGTGTTGGACTCGGAGGGCAAGGCGATTCCCGGAATCTGGGCGGCGGGGGACATCGTGGCCGGAGAACGGAACTTGATTGCGAGCGCATTTGCGAGCGGGCAGGATGCTGGGCTGGAAGCGTCGGATAGCTTGCGGCGCTGGGCGGCGCCGATGGTGCACGAGGAGCACTAGGCGGTCAGCTCGAACGCCGCGCGCGGCCAAGAGACCTGCGCGCATTGCTCGGCTCGGCGGGGGCAGTTCAGTCAGCCGAACTGGCGATCCGGAGTGAGTAGAGCCGCGCGTCGTGCATGTAGAGACGGAGACGGCGGTAAGGGATGAAGGTGGGGCAGACGGCGCCGGAGTCTGATCCGCGGGGCAATGGCAGGCTCGAGTCGCCGTTCCAGGCGACGGCGCGGGAGATGGAGTCCCCGGTGACAGTTGCATGGCCAACCGTGAGGCCGCATTCTGATCGTGCGCGAACGATGGAGTGGCCGGAACACGGGCCGCACGACTGTCGACAGTTCGCGGCGGTGGGCGGCGGCTGCGGTACACGTCGACCAAGTGACTTGCGCAATGAGCCTGTCTATCGCAAACTGCTTTTCATTGCAAACGTCATGGGCCGGGGATTGAGGTTGACTTGGCTGTGATCGCGCTGGGACAGCGCTCGTGAGTAGCGCGGACAACGGCACGGTGTTGCGCGCCGGCGGGGTGGTACATCGCTACGGGGATCTGACAGCCGTAGACGACATCACGCTTGAAGTAAGGCGGGGTGAGGTGTTTGGGTTGCTGGGTCCGAACGGCGCGGGCAAGTCGACGCTGATCGGGATCCTCTGCGGGATGTTCGCCCCAACCGCCGGCGAGGTGCATCTGAACGACACGCCGGTGACGCCGACCGCTCGGAACGCCAAGCGGCGGATCGGCGTGGCGCCACAGGACATTGCGCTGTACGAGAAGCTGAGCGGCCGACAGAACCTGCGGTTCTTCGGGCGCGTCTACGGCCTGGGCGGGCGACGCCTGCGGGAGCGGGTTGAAGCGGTGCTGGAGATCGTGGGGCTGAGCGACCGCGGGAACGACCAGGCGGGGACCTACTCCGGCGGGATGCAGCGTCGGCTCAACCTGGCGGCGGGGCTGCTGCACGAGCCGGAACTGCTAATCCTGGACGAGCCGACGGTGGGAGTGGACCCGCAAAGCCGGAACCACATCTTCGACAACGTGGAGCGGCTGAACCAGGACCAGGGCGTCACGATCGTCTACACGACCCACTACATGGAAGAAGCCGAGCGCCTGTGCAACCGGGTGGCGATCATCGACCACGGAAAAATCGTGGCGCTGGATACGCCACGGGGGCTGATCGAGTCCCTGGGCGGCGGGGTGATCCAGATCGGGATCGATCCAGAGCAGCGCGAGCTGGTCACGGAAACCCTGGAGACGCTGGGTTCGGTGCAGGCCGTCGGACCGGGTCCGGACGAGCGGTCGCTGAATATCGAGGCGAGCAGCGCGCGGCACGCGCTGGTGGACGTGATGCAGGCGATGAATGCGTCGTCGCTGGAGGTGGAAACCGTGCGAATCCTGGAGCCGAACCTGGAAAGCGTGTTCCTGCGCTACACGGGTCGCAGCCTGCGGGACTGAGGGATGCGGGCGACGCTGGCGTTCACGATCAAAGAATTCCAGGTGCTCGTGCGGGACCCGGGCGGGCTATTCGTGCTGTTCCTGATGCCGGTGATGTTCATGGTGGTGTTCAGCCTGGCGCTGGGCGGGCTGTTCGAGGAAGGGGCCGCCGAGGGATCCGCCAGAGCGCTGGAGGTGCCGGTGGCGATCGGCGGCGCGGGCGAGGTGGCCGTGCAGGTCGCAGAGCAGTTGGACGCGACGCAAGGACTGACGATTATCCGCGAGCAGGACGGGCAATCGTTGACGGCCGACGCAGTGGCTCAACTGGTGGCGGACGGCGAGTATCCGGTGGGGGTGGTGTTTCCCGCTGGCTTTACAGCGCTGCTGGAAGATCCGCGCATCTTCAGGGGCGAGCAGGTCGAGCCGCTGGAGGTGGACGTAATCGTCGATCCGGCGACGACCGCGCAGGTGACTGGTCCGTTAGAAGGTGCGCTGAGCGCGGTGCTGCAGCAGGTGGTGGGACGCAGGTTGGGCGAGGCAGGAGCCGCCGCCTGGTTCGAACAGGTAGCGGCGGGACTGCCGGCGGAGGTTCGCGAACAGCTGGCGGCATCAATGCAGCCCGACGGCCAGGGAGACGGCGCGCTGCCGGTGACGACGCGGCGGCGGGTTCCGCCGGGGGTGGAGCGGGAGCAGTTCCCGGACCAGTACCAGCAGAACGCGGCCGCGTACACGGTGATGGGGGTGTTCTTCATCGCGACGGTGATGATCGAGTCGATCTTCCGCGAGCGGCGGAGCGGAGCGATGCGGCGATTGCGGGCCGCGCCGGTCGGACGGGCGCCGATCGTGATCAGCAAGCTGGCGCCGTTCTACGTGGTGAACCTGATCCAAATCGTGATCATGTTTGCGATCGCGCGGCTGGCGTTCGGGCTGGACCTGGGATTCATTCCGGCCGTGGTGGTGGTGTCGGCGGCGCTGGCGCTCGTAGCCACGGGGCTGGGCATCGCGCTGGCAGGCGTGGCGCGCTCGGAAACGCAGGGGACGGGGCTGGCGGTGATCGTGGTGCTGACCACCTCGGCGCTGGGCGGGGTGATGGTGCCGCGATTCATCATGCCGGAGGCGATGCAGCAGATCGGCAACATCACACCGCAGGCCTGGGCGATCCAGGGCTACCAAGACGTGCTAGTGCGGGGGCAGGGCCTGGGCGGCGTATGGCTGGAAGCAGGCGTGCTGCTGATCTTCGCGGCGGTGTTCACAGCCATCGGGGTGTGGCGCTTCCAATTCGACTGAGCGTGAAGAACGCGTTCACGTGGTCGTACGGGCTGGCGCCGTAGTGTGAGAATCGAGCGTCGTCAGAAGTTAATGATGACCATGCCGGCGAGGGCGGCGGCGACGCCGAGCCAGACAATGGGGCCGTGGCGTTCGTGCCAGACGATGACGCCCGCGGCGGTGGTTAGGAGCACCGAGGCGGAGGTCTGGATTGGAAAAGCGATGGTGCCGGGGATGAGTTCGAGAGCGGCCACCAGGAAGGCCAGTTGGATGACATTGCAGAGGCCCATGACTGCCCCGGTTGCCAGCGGACCTGGCTTCGAGAGGCTCTGGCGCAGCGGGGGCGTGCGGGCCTGGAAGCGGCGGCGCATGGCAAAGATAACGAGCGCGACGGGTACGGAGACCAGGAACGAAAACATGACAAAGTCGGGCGCGCGGTCGGGCGTGGAAAGTTCGTTGAAGGCCTTGGAGGCGGTGAGCCCAGCGCCCGTGACGATCATCATGAGCGCGACGGAGGGCCAGTACCACCGTGAACGAGGCCCGCGCACGGCCGAGCGAGGACCGACAAGCAGCGGGATGGAGATCAACATGAGCAGGAGGCCGCCGATGGCGGCGGCGCTGGGTCGCTCGCCGAAGAAGACGATGGCCGAGAGCGTGGGGACCACGACGGTCAAGCGCAGCACGATGAAGGTGACGCCGACGCCGGAGCGCACGAGCAGCAGGTAGACGCCAATCATGGTGGCGGCGTACTGGAAGCCCTGGACAGCGCCGAAGATGAGGGTTGGGGGGTCGAAGCCCCAGCCGCCGTGCAGAAGCGCCCAGAGCGATGCCAGCAGGGCGGCCAGGGTGTAGTTGACAGCGGCTACAAGGAAATAGTCGTAACGGCGGAACTGGGCCACGCGCGTGCTGAGCGCGAAGCCGACGTTGAAGACGATGTGGAGCGCGAGGAGGGTCATGCCAAGGGCGCATGATCAGGGCGCGTGGCGGGAGTTGCAATTGGCTGTCGCAGGAGTTGTGGAGCTGCCCGCCCGCGACGAGGCCGGCGTCGGGAGTGGACCGGCTCAGCGAGGGCGGCCTGGGTCAGCGGGGCTGCGGGTGGTCCGGTTCCACCCGGACCAGCCGAAGTACAAGGTCATTGAGCTGCGCATTCGAGTAGTCGGAGACGCGGCTAGCTCGCGGCTGGAATCG
Organism: Chloroflexota bacterium; assembly: GCA_034423235.1. Classification (GTDB taxonomy): domain Bacteria; phylum Chloroflexota; class UBA11872; order UBA11872; family UBA11872; genus UBA11872. The sequence goes on along the minus strand of DAOUIX010000159.1, from coordinate 2,258 downwards.
AAGCGGCCAAATCGGCGCGCGTCTCTGCCAGCGGAGGTCAGGGCGCACTCAGGCCGTGGCCGCACAGACGACAGCCGAAGCCAAGGCGGCGGCGCCACCGGTAGCCGCCAGGGGCGTCCAGAAACGCTGAGCGGCGGCAAGGAACTTGCGCCGAATGCGGCAGAGGCACGATTGATTGGGAGCCTGGGATTCAAGCCCGTCCCACAGATCGGCCGGGACGGGCAGCGCAGCGGTGGCCGAATTGAAGTATTCGCGGAGTGCGGCTATTAGCTCCTGTTCGGAGGCAAAGGAACCCGCCCCGTCTTCCGCCTGTGCGCCGAGGGCCAGGAGGAGATTGCGCAACCGGCGGAGAGCGCGATGCCGCACGGTCTCGGCGGAGTCCCTTGGTACATCGAGGACGCTGGCCAGTTGGGCGTCGGAGAGATCGGCGAAGTAACACAGGATCAGGATATGGCGGTCAGCCAGACCGAGAGCATCGAAGGCTCGCCGAATCTGGCAATGCCGGGGGTCCGTCTCGTCGGGATTAGACGGAGGCGGAAGCTGACGGAGTCGCAGTTGATCGGACGAACTCACTGATGGGCCTGGCCGGGGGTTCCGATTAGTTTCCTGACGCACGAGGATGCGCACGAGCCACAGCTTGACGGGAGCGATCCACCCGGTGGCCTGAAGGCCATGCCAAGCCGCGCGCAGAACCTCTCGGGCCTGGTCCTCGGCCAGCAATTGGCTTCCGGTCATGAGTGTGGCCGTGCGAAAAAGCACGTCCTGGTATTGATCCACCAGATGGCGGAAGGCCTCGGGGTCGCCGTCCTGGGAGCGCTGCAGCGCCTGGGATTCGGTCATCTGCCGCCTCGTGCTCTGTGCGGGGTGCAGGGGTTACATGGATGAATACGTTGGACTGGGCGAATTCGTTCCAAGACTTCGGGGCGAGTGGATCGCGGAGCGGGAGATTCCGCTGCCACAAGATGAGATGGGCGTTCCCGGGCCATCAGGCTGCCTATTGGTGGGCTCTTGGCGCTATGATGTGGCTACATGAAGATGGTCTGATAGACACATAGGCGAGACGACTTGACTACATTCGGGGTTCGCGAGTTCAAGGCTCGGTTCAGCGAAATACTGCGGGACCTTGAGGAAGGGGACGAAGTCATCATCACCCGGCGGGGCAAACCGTGCGGGAGGCTGACGGTCGTTCCACCCGTTTCAGGCGACAAGCCATCGCTCGAGTCGTTACGGGGCGCGATGACCGACCTGCCCGACGCGACCTACGAGGACTTTCTCGAGATCAAGGCGATGTGGAGGCCCGGAGCAGCGGAGCCTGGCGAGTCGTAACGGAATTGTGAGGAACGGACAGGTTCGATTCGTGGCCGATACGCACGCGCTGTGGTGGTTTCTGAAGTCACCTGAACGACTCAGCGCCGCCGCTACCGCGGTGTTCAGGCTGGCCGCGACTGGCAACGCGACGATTCTGGTACCCGCAATTGTGGTGGCCGAGTTCTACTTTCTGTCCGTAAAGCTGGGGCAGCCCATCGCGCCCGCTGACCTCCTGGCAAGACTGGATGCCGTCGGCAGCATCGAGGTGACCGACCTGGGACGCGCCCAGCTAGCGCGGCTGGAGTTCTGCGATGAGATTCCGGAAATGCACGACCGGCTAATTGCCGCTGAGTCGCTGACGCTCGAGGCTCCGGTGCTTACGCGGGATGAGAGCCTGACGGCATCGCCACAGATTCCAACCATCTGGTAGGTCTACCGCTCCGGGCGGACGGTGGCGCGCGCACCGCGATCCCACAAGGCAGCGAACGCGGAGTCGCGAGGCTGCCTAGAATCGGCGGGAGTTTGTGGCGCAGCCCGGATCTGGAGATGCGATGCCCCTCTATTTGACTGAAGCGGACGTGGACGCGCTGGGGGATATGGATCTGGCGCTGGCGGCGGTTGAGGGGGCGTTTGACCGGCAGGGCCGCGGGGTGGCCGGAAATGTAGGGCGACGGCGGGCGACGGTTCCGGCCGGGTCGCTGAACGTGATGGGCGGCGCCGACCAGGAGCTGGGGGCAGCGGGCGCGAAGATCTACGGGTCGTTTGGGGGCGGCGCGCGGTTCGTGGTGGTGCTGTTTGACGTGGCGACGGGATTGCTGCGGGCCGTGCTTGAGGCCGGGCGGCTGGGTGAATTGCGGACAGGGGCGGCGACCGGGATTTCGAGCAAGTACCTGGCGCGGCCGGACAGCCGGGTGGTTGGGCTGATTGGCAGCGGGCGTCAGGCGCGGACG